>JACZRV010000187.1 GCA_022574555.1 SAR324 cluster bacterium
AAACGCTTATCTGCCCCCAACCATTCGCTGAGGTCGTGCGGAGCCAACATGGGACGTGCTGGTGGTTGACGTTCGCTCATCGGAAGAATACCGAGGCCCCCTGGGGCATATCGAATCCTCGACTCTGATTCCAATAGATGACCTGGAAAACCGGGTGGGTGAACTGGAGCCGTTCAAGGAACGCCCCGTTGTCGTGGTTTGACGGACGGAGCGGCGTTCGCGCCAAGGCGTTCAAGTCTTGAACGCGGCGGGTTACTCCAATGTCTATGTGATGGTCGAAGGCATGGAAGGATGGATCCAGTCAGTATTGCCGGTGGTTTACGGCTGACGGGATCAATTGCGGATTTCCCTATGTGAACTCACCACGTGATTCTGTGCAATTTGGATCTGCGGATGGGATAAAGGCCATGATCAATTTACGAGTAATCGTGTTTATCGGGTTTGTCGGCCTGCTTGTGGCATTGGGATTCATGGCCGCCGACCGCTCGCCCTCCGGAAATTACGACGGCGTCGTCCTGGCACAGAGCAATTCCGGTCAAAATCCCATGCGCCAAATGATGCGCGATATGATGCGCCAAATGATGCAGGGTTTGGTGCCTCCACCCGGAATGACTGCGGAGCGGTTGCCCGATTCCGGCTCCCAAGGCGCGCAACTCGTGGCCCAGTATTGTGGACAATGCCACGACCTGCCCAGCCCGGTATTTCATACCGCCGGGGAATGGCCTTCCGTATTTGAACGCATGCTCAGCAGAATGGAGATGATGAGTGGTGGGATGAAGGGTGGCGGCATGATGGGTGGCGGTATGATGGGCATGGGCCGCGTAGAAGCCCCATCTACAAAAGAGACCGATGCCCTTCTCACCTATTTACAAGACCATGGAATGCGCCGGGCGAGCCCGCAAGAGTTGGCAAAAGGTGATCTCGAAGACCGGCGTATTTTCCTAACCGAGTGTGCTCGATGTCACGCCCTGCCCTCACCGTCCATGCACCGTGCCGAAGATTGGCTGGCTGTGGTCGCGCGGATGCAGGGAAACATGGCGCTAATGAAACGGCCGGTCATAAACAATGAGGCGCGGGAGGCCATCGTACGCTTTCTTCAGCAAGCAACCGCTGGTCATGCTCCTCGAACCGATTAAAGAGTGATCTCGTTTTGAGACATCCATTGCGCTAGCGAAAATACATACCCATACGGCTTGGATTTCGTATAATAGTCACGGATATCCGGGCGAATCTCGAGTGTATTCAAATTCTTAAAATCGCGGATATCAGACTATTGTATGATTATATCGCTACAAAATTTAAATAATTGCCTTATCTCAAGATCATAATCTTCGAGTAATTGTGGATATTTGTGGAGATTGGTAAGAAAGTTTATCTGAATTTTCCGATTGCCGAGATTTGGAAAATGAATTAGGATATCAAGTTTTTTGTTTCCTCAGTATTCGCTGTTGTTCCGTACAACGCATTGATAAGCAGGTGATGCTAGATCACCGGAAGACTGTTCGACCAATCGGCGTTGGCGGTAAATATCGACCACAGGCTTAGCCGATATCCATATGGAAAGGTTCTGCCGCCGTCGATTTTGATTACGGATAGCTGCGCAAGTAGCAAATTTGTGATCGACATAATTTTTTTTATTTTTGGAATGTGAATATCTGGAAAATGGCAACAGTATATGAATGATAAATTGGGCCCTGTATTTATAATAGGTTGCCCACGTTCTGGTACTAGCGCGACGGCTTGGGCGATTGCGCAACATCCCGACTTCGGCTCTTTTGGCGAGGAAATGATTCTGTGGCAGCTATTATCGGGTCCACGCTCGTTATCCAATATCTATAGGATTTCCTATGCAGTAAAGCTGAATATGCTTAAAGGTCACAACCTGAGCTACGATGATTTTTTGGGCTACATGGGGATTGGGTTTGATCGCATGTGTGCCGATATTACCCGTGGCAAGCGGTGGGTGGAACAAACGCCGCAAAATACTATGGTCGCATCCGAAATATCAAAAATGTTTCCGACTAGCAGTTTCATCCATCTGATAAGAGATGGCCGGGCTACGGTCAACTCCATGATCCATAGCGGATTCCCGACGGAATGGGCGAATGACTTTCCCAAAGCCTGCCGTGTGTGGAAGAACTTTATCGAAAAGGGACTAATTTTCGAACATGAAAATAAAGAGCGAACGCTCCAGATAAGACAGGAGCGTTTGTTGGCCGAGCCGCATGAAGTGATGCGTGATATCTTTCAATTTTTGTGTGCAGAAACATGCGCCAAGTCGGGAGATTTCCTTTTGAAAAATACACTGAATTCTAGTTTCAAGATAATAAACCAACCACAAAAACCCGAATCTACTGATCTAGCGACAAACCGGCCCGCCAATCCGTGTGCTGATTGGACAGACGATATGAAGGCAACATTTAGATCCATCGCGGGTGAGACGATGGCCGATCTTGGGTATGATTGCACCATGGAACCAATCGCGACCAAAGTTATAAATGGGAGCACATAATATATCTCTGGCGGTGAGGCCAAATCGAAGCCTATTGTAGATTGGAATTTTTCAGTATCGGCAAATATTATCGTGATTTTCCTGGAATCTCCACAGGAAGCATCGGAAGTCGTAGATCATTTCATTGGCGTTGCAGAATTTCAATTGCAAGATCTCCTGTACTGCCGGACGCGTCCAAAAGGCGAAGGGCATATTCATCTGATCCGGGCAGCGATTCTCGATGGTATGCGCCGCAGCACCGCCTCGCGCGGAGCCAGTAGGAAACTCGTGGGCCGGCACCGTTTGGAGGGATTCAACTCAGAGACGCCGCTGGCCCGTTACCGCTTCATCTATCTGTTGACCGCCCGCCTGGTTACATCAATATGCGCGTTGTGTCTGTTATCATTTTGGCTGCGCCGAATGGTTTTACGCATGCACTATCGATCTGCAGCGAGATGATATATTACGTCATTAAACGATATAGTGTAGAGTAAATATAACGATCCGATAGATTAACATAGAAGAAGTAATATACACAATTAATAGGATAATCCGTGCCGACCTATGATATATTCGTCGTGTATCAGGAATATACAAGCGAGCACAGGAAATCTGGACTGGCATGCTTGCTGGATTTAGTAAGTCATATATTCCCAGGCCGCAGCTGTAGAGTGTTGATATTGGATAATGCTGTGGACGCCGACACAGAATTAGTCGTGGATGGAAATTACGATTTCCTATCCGGAGACAACTCATTACACGATTTTTCTGCTTGGGATAAGGGGGTGAGGTGGTTGCATCGTGTGTACGATCCGTTGCCACAATCTGTGTTTGTTTTCGCTAACGATACATTTCACCGGTCATATGGCAGCGAGTATCTCGAATTATTTCGGCCAATTGATGTGCAACCGGCAACTCACAACAATCAATTGGTGGGGTATTGCGATGCATATCCAGACGAAATCGAGTTATTTGGTGTTCGATTACGGCGATGGGTACGCACAAGCTTGTTTATGTTGAACTATAAAACATTGACACGATTACTTCCAATAGGATTGCATGATATAGGAGAGAAAGTGTTCTCGATGGATTCAGACAAATATTTTAACGACTCAGCCCCATTGAGTGAAAATTACAAGCGGTATCTCAGGACATGGTTATTCGGAGAATCGTTTTCTGACTCGTCATTTCGAGAGCAATGGCACCGTCAATCAAAGCTAACAGAAGAAAATATTACAGATTTCAAATTAAAGACACTATGCATTATCAGCGAGCATTATTTCAGTGGTCGAGCGCAAAAACTTCGTATTCCGATTTACGACGTAAGAAAACAAGAAAGCTTTTGATAATCACCATCAATAGTCAATTGCGGGTGTAATGTGATCACCATTTCGATATCCGGGAAGGCCTGGATCAATTCATCTACGGCCAGCAGGTTGATGGAGGCGTCCTCCCGGATCGCCGTGTGGGGGCATCCTCCTGTCGCCACACCGACGATCCGCTCTGGGGGCAGGGCCTGGCTGCGTACCAGGAATTCCGCGTCTTCGTGGGTGTAGATGTCGTTTGTGACGACGGCGATGCTCAATGTATCGCGCAGCGCTTTGCATAGCGCATCGACCAGTGCCGTTTTTCCGGATCCCACCGGGCCTCCGATGCCAAGCCGGAGCGGGCCGGGCGCGGCGCTGTGGGCCGAATTAATCCTCATGACCGAAATAACCTCGTGTATTGGGTTTCATGCAGGGCGCTGGCCAGGGCCAGTCCGGGCGTCGCGAATCCGATCTCCTCGTCCGGCAGGGCGAGTCCGATGGTGACCGCCGCTTCGATGGGCGCCGCAAGTTGTAGCAAGATGCGCTGACCGGCGGTCTGTCCCAAGGGCATCAATTTCGACGCCGCGGTCACCTGGTTTTCGGCAAACATCCAGAGATAGCCCACCGCCGCAACTTGCAGCGGGATATTCCAACGGAAGACTGCCAACGCATAAACGGGAACGAGTCCGGTACGGGACGAACCCATGCCGACCGGCCATACCACGCCCAAGTCCCCCAGCAAGCGTGCCAGGGCTGCCCCCAGGCGCAGGTCTTCGGCATACAATTCAAGGGACTCCCGCGAAGCCTGCAAAAATCGACTCCACTTGTCGAGTTCGCCGCCGTCTTCGTTGGCGATGGCCCCGACGGCGCGCAGCAACACAGGCACGTCCAGCCTGGACCAGGCGTAGGTAATCAATTCAGTAATCCATTGCCGGACTTGGGCCTCGTCGGTCACCCAGCCGGCCTCTACAGCCCATTCCAACTCGCCCGATGCCAGCCTTGCCCGCAAGCTGGATTTACGGCGCTGATCGAAGGGCAGGGTCAGTTCGCCGACAGGCTGGGCGGGCGCTGTCGAGAATTCGCTGAATGTTCTCATGGATCCCTGTTCCCGCCGCAGTAATCAAACCGCGGTGATCAAACCGCGGTGATCAAAAAAGAAAATACCGTTGCGCCAGGGGTAATTGGATCGCGGGCTCGCACGTGAGCAGTTCGCCATCGGCCCGCACTTCGTAGGTCTGGGCATCTACTTCGATTTTCGGTGTGTAAGCATTGAGCACCATGTCCGATTTCCGCACCGTGCGGGTGCCCGAAACCCCTACCAGAGCCTTGTTGAGGAGCAGCGAGCCGGGAATACCCCCGAGAGTGCCGCTTGGGAAACGAACGTCACGCTGGTGGCCGTAAGTGCCCGCCCATATGCCCCGAACATGGGCCGATAATGCACAGGCTGAGGCGTGGGGATGGAAGCGTTGGGATCGCCCATGGGCGCTGCGGCGATCATGCCGCCCTTGATGATCATGGCCGGTTTGACCGCAAAAAACACCGGTTTCCACAGCACGATATCGGCCAGTTTGCCTGGCTCGATGGAACCGGCCAGACCGGCGATGCCATGAGCGGTTTGCCACGTGCGAATGATGACTTCGCCCACGCGGCCCATAACCTGGGAATCCGAAGCGATCATGGAGAACGCGCCCAGATCGTGCAATATGTCCTCCGCGGCGATGGTCTCCCGCCGGATGCGGGATTCGGCGAAGGGCACGTATCCGATGCCCAGCCGGGCGCGGTGTTCCGGCCCCATGCGGGCGAGATCCCTCCCGGCATACAATATCTTGCCGCCGACGACCGGCAGCAGACCCATCACCGCCTTGAGCAATGTCGTCTTTCCCATGCCGTTGCGGCCCATGACGCAGGTGCACAAACCTTTGGGGACGGTCATCGCCACATCCCATAGGGTATGGCTCTCGCCGTAGTATTGATTCAATCCGTCAATCACGAGCATGTTACGCTCCCAGGTAGACTTCTATAACGGCGGGATCGTTTTGGATGGTCTCCATGTCCCCCTCAGACAAGACACGCCCCAATTTGGCTTTGCTTGAGGGCTTGATCTCAGAATTGGGCATTAGCCCGGATATTTCACGAGTCGTGTTGAGTCTCGATATTTGATCTTTTCGTTGCCTTGATTGCGGGCACTTTTGTTTTTTTCGGATAATGGGGGTGCGTGACGGTTGCTTCGGGCGCTCATGCGCCTTGTTTTTCCTGTTTTTGGCCGCACGTTTCCCTCGCCCCCTTTTTCATTTCCTGCCCTCGCAACCCCCGTCACGTTTGTCCGTCAGTCAGGGGCCAAGCGTTGTGCCACCAATGTGAACAGATCGCGATAAGGGCACGCAGTGGCCAGCAGGAAGCGCACG
>JACZRV010000048.1 GCA_022574555.1 SAR324 cluster bacterium
CAGCGGTGTGCAGGCCAACGCCACCCCAGACAGCATACCACCAGGCACCGTGACCAGCCTAACCGCAGCTTTCGGTGACTCACAGGTGATGCTGGTGTGGATAAATCCCGCAGATGCGGACTTTAGCGGAACACGACTCTGCTGGGCGACTTCCGGTTTTCCAGCCGACCCCACATCGTGTGGCAGCTTCGTCGACAAGGCGACGCCGGCAACTAGCCACACCGTAACTGGGCTAAATAATGGCACCTTCTATTATTTCGCCGTCTTCGCTTTCGACGGGTTGATGAATTTCGCATCCAGCGAGCAAGCCTATGGCAAACCGACCAGCCTCGTCGCCCCGGCCCAAGTCTCCGCGGGGGGTGACCACACCTGCGCCCTGGATGCCGGCGGCGTCGTCTGCTGGGGGCGTAATCTAAAGGGGCAAACCGACGTGCCGGCCCTCACCTCTCCCACCCAGGTCTCGGCGGGCCGGGAGCACACCTGCGCCCTGGATAACGCCGGCGTCGTTTGCTGGGGGTTTAATAGCAGCGGGCAGACCGACGTGCCGTAGTACGGTTCCTGGTTCCTGGTTTCCGCTTCGCGGGGTTCGGGGTTTGGTATTGAATAAGAACGCAAGGGAAGCGATAGACCATAATCCACCGCAAAACTTCTGGATTGGGTGAAAAAGGGATCCGGCGCGAGTTCTCGTTGCTCCAGGAACGTGTGGATGGCCGGGATCAACCGCGAGCCGGGATTTTCTCGATCTCTTTGCGCAGGCGCTGTTCGGCGTGCCAGAGGTCGTATGCCTGCTGCATGCTCAGCCACAGCCCCGCTCCGTTGCCGCAGAACTTACCGAGGCGCAGGGCCATTTCCGGCGTGATCCTGTGGGTGCCCGCCATGATGCGGTGCAGGGTCTGGCGCGAAACGCCCATCTGACGCGCCGCCTCGCTCACCGATAGATCGAGGTCGGGCAGTACGGCATCCTTGAGAATTTCACCCGGATGGGTAGGGGGCATCTTCGGTCTTTCAGTGACGAAATATTCCTCCGGCATGGCTCCTCTTCAATGATATAGTTCGAGATCAACGCGCAGGACTTCGCCGTTATCCCATTCAAAGGTGATACACCAAGGCCCGTTCACATGAATGCTGTAACGCTTCGGCCTGCCACGGAGGAGATGGAAATCGAAACCGGGCAAGTTCACCTCTTCCAACCGTTGCGCCTGCCGAAGGACGTTTAGCCTTACCCGGCACCTTGCGGCCAAATCCGCTCGGATTCCCCTCGGATCATTTTTCATGAAGAGCCGCGAGAGTCCTTTGTGCCGGAAGCTCTTGATCATGAACGCGATTGTAACACATTATGTGACAGGGTGCATGGGGTTCACCCTCCCGCCTTACGGCACAAGAGTAACCAACTCCCCGATCCCACTCAAAATCCAGTCCGGCTCCGCCGCCTCCAGGTCTGCGCGGGGGATGGCGCCGTAAGTGACGGCGATGGAGCGGATGCCTGCGGCCTTGCCCGCTTCGATTTCGGCGGTGCCGTCGCCGATGATCATTACGCGGCGCCCGAGAGACCGGTGCGCTCCAGAATCTTGCGGATGGGGAGGGGATCGGGCTTTTTGCGGGGCACGGGAGAGGTCATCGGCAATCGTTTGCCGATCCGGTTGCGTGATCACCCGGAATCGGGTACGTACGCCGATTCACTGAGATTAGGGGTGAGGCCAATTAGAGATACTATCCCCAGAACTAATGACTAACGAGATTAGGCAAATTACCAAAACGCACGCCGTTAGGCCATGACGTCACAATCACCTGGCTGTGGGGGCTGGGTGCAACTTTGCTCCAGTTGGTCTAAACTTTTTGACCAGGGTGCCGAACGCACCCCGGCCGTGGGCCGACCCGAAAAGCCCAAACACTCCAGGGGCACCTGCAATACCCCGGCTCCGGCCATACCGGGGCAGAATCCATGAGATCGACCTCGCACCAAAACCCCGAAATCGTCGCCACCGCCATCGCGTTGCCGGATTATTCCCACAGTCAGGAGCAGGTGATCGGCTATCTGCGCGCCTGGCTGGCCGAGGAGCCGGAAAAGGCGGCCAAGGCCGCCGCGATCCTGGGCAACGCCGAGGTGGCGCGGCGCTATACCGTCCGGCCGGCGGAATGGTACCTGGCCCATACATCGGTCAGCGAGCGCAGCGAGGTTTATCAGCAAGAGATGGTGCGCTTGAGCGAGCGGGCGGCAACCGAAGCCCTGGCTGGCGCCGGGATGGATCCCGGGGAAATCGGCCTGATCGTCAGCACCTCCTGCACCGGGTTGATGATTCCTTCGGTGGAAAGTTACCTCATGAATCGCATGGCCTTTCGCGCCACCACCCGCCGCCTGCCCCTGACCGAGCTGGGATGCGTGGCCGGTGCGGCGGCGTTGAGCCAGGCCCGTCAGTTTCTGCGGACTGAACCGGAATCGGCCGTCCTGGTGATCGCTGTCGAATTGGCCAGCCTGACCGCCCAATTGGAGGATTTCTCCCTAACCAACATCGTCGCCGCCTCCATCTTCGGCGATGGCGCGGCGGCGGCCATTGTACTCGGTGCGCACCACCCGCGGTCGTCGGCCAACGGGGGCGGAGCCCCTTCCGGGAAAAGCGGTGGCGGAGCCGCCTCCGGGAAAAGCAGCGGCGGCCGCAACCCGCGGCTTCGGGCTCGCATCGTGGCCAGCCGCAGTGTGCTCTTCCCCGAGACCTTGGAGATGATGGGCTTTCGCAACACCGATAGCGGTCTGAAGATATTCCTCTCGCCGAGGGTGCCGCGCTTCATCCGGGAGACATTGCCCGGATATCTGCGGCCGTTTCTCGCCGATCACGGGCTGGCATTGGAAGACCTTTCCCACTTCCTGCTCCATCCGGGGGGACGCAAAGTGCTGGAGGGACTGGAACGCGAGTTGGGGCTCATCCGGAGCCACACCCAATTGAGCTGGGATGTGCTGCGCGACTATGGCAACCTCTCCTCGGCCACCGTGCTTTTCCTCCTGCACCGATTCGGACAGGTGCGCGAGCCCAAAGCGGGGGAACATGGACTGATGATGGCGGTGGGGCCGGGTTTCTCGTGCGAGATGGTGCTGCTGCAATGGTAGGCCAATATGCGGGGCGTACGAACGAGGGTGTTGTGGTGACCGGGTTGGGAATGGCCACCTCCCTGGGTTTCGGGATGGAGGTCAACTGGGAGCGGATGCTGGACGGAGAATCGGAGATCGCGGAGAATCCACCGGAGGATTTCCTGCCGCCCATCTCGCTGCCGGTGCGGCTGGGGGCTCCCGTCAACCGGGAGCAATTGGCCGAAAAAATCCGCCGTGCCGTGCGCCGTTCCATATGGAACACTTCCTCCGAGGTTTGCCATCTGTGGATTTTGACAGCCCTCGAGGCCTTGGCCGGGGCTGGAGTCAGGCCGTCTGGAGCCGAAGGCGGGCCGGCGGGAGAGAGCGAGGTCGATCCCACCCGCGTGGGCATATTTGTGGGCACCAGCGCGGGTTCGGTGCGCTTCATCGAGCAGGAATACGCCAACATGTACACCGCCGAAAAGGCCGTGCATCGGGACGTGAGCCGCATGGGCGTCACCAAGTACATGGCTTCCTCCCTGGCCGCGCAGCTTTCGTTGGTCACCGGGTTCCGCGGTGAGGCGTTTACCGTCAATTCCGCGTGCTCATCCGGTGCCCAGGCGATTCTGGCGGCGTTGGACGCCTTGCGGCTGGGGCGGCTGGATTGCGCCGTGGCGGGTGGGGCGGAGATGCCCATGGGCGGTACGGTGCTCAAGGGATTCTCCAACCTGGGGGCCCTGTCTAAGCGCGGCGATTTGGGGCCAGGAGCCAGCCGGCCCTTCGACCGTGACCGGGACGGATTCGTGCTCGGCGAAGGTGCCGCCTGCCTCTTCCTGGAGACCGAGTCCCACGCGCAGGGGCGTGGCGTGGCGGCGCTGGCCCGGCTTGCCGGAGGGGCTTCCGCCGCCGAGGCTCACGGTCTGCTCTCTCAAAAAGAGGACGGATCGGAAATTGCGCGATGCATCGAACTCGCACTCGCCGACGCCGGAATGACACGTGGTGCTGTGCGCCATGTCCAGGCTCATGGCACCGGGACGCCGAACAATGACCGCTGCGAGGCGCTGGCGTTGAGCCGGCTGTTTCCCCATCGGCCCACCGTATCGGCCAGCAAGGCCCTGCTCGGCCATACCATCGGCGCGGGGGCGGCCATCGACGCGGCCCTGGCGGTGCGGACCCTGGTGACGGGCCGGCCCCTGCCCGTCCGGCACGTGGAACGTCCCGACCCTGAATGCGACCTGAACCTGGCCGGGGAAGGCGGCACCCTGGACGGCGGCGCGGTGCTGGTCAATTCCTGCGCCTTCGGCGGTCACAATGCCGCCCTGTTGTTCACCCGTGCGCAAGCCCACAGTGCGGATCAGGGAGCCGGGAAAGCATGAAGGAGGCACTGACACGCAAATTCGATCAGGCCCGGCCCATCGACTTCACGCCGGAGGAGAGCGATTTTTTGCGTGAATCCCTGCGCAAAGCGGTGGGGATCGCCCTGAACAAGGATGTCGCCGAAATCGCGGACGAGGCCTTGATCTTCGACGACCTGGGTCTGGACTCGATCGATGTCTTCGACGTGCTGGAGCAGCTCAGCGAGGAGTTCGGGGCTCAGGTGGCCCTGGATGAAATTCCCAACGACCTCATCTACGGCAAGGAAGGCATCACCTTCCAAGACTTCGCCGACGCGCTGCTGGAATATTTCCGCACAGCGCCGGCGTCGCAAGCCAACTAATAGGCTGTCCGATCCCCCCTCCCAACCTCCCCCCATTTCATGGAGGGAGGCGCCACCACTTGGCTTGTAGACCAGCGCCGTGACGCGGTTGAGATCTTAATCTTCGAGTAGGGCGCAGCACGCCAGTATGTTCGGGGGCACGACCTATCCTTGATCCCGTTCAACACAAGGGGTATGGTTCTGTCAGGAGGTCTTATGACCATCACCAACACCCTTGAGACTGCACGCCGCCTGGAGACGATGGGGTTTGCTCATGAGCAGGCCCAGGGCTTGGCTGATCTCTTCGAGGATACAGCCCGGGCGGCCCAGCCCGATCTGAGTCAGCTGGCCACCAAGGCTGATCTGCTGGCCCTCGAATCACGCCTCGAGACCAAGTCGAACGCCCTCGAATCACGTCTAGAGACCAAGTTCGAGAAAGCCTTGCGCCAGCAAATGCTCTGGTTTTTCGCCATGCTGGTCGCCGTATTCGGAGCGGCCTTCACCCTGGCCAGATTTATCTCCGTTCCGTGAAATCCGACGTATTGCGCCGCCGATCCCCCCTCCCAACCTCCCCCATTTCATGGAGGGAGGCGCTCCCGCTTTGCTTGTAGACCAGCGCCATGGTCCCGTCCTGATTTCATCGAGAGAGGGTGTTTACCATCGGCAGTTCCCATCTCCACAAAGTGGGGAGGGGAGCACCGCGAGACTTCGCAGCGGTGCCGCAGGGCGGGGTGGGGCGCTACTCCCCGATGTTGAGCAGCAGGCCGCGGCGGCGGGCCACGCGGAAGGTGCCCAAAAAGATGGCCATACCCGCCGTCAGATACAACGCGTCGAGCAGCAGGGCGTTGCGGAGCAAGTCGGTGCGGAAGACGCCATCGATCATCACGGCGCGCATGCCTTCGAACACGTGGCTCGACGGGATCATGAAGGCAACCGCCTGCAGCCACTCGGGCAGCACGCGGATGGGGTAGTATATGCCGCTCACCGGAGCCAGGGCGAAGATCACCACCCAGGCCAGGCTTTCCGCGCCCAGCCCGAAACGCATCACGATGGAGGCGATCATCAGTCCCAGGGACCACCCCAAGGCCAACAAGCAAGCGAAAAAGGCCAGCAGCGGAAAGCCCAAGTCGAAGATGGAGAAGTGGTACAGATAGATTGCCAGCATCGATGCGCCGCCGGCGCCGATCAGCGTGCGTACCAGGCTCATCAACAGCAACGCGCACCCCATTTCGTAGGGGCGTAGCGGGCTGACGAAGAGATGACCCAGATTGCGCGAGTACATCTCCTCGAAGAACATCAGCGATACGCCCAGTTGGCTGCGGTAGAGAATGTCCCAAAGCAGCACGGCGGAGATCAAAACACCGGATGCCTGAGCCAGCAGCGAGGTTTCGCTGAGCAGGAACTTGGTCATGAAGCCCCACAGAACCATTTGCACCGTGGGCCAGTAGACCAGCTCGACGATTCGCGGCCAGGACCCGCGCAGCAGATACAGGTAGCGCAGCACCAGGGCGCCGACACGGAACGGCGAAAAAGCCACCGTGACGTTCCTGGAGACGTTCATGGCGCCGCCTTTTTTCGTGCTTCGCGTTCGGTGGCCTCGTCAGGTGGCGGGCCGTCCTCGTTGCGGGCGATGGCCAGAAAGACCTCTTCCATGGTGCTGCGGCCGTGGCGGGCGATGAGTTCGGCGGGCTGGCCGCGGTCCACCAGCCGTCCCGCGCGAAGCATGATCACGTCGCCGCAGATGCGCTCAACCTCAGCCATGTTGTGGGAAGCGAGCAGGATCGTGGCGCCGGTGCGGCGCTGATAGGCCACCAGATAGGCACGGATCGTGTCGGCGCTCTCCGGGTCCAGGGAGGCGGTGGGCTCGTCCATGAGCAACAGATCCGGCTCGTTCAACAGCGACTTGGCCAGGGCCACCCGCGTCTTTTGGCCGGCGGAAAGATTACCCGTGGGCCGCTTGAGCAGGGGGGTTATTCCCAATTCATCCGCAATGCGGGCCACGCGGGCCTTGATGTTGCGAATGCCGTAGAGCCGGCCGTAGACGATGAGGTTTTGCGCCACCGTGAGGCGATGGGGAAGATCAACGTAGGGCGACGT
Source organism: SAR324 cluster bacterium (assembly GCA_022574555.1). GTDB lineage: Bacteria > SAR324 > SAR324 > SAR324 > JACQKK01 > JACZRV01. The sequence continues at coordinate 6,858 of JACZRV010000048.1, forward strand.
GAAGTTCATGCGCGGCAGCACGCGATAGCGGTGCCGCAGCATGTCCTCGCCCAGGACGGTGATCCGGCCGGCGCTGGGTATGAGCAGGCCCAGCAGCATGGAGAGGGTGGTGGTCTTGCCCGCGCCGTTGGCCCCCAGCAGCGCCGTGGTGCTGCCCCGGGCTACGCTGAAGGTCAGCCCGTCCACCGCGGGCACGCCACCGAAGGACTTGGCCAGTCCCTCCACTTCGATCACCGCGTCGCTCATTTCTCCTTTGCCCGATTACGCTTCACAGCCTGCGCTCCGCAGGCCGCGCGAAGCATACCTTAGGCACCCTGAAATGGATATGATGTCAAGCCCGGACAGGGAAAAGGGCGGTGGACTGGTCTTCCGCAGCGATGCAGGGCAAGATTGACCCTAAGATTCTCGGGGCAGGGAATCGCGATCCTGCCCTGCGTCCGGCGATCAATGGAGCGGCGATCAATGGAACAGAGGCCTATTCGACCATGACTCCCGTTCGAGTTCAGTTCCTGGGCAGCGGTGATGCCTTCGGCAGCGGCGGCAGGTTTCAAACGTGTATCCTGGTCACGGCGCCGGATACGCGGCTGATAATGGATTGCGGTGCATCGTCGCTGATTGCCATGCGCCAGTTCGGCGTGGAGCCCAATTCCATCGACACGGTGTTGATCACCCATCTCCACGGCGATCACTTCGGTGGCCTGCCGTTTTTCATTCTCGATGCGCATTTCATGAGCCGCCGCACCAAGCCCCTCACGGTGGCCGGCCCGCCCGGAACGATAGACCGGCTGGCGCAGGCCATGGAGGTGCTGTATCCCGGCTCGTCCCAAATCAAGCTCAGGTTTTCCCTGGAAATCAGCGAGTTGGAACCGGAGACATCGGCTCATTTTGGTGGAATGTCGGTGATTCCCTACACGGTCAAGCACTCTTGCGGCTGTCCGCCCTATGCTCTACGGGTTACCTGCGGCGGCAAGACAGTCACCTATTCCGGTGATACGGAATGGACAGATAATCTGATTCCCGCGTCCGACGGCGCGGATTTGATGATCGTGGAGTGTACCCAGTTCGACAAACCGGTTTCGTTCCACCTGGATTATCTCACTCTGCAAGCCCACAAGGACCAATTGCACGCCGCACGCATCGTGCTGACCCACATGGGGCCTGATATGCTCGCGCGGGTGGAAGATCTGGATTGGGAAGCGGCCCACGACGGAAAGGTCATCGAATTGTGACTCCGGGCGGAGTCGGATCGATATTGACGCGATATTAGCGGCGGAGTGAAAGGGCGCTTCGGAGAACCCATTGCATCGCATGCGCTAATGCAATAGCAAATTCAATAGAACAAGAACGCCGGTCGGGGCTCGCGTGGTCGAGCCGCCGCGTCGTCTGTCCCATCCGGGGCGGCCAAACACAAGGAGCGATCATGAGCGACAACAAGGGCAGTTTTCGTAGCGCCGGGTGGTGGAGCGGGACCGGAAAAAACGCGATGCTCCACCGGGAGCGGATGCGCAACCAGGGCCCGCCGCCGGATATGTTCGACGGGCGGCCCGTAATCGGCATCTGCAACACATTCTCGGAGCTCAATCCCTGCAACGCCCACTTCCGCCAGCTCGCCGAGGCGGTTAAGCGGGGCGTTTACCAGGCGGGCGGATTTCCGGTGGAGTTTCCCACCATGTCCTTGGGCGAACCCCTCATGCGGCCCACCGCCATGCTCTTCCGCAACCTGATGAGCATGGACGTGGAGGAATCGATCCGGGGCAACCCGGTGGACGGCGTGGCCCTGCTCACCGGCTGCGATAAGACCAACCCCGCCTCGCTGATGGGCGCCGCGAGTTGCGACCTGCCCACGATCCTGGTTTCCGGCGGACCCATGCTGAAAGGCAAGTATCGCGGCCGCGACCTGGGCTCGGGCACCGACGTGTGGCGCTTCAGCGAAGACGTGCGCGCCGGCAAGATGACCGAGGAGGAATTTCTGGAGGTTGAAACGGGCATGGCGCGCAGCAACGGCTTTTGCATGACCATGGGCACCGCCTCCACCATGGCCAGTCTGTCCGAGGCCCTGGGGATAGCTTTGCCCGGCAGCACAACGATTCCCGCGGTGGACTCCCGCTTGTATCTCAACGCCACCCTGGCCGGAAGGCGCATCGTGGAAATGGTGCGCGAGGACTTGCGCATTTCCAAGGTGTTGACCCGCAAAGCCTTCGAGAACGCGATCCGGGTCAACGCCTGCATCGGCGGCTCGACCAACGCCGTGGTACACCTGCTGGCCCTGGCCGGACGGGTGGGGGTGGATCTCGATCTTTCCGATTTCGATATCCTGGCCCACGACCTGCCCCTGCTGGTCAATCTTCAGCCCTCTGGCGAGTACCTGATGGAAGATTTCTATTATGGCGGCGGTTTGCCCGTGGTGATTCGGGAGATGGGGGATCTGCTCTCCGCGGACACCATCTCGGTAAACGGAAAATCCATCGTGGAAAATTCGGCGCAAGCGGAGTGCTACGACCGCAAGGTGATCGGTACCCTTGAAAAGAACTTCAAGCAGCGCGCCGGTATCGCCGTGCTGAAGGGCAATCTTTGCCCCGACGGCGCGGTGATCAAGCCCTCGGCGGCCACGGCCGCTTTGTTGCAGCACCGGGGCCGCGCGGTGGTCTTCGAGGACATCGACGATTTCCACGCCCGCATCGACGATGCGAACCTGGACGTGGACGAGACCTGCGTCCTGGTGTTGAAAGGCGCCGGACCCAGGGGCTATCCGGGCTTTCCCGAGCTGGGCAACCTGCCCCTGCCGCCGAAGATCCTGGCCAAGGGCATCACCGACATGGTGCGCATCTCCGACGCCCGCATGAGCGGCACCGCCTATGGCGCCGTGGTGCTCCATATTTCTCCGGAATCCTCGGTCGGCGGGCCCCTGGCCCTGGTGCAAAACGGCGATACCATCGAGCTGGACGTGGAAAAACGCCGGCTGCACCTGGACGTATCCGACGCCGAGCTGGAAAAGCGCCGCGCCGCCTGGCAGCCGCCGGAGCCCCAGTACTCGCGGGGATATGCCAAGCTATACGTCGATCACGTGCTCCAGGCAGACAAAGGGGCGGATTTCGATTTCCTGGTGGGCCAGTCCGGGGCGCCCATCCCCCGCCATTCCCATTAGCGTTCGCTGGGCGACCGGTGGGCAGAAACCGGCGACGCGACGCTAAAGTATACAATACTGCCCCGAATCACTCAGCCAGTCGGGACACGGTATGCCGTGTCGCGACACCTCCTCCAAACATTCCAAACTGCCGATTCAAGGTGACTGGGGTCCCTTCGACCGCCGAAAATAACATATCGCACGGCATTTCATCAGGGAGTCTGAAGGAGGGAAGCTCATTGACAGGGATTGTAATGTAGCTACAATAAAATCATGAGAATCGAGTTCGATTCGGCAAAAAGCGAGAAGAACGCTCGTGAAAGGAACCTTGCCTTTCACCGCGCAGAAGATTTCGAGTGGGAAACCGCTCTTTACCGGGAGGACAACAGGGAACACCCCGAGCCACGATTCGTGGCCGTGGGAATGTTCGCAAACAGGCTGCACGTCATCTGCTTCACGCCCACAGCCGAAGGGGTGCGTATCATCAGTTTCCGAAGGGCGAACCACCGGGAGGTGAGAAGCTATGAAAAAGAAATCGCTGACCGATAAGACGGGAGAGGTCAGGGAGTTGACGAGGGCGGATCTCAAGGGATTCCAGCCCGCCTCCGATACCCTGCCTGCCGAATTGAATGCGATGCTGCCCAAGCGGAAGCCGGGTCAACGCGGCCCTCAGAAAAAAGCCACCAAAGATCAAGTCACTCTGCGGCTCGATCACGATGTGGTGGAGCATTTCAAGGCGACCGGGCAGGGCTGGCAAAGCCGTATCAATGCAGCCCTGCGCGAAGCCATGAAAAAAACGGGGTGAACGATTCGTTATGGGCCGCAAGAATCGGGAATTATCGGTGAACCATCGACAATTTGTCCCTTTCTTGACCGGATGGACACGCCCCCGCGCGTTCCAAACCCTCGACAGCGGCGCCGCCCGGCAGCCGCCGGAGCCCCAGTACTCGCGGGGATATGCCAAGCTATACGTCGATCACGTGCTCCAGGCCGACAAAGGGGCGGATTTCGATTTTCTGGTGGGCCAGTCCGGGGCGCCGATTCCCCGCCATTCCCATAGATGGAACGGCGGCGGACAGAGCCGGGGCACGCAAGCCGCCGCCGCCGGGAGCGGTCCAAATGATGGCTATCCCCGGGGGATGAATCCCATGTAGGTCACCAGGGCCGTCGCGCAATGGGTTTCCTCGCCGTTCCGAAAGGTGAAGGCATCTGATTGGGCGATGGTAAGGGTGCCCCCGTGCTTGATCACCCGCGAGCGCATCAAAAGCCGTTCTCCTCTGGCGGGTGCTAAAAAGTTCACCTTAAATTCCACCGTCAGTGCGCGATGCCCAGCACCCATGAGGGTCAGTGCGGCATGGCCCGCTCCGGAATCGGCCAGGGTGGCGATCACGCCGCCGTGGAAGTATCCATCCTGCTGAGCCAGCTCCTCACGAAACTGCACCGCCAGTTCACATCGTCCCGAGGCGAGCAGGGTGATCTCCGCCCCCAGGAAAAGGTTGAAGGCCACAGTGGCGAAGTGACCGCGAATGCGGTGCTCACTTTCCGGGGAAAGCTCGGGTACGACGCCCGGCATGTCTCGTGATCCCGTTTCCATCGGTGGTTCGGAAATTACCCGTTTAAGCCGTCCGCGCCTGGCCGGCTTCCCAAGCCAGCATGGCCCTTTTCCGGGGAGCGCCCCAGCGATACTCGCCGATCGCGCCGGACTTGCGGATCACCCGGTGGCAGGGGATCAGGTAGGCGATGGGATTTTCCGCCACGGCCCGCCCCACTGCGCGCGCGGCTCCCGGTTTGCCGAGCCTGCGGGCAATCTCATCGTAGGAGGCCAACGCACCAGTGGGAATACGCAGCAATGCCTCCCAGACCTTGATCTGAAAGGCGGTGCCGTGCAAAAAGATCCGCACCGGTTCCTTTGCCGGGGCGGAGCTTGATTCCGTCCCGAAGAGCAGCCTGGCAATCTTGCCGGTACACCGGGGGGCCTCACGCAATTCGGCCCGGGGCCAGCCGGCCGCCAGGCGCTCCAGGACGGCCGCCTCCCCTTCCCGCTCCACGAAGCCCAGGGCGCAGATGCCCCGCCCAGTGACGGCGAGCAAGCACTCGCCGAACGGGGTGGCGTGAAAACCGTAATCGATGTGAAGCCCCTGGCCTTGGCGCTTGAATTCGCCGGGGGTCACTGACTCATGAGTGACGAACAGGTCGTGCAGCCGCGAAGGCCCTGAAAGCCCCGCATCGAACGCAGCGTCGAGCACGCTCCGGGATTCGGCCAGCATGGCCTTGGCGTGGTTCAATGTGAGCGTCTGCAGAAAGCGCTTGGGGCTGATGCCCGCCCATCGTGTGAAGAGCCGCTGGAAATGAAACGGACTGAGGTGCACCGTGGCGGCGATCTCCTCCAAGCACGGCTGATCGCGAAAATTTTCGTCCAGGAACACGATCGCCCGCTCGATCCGGGTATAGTCATCGAGCCACGTTGCCGTTCTGGTCATAGCCGTTCTGCTCATAGCCTCTCTCCCGGAAGGTTTCTTGCTGCTCACGGGGCTATCCTGAAACCTTCGGGAACCGGAGGCCACCCGAATCTTGCTCAATTCGACCCCACCGCGGAGATGGCATTTTAGTTGAAGAACCTGGAGACCATCACCATCAGACCGGGCCTGCACTACGTGCAGGAGGATCACCTCGATGCCATCGGCCGGAGCTTAGCCGATTGGTAGCGCCGACTTGTACCGCCACGACCTTGCCAAGCAGCGCCGCGCTTCTCTTTCACCGGCAGGCGTGCGCCCGCCGGTGATTTTTCCTACCGCTCGATATGGTCCAGGAAGCCCGCGGCGGCGGATTGGATCAGGCCCGCGTCGTGGGTGAGGACGAACCAGCGGTAGCCCTTCCCGATCATGGCGTTGGTCTTCTCGGCGGTCTGGCCCAGCCCGCCCAGGGCTTTGTCGCTGGCGAGGATCTTCTCCTCGGCGATGGCGATGGCCTTGACCACGTCGGGATGCTCCAGCTGCCCGGGGACGCCCAGGGACGCCGAGAAATCGAAGGGGGCGATCTGGGCCACGTCGATCCCCGGTGTGGCCAGGATGGCATCGATGTTCTCCACCGAGCGGATGTCCTCGATGAGGGCGATGGTGACGAGTTCGTCGTTGGCGCGCTCGATGTATTCGGCCATGGTGAGTCCCCAGCGCACCGCGGCGTGGATCGGTCCGATGCCGCGCACGCCGGCCGGGGGATAGCGCATGCTCTCCACGGCGACCCGCGCCTGATCGCCCGTGAGCACCATGGGGAAGACGATGCCGAAGGCGCCGGCATCGAGCACCGGCTTGACCGTGGTGGGGTCGATCTTGGGCACGCGCACCACGGGGGTACAGCCCGTGCCGTTGGTGGCGGCGATCATGTCCTGAGCCGTGGCGATGTCGATGGGCCCGTGCTCCATGTCGATCATGATCCAGTCGATCCCGGTGCGGGCCAAGATGGCCACCAGTTGCACGTTGGGGATGGTCACCATGAAACCCAGAATGGGCTCGCCGGCTTGCAATTTTTTCTTTAGTGGGTTCACGGGATGGTCTCCACGGATCGGGGGAAGTGACCGCTAACCGCTATTTACCGCGCGGCGCGTTTCAGGAGGCTTTCTTGACCCGGGTGGCGCGATAATAGGCGCTGGGGGGCAGGCTGCCGGAGAAGTCCTTGACCATGTCGGAGATGTCGCACAGCTTCTCCAGGTCGATCCCGGTCTCGACGCCCATCTGGTGGAACAGGTGCACCAAGTCTTCCGTGGGTGTGTTGCCCGTCGCGCCGGGGGAAAAGGGGCACCCCCCCAGGCCGCCGATGGAAGCATCGAAGAAGGAGACGCCCTGCTGCATGGCGGTCAGGGTATTGGCGATGGCCATGCCGTAGGTATTGTGGAAATGGGCGGCCAGCCGTTCGGTACCGTGCTTTTCGCGCAATGCGCCCAGCAGCCCGGCCACCTGACCCGGGTGGGCCCGGCCCACCGAATCGGCGATGCAGACCTGGTCGCAGCCCATGGCCATCAGCTTGTCCGTCAGCTCGATCGTGCGGGCGGGATCGACCCTGCCCTCGAAAGCGCACACGAACGCCACCGAGGCGTAGACCCGCACCTTGACCCCGTCAGCCTTGGCCCGGCCGATCACCTTCTCCGCGATGGCCAGGCTTTCGGCCACGCTCAAGTTGATGTTCTTCCGGTTCATCGTCTCGGTGACGCTGATCACCAGTCCCACGTGGTCGATCCCCGCCGCCAGGGCGCGGTCGTAGCCCTTCTCGTTGGGGATGAGGGCGTAGTAGATCACCCCGTTCCCGCGGGGCAGCCCGGCGCTCACCTCCGCGGCATCGGCCATCTGGGGCACGGCCTTGGGGTGGACGAACGACGTGGCCTCGATCCAGCGCACACCGGCGTTCACCAGCCCTTCGATGAGCGCCAGTTTCTGGCTGGTGGCGAGTTGGTAGGGTTCGTTCTGCAGACCGTCCCGCGGACCCACGTCCATGATACGCACCCTTTCGGGCCAAAACGCTGTCTTCACTCCGTTCAACTCGATCATCGGCTCGATCCTTTTGGGGTTATTGCGTTATCCATCGGCTTGATGACATTGGAGATTCTCCACCATGCCGTATCGCGGATCGTTCGTTCATCCGCGGTTGACACGCCGGGTAGTGGGTCAGTTTCAAATACAATCCAGGAAACCAGCAAACACCTGAGCGGGCTTGTCACCAATCTATCTAGATTTGCTTGGTTGCTGTCAATGGACTAGACCATTTTTTTGCAACCTTTTCGAAATTTGCGTAGATGCTTGGATTATCTGCATATGAGCGCATGTACTCGATCATATCCTTGGTCCGAGCGTACAGCGACGTGAACTGACCGCGATATGTGAGCTTTAAGAACTCTTCGTTGGCAGCACCTGTCAGAATCGCGATAGAGAGGAACTCGAACCAGTTCAATACATGCCGAACGTGCGCAAAAAGTTCTTCTTCCCCTTGTTGAGGACTCCCTTCGAGGCAACGCTCCGCAGCGTCCTTCCATGGGTGCGACTTATGTGTCCTTACCGTGTGAAAGACGTCTCGGGAGGCTTCGACCGACGAAGGCTCGAAAATGAAAGATTGAATGAGACTGACTGTGAGTTGTTTCTGCTGTAGGCGGCCGGAGAGAATATAAGTAATGATCCACCCAATAGCAGCGAATATTATAGACGCCGCTATTAGGGCATCGGACCATTCAAATACGGCAGTTGGTTGGGCTTGAGCAGTTACAGCAACTATCAACTTGGTCTCAAAATGGGAAAATTTCCAGACAATAATTGCGTTCCATAGTTTCTCCTGCTTGTAATGGGCGCTGTCTCCATAAGCACGCCCGTGCGTGCACCGTTCCACACGGCCAGCCTACTGTGACCTACATTGACTGATCCGTACATAAAGTATACCACATAATCAGCCCAGGTGACGGAAAAATACATTTACACTGTCAAATTGACCCACTACCTCGCGCCGGGGAGATTGGGCGCCGAAGGATCGGCGGTGGCGCGGGTGGTGGGCACAACCATCCCGGCGGCGGGTTCGCCACGACCCGGCCGTACTGTTAAAATGTGTTCGTTTTATAACGTCTGAAAAACACGAAAACGCGCCGCAAAGCTGCTTGGCTCTAGGGCCACCGGCCGGATGGGTTCGATTGCGCAAAATAAATCCATTTCGATGCCGAAAATGGAAACATCGCCGGAGTCTCCGACGGTCCACTATAGACCAACGCCGCCCATTCCGCCTAGCCCTTGGCCGGGAATTGCCGGAATTGGCAAGTTGGCCGGCTCTGCTGGCAGGCGTCAAATCACCCCCTTCTTGGCCAAGCCGTCCAGCTCGGCGTCGTCCAGGTTGAGCAGCTCCTTGTAGAGTTCCCTCGTGTGCTGCCCCACCAGGGGTGGGGAGGAGAACTCCTCGCAGGGGGTGTCGGAAAGCTTGACCGGATTGCCCGGCATCTTGAAAGTTTTGCCGCCCGGATGGCTGGTCTCGACCACCATGTTGCGCGCCTGCACGTGGGGATCCGCAAGTGCACGATCGAAGGAGTTTACGGGCCCGCAGGGCACGCCGCGTGGCTGGAGTTCGGCCAGCAGGTCGTCGCCCTTCCATTTTATCAACTCCTCGGAGATCAACGAGTTGATCGTGTCCCGGTTTTGCAATCGCACCTCGCGCGTGCGGAAATCCTCGTTGAGCAGGCCGGGATTACCCAGCACCTCGGCCAGGCTCCAGTAGAAGGCGTCCTGCACACAGGCCAGGATGATATGTAGATCCTTAGTCTTATAGACGCCATAGGGGCAGTGAGAGAAGTGCTCGTTGCCCATCGTCTCAGGCACCTCGCCGGAGAGAAAATACATGGTGGCCATGTAATTGAGCATGGATATCTGGCCGTCCTGCATGGAGATGTCCACGTTCTGGCCGCGCCCTGTGCGATGACGGGCCTGTAGCGCGCTGAGCACGCCGATGGTGGCGAAAAGCCCGCCTCCCAGGTCGCCGATGGGAATGCCCGCGCGCATGGGCGCACCGCCCGGCTCACCCGTGATACTCATGCCGCCTCCGTAACCTTGGGCCACCATGTCGAAGGCGGTGCGGTCCTTGCCCGGTCCATAAGAGCCAAATCCGGAGACGGTGAGCGTGATGATGCGCGGATTGAACTTGACCAGCGAGTCGTAGTCCACCTTCAGCCGCTCCACTACCCCGGGGCGGAAATTGCTCATCACTATGTCCGCATGTTTGACCAATCCGTAGAAAAGCTCACGGCCGGCGTCCTGCTTCAAGTCCAGGGTGACCGACTTTTTGTTGCGGCCCAAGGTCAGCATGTAGGCGCTCATGCCGTCGATGCAGAACTTGGGCTCCTCGGCCAGCAGGCGGCGGGTGGCCTCGCCCTGGCCCGGCGGTTCCACCTTGATGGTCTCCGCGCCCAGGTCGGCCAGCATCATCGATCCGTACGGCCCCGCCAGCATGTGGGTCAGATCGAGAATACGAATGCCGTCCAGAGGTTTCATGGCGCCGGTTGCGAGAGGCTTGGTCAGGATTGGAATGATGCGTTCTGTTGCCGGATCGGCTCGGCAGGCCGGTTGGCGGTCACGGATTCAGCACCACCTTGCCGAACTGCTCCCGGTTGGCGATGATCTGCTGAGCTTGGCCCGCCTCGGCCAAGGGCAGGGTCTGGTGGATCACGGGCTTGAGCTTGCCCAGCTCGACCAGGGCCAGTACCTGTGCCAGTTCGAAGAGGGAGCAGGTGTAGGAGCCGATGATGGAAGCTTCCTTGCGGAACAGTTCGACCACGTCGATCTTGGGTGCCTCTCCCGCGTGGGCACCGCAGGTGACCAGCCGGCCCCAATTGGCCAGAGCATGCACCGAATCGGTAAAGACCTCACCGCCCACGTGCTCGAAGACGATGTCGACCCCTTTCCCGTCGGTATAGTCCATCACGGCGTCCAGCATCTTCTCGCGCTTGTAATTGATGGTGTATTGGGCGCCCATAGCCTCCGCCTTGCGCAGCTTTTCGTCTGAGCCGGCGGTGGCGATGATCTTGAGCCCGATTTGGGCGGCAATCTGGATGGCGGCGCTGCCGATGCCGCTGCCTGCCGCCTGGATCAGGATCGACTCCCCCTCGCGCACCTGGGCGCGGGTAATGAGCATGTGAAACGCGGTGCCGAAGGCCAACTGGGTCGTAGCGGCCTCGTCAAAAGATACATTGTCGGGGATGCGCATCAGGGTGCGCGCCGGCGCGGTGACCAATTCGGCATAACCACCGGGCCGGAAAACCCCGAACATGCTCCGCTGAGGGCAAAGGTTCTCCCGCTTGCGGCGGCATAAATCGCACACGCCGCAGGAATAGTAGAACGTAGGCGTGACCCGCTCGCCCATCCGGTAATCGGTGACGCCCGAACCCAATTCCACGATTTCCCCCGCAATCTCCAGCCCCGAGATGAATGGAAGCTCCAAGGGAATGCGGGAGGTTCCGTCGCGCAGGTCCAGATCCAGATGATTGAGGCCACAGGCGCGTACGCGTATCACCACCTCGTCAGGATTGGGCACCGGGTCGGGAGCGTCCTCATAGCGCATCACCTCCAGACCGCCATACTCGTGAAACCGGTTGGCCTTCATAGGTTCTCTGCTCCGTAAAATGCTTATTAGGATAAAACAGTGCCGGTTTTGTCAAGCTAAAGGAAGCCATGCGCGATCCTCGCCCGCGGTCTTTGCAATTCCCGAAATAGGATAGGCCACCTTTGAATCCACTGGCTTGTATGTTAGCTTGTCTCGCTTGTATGAAGCGGTCTGCGGGCGGAGCCGCCATGCAGCTTTCAGCCTGAAAAACTTTCATATGCGGAGAGGCGATATGAGCGGGGGTCAGGATGCGGTGGCGCGGCCCAGCGACGCGGCCGCGATGATCGAAATTTACTACGAGAAAGGCTGGACCGACGGTTTGCCGGTCGTACCTCCCAGCGAGGCATCGGTGGGAGCCATGCTGGCAGCGGCGGGCCTGAAGGGCGGCGACGTGGTGGGAGAGGTCGCCGCCCGGCATACACGGGTCACGGCGGACAAACTGGCCATCAACGCCGTCCTGGCGGGTTGCCTGCCTGAATACATGCCGGTCGTGTTGGCGGCGGTGAAAGGCATCTGCCATCCCGATTACGGCTATCACGGTCCGGCCACCAGCACGGGTGGATCGGCCGTGGCGATGATCGTCAATGGCCCCATCGGCCCCACGTTGGGGATCAACGCCAAGGCCAACCTGTTCGGGCCGGGCTTTCGGGCCAACGCCACCATCGGCCGGGCTGTGCGCCTGCTGATGATGAACGCGATCAACACCCGCCCCGGCAAGCTGGACCGCTCCACCCTGGGCAATCCGGGCAAGTACTCCCTGTGCTTCGCCGAGAACGAGGCGGACAGCCCCTGGGTGCCGCTGCACGTGGAGCGCGGGTACCGCGCTGATGAGAGCACGGTCACCGTTTTCGCCACGGAGGGCACGCTGCAGATTTACAACCAGCTTTCCAATGACCCGGAGCAGTTGTGCCGCACGATGGCCGATGCCATGGCCAATCTGGGCTCCATGAACATCGTCGGACAGCAGGACGTCGCCGTTGTCTGGGCCGGAGAACACACCGATACCTTCCGCAAGGCGGGCTGGGACAAGGCGCGCATCCGTCAAACCCTGTATGACCAGGCCACCCGCACGATCGCGGAGATCAAGCGGGCCGGCAGGCTGGCCGGCGACATCGAGCCCGAAGACGAGACCACACGCAGGCACGTGGTGCTGGGGCCTGAAAATATTCTGGTGTTGCACGGCGGGGCGGCGGCGGGAGCCTTTTCGGCCTGCCTTCCCGGATGGGGCTCCCACACGATCACCCGATCGGTTACCACCTTGATCGAAACGGCCTGATGCACCAACCAGACACTAAGTGGGCAGCATTGGCCGCTCTATCGTAAAATTATTAAGAGAGAATTATTCGCGGCACGGCACGCCGCGCAATCGGAGGCAGGCAGGATGAGCGAAAAGTCGAACGATAAACCGTGGATATCGGACCGCTGGTTCGTTAGCCCGTGGAACTATCACGAGGAAACCGTGAAGGAATTTTCCTTCCCGGACAACATCAAGATACACGACGTCTCCCTGCGAGACGGCGAGCAGCAGGCCGGGGTGGAATTCACCCGCCAGGAGAAGGTGAAGCTGGCCATGAAACTCGCCGAGGCGGGGGTGCATCGCATCGAAGCCGGCATGCCGGCGGTCTCCAAAGAGGACGAAGCGGCCATCAAGGAGATCGTCAAACTGGGATCGGGCGCCGAAATCTTCGGCTTTGCCCGCTGCATGAAGGAAGACATCCAGAAGGCCGCGGACTGCGGCGTCACTGGCGTTATCGTGGAAATCCCCGCGAGCGAACACATCATCGAGCACGCCTACAAGTGGCCCCTGGAGCGGGCTATCGATCTTTCCATCGAAGCGACGAGCTATGCCAAGGAATTGGGCCTGTACACCGTTTTTTTCCCCATCGATGCTTCGCGGGCGGAAATGGGGTGGTATCTGGATCTGGTGGAAAAGGTGGCCACCGAGGGCCACATGGATGCTTTGGCTCTGGTCGATACCTTCGGCGTGCTCTCGCCCCACGCGGTCTCCTATTTCGTGAAAAAGACCAAGGAGCGGTTGAACATACCCCTGGAAACCCATTTTCACAGCGATTTCGGGATGGGGGCGGCCAACACCATCGTCGCTCTTGCGGCCGGGGCGGAGGTGGTGCACTGCACCGTGACCGGCATCGGCGAGCGCGCGGGCAATGCCTCCATGGAGGAGGTCGTACTCACTCTGCTGACCATGTACGGCATCGACGTGGGCATCAAGACCGAAAAATTCTACGGTTTGTCCAAGCTGGTGCGGGAGCTTTGCGGGCTGCAGATCCCCTCCAACCGGCCCATCGTGGGAGACATGCTCTACAACGTGGAATCGGGCATCATCGCCAACTGGGTCAAGAACGCGGGCACCGAACACATCCTGGAGGTCTTTCCGTTCCACTGGAGTCTGGTCGGCCAGGTGCCCGTGGAGGTGGTGCTGGGCAAGAACAGCGGTCTCGATTCGATCCGTATCTGGTTGGACAAAATCGGCGTGGACGCCAACGACGAGCAGATGCAGGTAGTGCTGCTCAAGGTGAAGGAACGCTCACTGCAGAAAAAAGCCCTGGTGAACGTGGACGAATTTCGCGAGATCGTGGACAGGGCCGTGGCCTGAGCGGCCGTGTGTCCCGAGAGTAACGTCCTAAACTGATCGCGAAAATTGGGTAGTGTCCTAATTTGAAAAATAGTGGAATTATGGTACGTGGAAATGCGGGCACGGATTGTACCAGCGGGGGTCGAGCGAAATGTTTCAAGGGCTCAAGACGATTTGGGTTGCGGTCAGTCAAGACCCCAACATCGTTCTCGCTCTAATTATTGCAGTGGTGATTTTATTGTATAGCCATATTCACATCTGGCTTTCCTGCCGTGGTCGACTCAAAGACAAGGACAAGCACATCGATGACCTGATTGTAGAGCGAAATCGCCTCCATGACTTTCTGTTTGAGCAGCAAGGTCGAAGTCGATTATCAAGCAAAAAGGAGAACTCGTGAGCTCCTATCTTGTATTTGTTATCCCGGCTGGTGTTCTTGTGTATGTAGGAGTTGTTCATTATTTTTTCCGGAGCGAGAAGCGGATTTGCGGTACTTACCCTTACTATCAATTACGAGACCAGATCATATGGGAGATGATCAAAGACCCTGATCGCGCGGCGGAAAAAAAACGCTTTTACCAAGCCATCAACCGGATTGTTCACTTATCCAGTTGGTTTGGCTGGAAATTTGTTTCCGAGGCTGTGCAAGAGGTAACACATGCGATTCTTGAGGACCGCAAACCAGTAAAGCGAGGCCCATTAGAAGTCGCTCTCGTGGATTTGGTCCTAGCTAGCGCGAAAAGTAACAGCCTATTGGTAAGGCTTGCGTTAACCTCGACTGGCCGGTGGCTCTTTCTTTATCCCATTCTAAAAGCCTGCTACCAGTATACGCGGCGGAAGAAACGGGAATCTATTCAAAACGCCAAATCAGACTCCCGAATTGAGACAGGAATTATGCGACGCGTAGAGACTGTCCGGCGAGTACGTCGGTTACACCACTGGCGACAAACCGCTGTTGCTGCCTAAGGTAGAATTACTCACGTAGCGCTGTTTTCTGGCGATGCCGATCACATTCCGGCTGTTGAGGCGGTAAAGAACGAGGGAATCCTGGTTACCTTATGGCATGGGGGGTTGCAGACAAGCGACGCTCCTGCCAGAGAACTTTTTGAAATGTCTGATGAGCGACAAGAAATCACACAAGAGATCATTCAAAATATTCTTCGCTAAATCCCAAATTTGGACACCAACCTCGACACGACACGGTTGAGGTAGGGCGCAACGAGCGGTATGAATGGGAAGGTGGTTTTGTTGGAGGTTTTTCACGGGGCGGCGGTCCCTTTGCGCCGTCTTTCATAAATCTGTCAAAGACAGATCTGTCATCGATTAGGAGAGTGGCCATGTCGACAGAAATCTTCGATCCCTCCACGTCGCCGGAGCGGGAAGCGATCGACTACGTACCCCGGCCCAAGGAGTTGAGTGGCCTGCGGGTCGGATTGGTGGAAAACACCAAGTTCAATTCGGACAAGCTGCTGCTGAAGATCGCGCACCTGCTCAAGGAGCGCCACGGCATGGAGATGGTCATGCTCAACAGGAAAAAGTCCGCCAGTGACTTCGTGGAGGATGAGGCCATCCGGGATTTCAAGACCAAGGCTGATTTCGTCCTCGCCGGGGTGGGTGACTGAGGCTCCTGCAGCTCGGGCAGTGTGCTCGACGGAATCCTTCTGGAAAAGGCGGGCATTCCCGCAGTTTCCATCGTGACCGAACCATTCGTGGAAACCGGCCGTGAAATGGCCACCGATTGGGGCGTGCCGGAATATCGTTTCCTCTCCATCCCCCATCCCATCGCCAATCTTACCGAATCGGAAATGGATGACCGCGCCGGCGCCGTGGTGGGGGCAGTCGTGGATTTGCTTCAGAAAGGACAGACCGGAGAACATGAAGCCGAAGGGGTCGTGGCAGTACCTGCTCGTTGATGTAGACGGCACCCTTCTGGACAGCAGTGGCCGGATTCCGCCCCGCAACCGGGCGGTACTGGCCCGTGCCGTGGCGGCTGGATTGACCCTGGTGCTGGCCACCGGCCGTACCTATCCCTCCTTGCTGCGGGTCACCGATGGCCTGCAGCTGCCATTCCATCTGATCACCAATGGTGGCGCGGTGGGGCTTTCTCCTGACCTCGCTGCCGAGCGCCACGTGGGCTACATGTCCCGGGAGCTCTGGCCGCGCATCGTGGGGGCCCTGCAGGCCGAAGGTCTCTCCACGGTGGTCTACCGCCATCGTCACCCGGCGCCACCCCGCATATGTATTGCTTCGGAGCGGGGCGACCCCCATTTCGAAGCCTATATGGGACGCAACGAACAGTTCATGGAACTGGTGCCCGATCTGGCTGCGGCCGGCTTTTGCGACGTGATCGAGGTCGCGGCCCTGGGCTCCGGCGATGCCTTCGAGGCCGCGTCGGAAAGGGTACGGAAGCGATTCGATCACCAGGCCGAACACCATACCATGGTGCTGTTCATCGCCTCCCGCTTCGGCAGGATCACCGAATTTTTTTGCCCAGGCACCTCCAAGTGGCACGCGTTCCTGGCCATGTTTCCCCAGGCGGCGGCCCATCCCGAACGGGTGATCGCCATCGGCGACGAGGCCAACGACAGGGAGATGCTTGCGGCAGCGGGGCTGGGCATCGCCATGGGCAATGCGCCCCCCGAACTGAAGGCGTTGGCCGACCTGGTGACCGAAGACCACGACCACGACGGCCTGGCGCGGGCATTGGAGCCGATCTTAGGGGCAATGAAAGGAGATTCCGAGCAAGCGTCCGCCGATTTGGGGGGATAGGAACCAAGCGGCTGGGAATCAAACGACATAGCATCTTGATGACGTAGACTTCGTACCTGCGAGAATGGGGTATCGCCTACTCCGACACAATCACGCCCTCGCGCCATACACCAGGATCGTCGAGAACTTCCACGTAATCTGAAATCGCGGACGGCTGTGGTATGGCATCGCCGTCCCGATGTAACCCGAAAAGATGTAATTCAATCGCTTCGACCATGTTCCTTTTGATCTCCTCAACTGTCCTTCCGGTTGTCATGCAACCGGGAAGATCCGGAACAAATGCGGAGTAATTGCTGCCTGGCTCACCCCCTTCAATCACGATGGCGTATCGCCGTTTTTCGCGCATAGCGTGCCTGCGTTTTTCAATAACGGAATTATCGAAAACCGGCCTGTTTTTGCAGGTTGACCAGAGTCCCCGGTTTGATGTCGTCGTTCGGATTGCCCGACATGGTCACTTTACCCAGCTTTGACCCATGTTTGAACTGCCTGTGGCTGCCTTTCTGCCCGACTTGATACCACCCATCGTCGACCAGCAGCTTGATGAATTCCCGGACTTTCATGTTGGCTTTCCATACCACACGGTATCTGAAAATCCGTTGTCGAACAATCACCCGGTCATGGTCAGCTTTGATGTGGTATGGCGCATTGCGATGTGGTGCTTGGCCATGAGTTTGGCTTCTTACCCAGATACACGCACCGCCATGCGATCAGGCTCGTCCCGTTCATCGGATGGGCCGCTACCGCAATTTTTCCAGCAGGGGCCGCAGCTTGTATTTCCGCTTGTGCGTCTGGATCAGACCTTCCAGGTAGCCGCTCCATTCCTGCTCCATATCCGCGGCGGCGAAGGCCTGCTTGGCTTTTTCCAGCCACCGGGCTGCCAGGTCGTAATACTTGGCCTTTCCCTCGTTCATGATCCATTCCGACTGATTCCGGCAGACCTGAATGACCCAGTGGGAATGGCTGGCGTAGGCGACATCAGCCACCTGCATCAAGGTATCGTCAAAGAACCAATTGGGCCCCGGTTCCCCAACGGACCGTACCGCCTCGTCAACCATGCCTTCATGGAGATAAATCCGCGTCCGGTCATGGGCATCATCAGCGGAAGCTAAGCGCTCAAGAAGGTCCAAGCGAATTTCCGGCCACTTTTGCCCGGCCCATTGCTCCACCGACCGGTAGTCTCCCAATGACAAGGATTCATCATAGGCGGCCCGGGCGGAGCGAAAAGCCAGGTCCGTTTCCCCCAATCCCGCCGCGAAATCCCGCAGCCAATGAGCCAGTGGGACCACTGAGGCGCCAAAGTGTGCATTGTCCCTGTTGGCCAAAGCGAGTCCGGATTCAGCCACTTTCAGGGCCTGTTCATGGGCTTCCCCATCCTGGAGCGTCTGGGCCAGATGCAATGCCTCGCGCGGCAACTCAAATTCCCGCAGCCCGTAGGATACGGCCTCATCGGCCCTCCCCAGACTCACCAGCATCGTGGCATAACCGGTGCGGTTCCCCGCCGCCAGGGCCAGGTGGAGATACTCCTCGTTCCGGCCCTGATGCTCCAGCACACGGAGCCGGGCCTTCGTCAGCCGGTCATCATCCCAGCGATCATCCTGTTTCCAGGACTTTCCCTGGGCCGTTCCCTGAAGAACCCGTTGCAGGCCGGGATCATCCCAGCCCTGCTCCGCGGCGCCAATGGCCACCCAGAAGGCATCATCGACACCAAACTCGTCGAGCTCGCTTTGCCAGTCCTGGAGGGTTGCCGCCCAGTTCTGCCGCTCCTCCGCGGACAGGCCGGCGCTCAATAGGGCCTCGGCGAACAGGTTCCCCAGATCGTCAAAGATCAGGTACATGTCCTCGTCGTGGCCGTAATAAATTTGGGTCCAGTCCTGGACAAAGGTATCGGCAATCGGCTGCAGAACCCGCAGAGCGTTCAGGCCATCGCCGGCTTCCAGGAAGGGAACCGCGGAATCCACCAAATTGCGCAGTTCATCCAGATCTCCCGACGACTCGTAGCCGTCCCAGTAACTCCTTCGCCTTCCGCCCCCCCGCAAAATTCTCTGGGCCTGCTTGCGGATGGGGACCGGATCAACCAGGGTGCGGCGTGGGGCCGTGGACTTTTCTTGCGCATCGTCGCCGGTAGAAACCTGGGATAGCGCCAACTCGGCTTCGATCCGATCCGCCAGTGGGGGGTTGGATTCCAGGAGCTTGGTCAGCAACCCCAACAGTTGCGACTCGTCCAATTCCTGGAGTTGCTCCGTAACTGGCTTGCGCTTCGCCACTGCTTCGGGATTCCGGACATAGGAGAGGAGCACCGCTACGATGTGCTTGCAGTATCCACCCCACTCGTAGGGACAACTGCACTCGGCGCCAGCCACGCCGCCCTGGTGCAGTTGGACCGTGACATCGTAGGGGGCAAATTCGCTGCCTTCGACCTGAGCGCTGAGGGTTTCTCCACGCTGAATCAGATTGGAGACGGCCCCGCCGTGAAAATATTCCTTGCCACGCTGAAAGGAATTGGCCGACGCCAGGGTTTGAATGATTCGTTCAGTGAGCTTAGTTTCCGCCATGATTCCTGAGCCCGATGTGCAAATTCCCCTGCCGGCCGATCATGGGCCACTATCTTTTGGATACTCGGCAATGCTTGACCGAAACGGCTTCAAAGGGTGTGGAAAGCGGATTGGAGGGTACTAAAACGCATCTTGGCTGTTGAGTATGGACTGGCGCAATCAGGGTAATGCCCAAAGGATGCAAAAACTTTTACCAATCAGTAGATTCCAGTGTACAAAAACATTGCCTGAAAAATCGCGATTGGATTAGAATAGTGGGGTTCCAAGGGGCCGAGCCCCTTGGCCGCCGGAGGCTAACATTCATTTAGCTTGTCACATTAGGAGTCCTCATGAAATTGTTTCGCTTTGGCGCCCCTGGAGGCGAAAAACCCGGCATCGAACTGGATGACGGCACACGGCTGGACGTGTCGGGCCACATCGGCGATTACACGCCGGAATTCTTCGCGGCGGGGGGTATGGAGCGGGTCGCCGGAATCGCCGCCGATAGGGGGGATTGCCCGGCGGTCGGCGAAGGCGAGCGGTTTGGCCCACCCGTGGCGCGGCCTTACAAGTTCATCGCCATCGGCCAGAATTAC
>JACZRV010000188.1 GCA_022574555.1 SAR324 cluster bacterium
TACAAAAACGCCAACGAGGCCCATGCTTGCGGATAATCCGGGGCCGCTCGCACCGCTCGTTCCATGCACTCGCGCACCCGTGCATGCTCATCGGGCGTGTATATGGCCCGGTAATAATGGCTGGTGCGGAGGACGCACTCGTAGGCATCGAGGCTTTCCGTTCCCGTACGTTCCAACTTTCCCACACCGGCCCGGGCGATGACTCCGGTGAAGCCGGCGATCGTGCCCACGACTTTGCTCGCAATTTCGTCCTGAACGTCGAAGATATTGGCGGCGGACAATTCACGGTCATAGGTTTCCGCCCACAGGTGGGCCCCGTCGGTGGCGTCGATCAACTGGGCCGTGACCCGGATGCGGCCGCCGCCCCGCCGCACGCTCCCCTCCAACACGTATTTTGCGCCCAACTCCTTGCCCACCTCGCGCATATCCACCGCCTGGCCCTTGTAGCGGAACGTGGAATTGCGGGCGATGACGAACAGATTGCTGCGCCGGGACAACTCGGTGATGATCTCCTCGGTGATGCCGTCACTGAAATACTCCTGCTCGGGATCGCCGCTCATATTGACGAAGGGAAGCACGGCGATGCGGGGTCCGGCCGATGAGCCCCCGGCGGGCTCGTCCGCCGGCCGCGTATAGAGGAATCCGGCTGTAACCAGGGCGGCCACCACCACTGCGGATATGGCCAACCCCACGATCCTGCCCTTGCGTTCGCCTAAACGCTTTGCCAGCCGGCTGGCCCGCACCACACGATGCGCCGCCGCCCCCGGCTTGGTAAGTACGCGGTAGGTGCGTATGGGTTCGGCGATATTTTTGACCGAATGCTCGCCGAGATACTCGTATTGGAGGGGCAATTTACCGATCGCTTGATCGTGGGCTGCCCGCGATACACAGATTCCACCGGGTTCGGCGAGGCTCTCCAGTCGCGCCGCCACGTTCACACCGTCGCCGTAAATCTCGTCATCCTGAACGAGCACTTCGCCGAGATTAATCCCAATGCGAAATTGCATGCGGCGATTTTCCGCCAGGCCCTCATTGCGCTCGGCAATCTCACGCTGGATTTCCGCCGCACATGCGATGGCGTCCGTGACCGTGCCGAACTCCGCCATGATCGCGTCGCCCTTGGCGTCCACGACGCGACCGTTGAATTTGGGAATATATCCGGTGAAGACCTCGCGGTAAGCCCGCAAGGTGGCGACGGTACGCTCCTCGTCCTGCCCCATCAGGCGGGAATAGCCCACCACATCGGCCATCAGGATGGCGGAGAGGCGGCGGGTGGAGCTGGTGGGTTCCATGGCCCTGCCTCCTTCCGGTATTGATACTGCAGGGGAGGCCCTTATTTAGATGGGGTTGGCGGGGGAAAGTCAATCGCGATTCGGAGCTTGCCCCGCGGAGCTAGCCCTGGCGCCATGGGCTTCCCCTCTTTTCATTTCCGCTTCCCCTGCACCTTCTCCATGAAGCGGGCGGCATCGACCACCACCCGGCGGTGACTGCCCCGCCCGATGGTCTCCCGCTCGTCTTCCGCGCTCAGGGTCAAATGAAGCGTACGGCCCTCCACCCGCTCGAGCACGGCGCTTGCGGTCACCCTGGCGCCGATGGGGGTGGCGGCCATATGCTCGACGTCCAGATGTACCCCCACGGTGGTCTGGCCCGGTTGCAACGCGGCCTCCACGGCGGCGCAGGCGGCCTGTTCCATCAGGGCTATCATGCGCGGCGTGGCCAGCACGGACAGGGAGCCCGATCCCATTGCGGGCGCGCAATCGGCTGCGCTCACCACCATTTCCGCCTTGCTTTCGCTGCCGGGATTCATCGGCCGCCTATCGCTTCACCGGCGGGCGATGGCCCTGATGGAACAAGGCCGGCTCCACTCACGATTGCTGCTCCTCCGCGGCCGGCTGTGCCTCCGCGGGTGACTGCACGGGGCCGTCGTGATCGAAGAAGAGACGCACCGCGGAGCGAGAGCCCTCGGCGGGCAAGCCACCCAGGCGCTTCACGTGACCCATGCATTGGGTGGCATCGGCATCGCGCCCCAAGCGTGCATAACATGCGGCCAGGTTGTGCCACCCGTAAACGGAATCCCGGTTGACCGCCACACAGCGCACAAAGCACCGCCGGGCCTGCACGTCTTCCTCCGCCCGGAAATGAATCACGCCCAACGCGTTCCACGCGTGGGCCATGCGCCGGTCGATCGAAATGGCTTTGCGCAGGCTGATGCGTGCCTCCAACCCGAGCTCGTCCTGCACCAGGCCCAGGTTATACCAGCCTTTGCTTTCTTCCGGGTCGAGTTTGGTGGCGTTGAGGAAGGCATGTTGGGCTTCATCGGGTTTTCCGATGCGGTAGAAGATATTGCCCAATTTGAACCAGATGCGAAAATCGTCCTGACCGAGTTCCAACGCGCGCTCATAGCAGGTCCGCGCTTCGGCCAGATCACCCAGGAGATAGGTTGCTTCGCCCCGGTCGTTCCAGTAGGCCGCATGGTCCGCCTGAGATTCCATGAAGCGGTCCAGGTACTCCAGGGCTTTCTTGCCATCCCTGGCGCGAATGTGGAAACGGGCCAGGGCCAACTCGCCGGCTTCGCCCGTCAAGCCGCCCGCTTCCAAACGGGAGAAGCAGCGCCGGCTTTGCGGCTCCATACCCGCTGTGGTGTACAGCTCGGCGAGATTGAGCCATAGGTGATTGGCCAGGGTGCCGGCTTCCATGAGGGTTTCCAGCTTTTCCAGGAAGGCTGCGCCCTGACCCGCCCGGCTATGCATGTTGAAGAAAAGCCCCCAGTCGCCGGGGAGATAACTCAGGTGCTCGGATAAATTTTCCAGGCAGGAAAGCGCCCTTATTGTCTGGTCGTGCTCCAGGAATCCCCTCGCCAGGGGCAGCCAGACACCCGCGTCGTTGCGATTGACGTCGACGGCGCGGGTGAACCTCTCGTAAGCCAGATCCAGTTCGCCCCGCTGAAAGGCCAACTCCCCCAGGAAATGCCAAGGATCCGTCTGCAGGGGGCGGTGGGCGGCCAGGGTCAAAAAGCAGCTTTCCGCCTCTTTGAGATGGTTTTGATGGAGCAGCCGCTGCCCCAGCTTGTACCACAAATCCAGCACGTCGTCGGACGTGGTGCTCAGCTTGCCCATGTGGGTGAAAGCTTCCATAGTCCGGCTCAAAGACAGATACAGTCTGGCCAGCATCAGGTGCGACTCCTCGTCGGAGGCGTCGAGGGCGATGAGTTGACGCAGCACGGCCAGCGCTTCCTCGGACTCCCCCATCTGGTCATGGACGGTGGCCATTTCGCGCAGCAGGGACATATCGTCGGGGCGGGCGTTGAGCAGCACTTTTAGGGCTGTTTTCCATACCGGCAGGTTGGGATGACGGGTGTTCCACTGGCGCAGCAACTCCCAGGCTTCCAGATCGTCCGCATTGAGCTTGACGGCGTTGAGTAGGCAGTTTTCGGTCTCCTGCCGGCCGCGGCGAAGATAGAATTCTCCCAGGTTGAACCAGAGGTCCGCGTCCTCCTGCTCGCGGTCGAGGGCCTCAAGATAGGCTTGCTCGGCGGCTTTTTCGTCCCCTTTGCGCGCGAAGGTGTTGCCCAGATTGCACCACGCGCGGGCATAGCCGTCGTTGATTTGGATGGCCTTGAGGTAGTAATCCCTCGCGATATCGTCCCGCCCACGATGGTATGCGGCGAGTCCCAGGCTATTCCAAGCCTCGTAATCCCCTTCATCGATGGCGATCGCTTCCTCGAACGCGCCATCGGCCCGGTCCCAGTCCGCCCGCCGCAGATAAATGTTGCCGATGCGGTGGCGGGCTTCCTTCTCCACAGGGTTGATCTGTACCGCCTTTTTATAGCAGGCGAGCGCGTCGTCGTTGCGCTCCTGGGCCTCGTACAAAGCGCCCAGATTGGCCCAGGCCTCGTGGTCGCCATCGTTCAGCCAGACCACGCGGCGGTATGTGGACTCGGCCTCCGGAAAGCTGCCCTGGGCCGAGTACGCCAGCGCCAGGTTGAAATGGGCTTCCACGAATCGCGGGTTTCGCTCCACGGCCACGTGGTAACTGCGAATGGCCGAGGCGTGATCCCCAAGGCGCGCATAGATCAGGCCGCATTGGTGTGGCGGATCGGGATTGGAGGGTTCGGCGGTTTGTGCGTCCTGCAGTTGCTTAAGCTCGATCAACAGGTCCTCCACAGGCGTATCGGAGAAACTCATGGATCGCATCGCGGCGTGGATAATGGCATTCTTTCGGCCCCCAACTCCCACTTTAAGAGACCCGCAGGATTGCGTCAAGGGATTGATATTTTTTCACTTCCCAGCCATTACCGGGTCACTCGTGGCAACGGGGCGACGAATGCACACAATCGGACACATCGCCTCCCCGGCGAATGACTTGCACGGATTCTCGCCATGAAAGCGGTCGGAGGAGATGAAAATGGGCTGCAAACCGTCTGAAGCAAGCCTTACCGGGGGCAGGCACAACCGGGATAATTGGCATATCAATTGCTTGGCTCTCTTCACGCTCCACCATTTGCACCACGACAGGAGCGCGGAAATCATCAGGAGCAATCCATGGGTGTGCAAGGGGCTTTCAGCCTGGTGTCGTACGGCAAGGCGCTTGAGCGGCAAATGGAAGCCGTGGCCAACAACCTGGCGAACGTGGACACGATCGGTTACAAGGCCGATCAGCCGGCCTTTTCTTCCGTCTTTGCTCAGGCGATGGGCCAGCCTTCCCAATCGGACGAGGAAGGCTTCTTCCATTTCGACCACCTTGCCCCCTACACCGGCGTGGGGCAGTTTTTCACCACCATCGGCGACATGGGTAAAAACTTCGAACAGGGCCGATTGGTACACACTGGCAACAGTCTCGATTTCGCCCTTACCGAAAAGGACACATTTTTCACCGTGCTGACGCCACAAGGGGAACGATTTACCCGGGCCGGCAATTTTCGCCTGAACTCGGACAATCAACTGGTCACGGCCGAAGGTGTGATGGTCAACGGCAAGGACGGTCCCCTGGTGATCGAGGGTAACGACGTGCAGGTGACCGAAGACGGCACGGTGCTGGTGGACGGAGAAATCATCGGCGGCATTAAAATCGTGACCTTCCCGTTCCCGGACCGCTTACAGAAATTGGGAAATTCCTTGTTCGCCCCGGTCGATGCCGATAATGAGGCCCGCATCAGCGAAGACGTGCAGCTCGTGCAGGGCTCCGTGGAATCCTCCAACGTGGAGGCTATCAAGGAGATGGTACGCATGATCGAGGCCAACCGGGCATACGCCTCCATGCAACGCGCCATTGGCGTCGAAGACGATATGAACCGGCAAGCCATCAGCTTGGCCCAGGTCTAATCCCGGCCATGCACTTTCAGAGGAGCTGACCCGCTTTATGATGCGATCACTTTATATTTCGGCGACGGGCATGGGCGCCCAGCAGCGTCAGATCGACACGATTGCCAATAATCTCGCCAACGTGGATACCGTCGGTTACAAGAAGAGCCGCAACAATTTTCAGGACCTGCTCTACCAGCTCGACCGCACGGCTGGCTCCCAATCCTCCCAGAATACGACGGTGCCCGTGGGAATTCATTCGGGTCACGGCGTCAAGCACGTTTCGACCGAGAAGATTTTCACCCAAGGCGACATGAAAAACACCCGGGTGGAGCTGGATATCGCCATCGAGGGCAGCGGATTCTTCCAGATCCTGCAGCCCAACGGCGCCATCGCCTACACCCGATCCGGTAACTTTCAACAGGACCAGGACGGCCGCATCGTGACTCAGGACGGATTCACCATGGAACCGGAGATCATCATTCCCCAGGACGCCCGGCAAGTGCAGATCGGATTGGACGGTACGGTGGCCGCGCTGGTCGGCGAGGAAACGGTGCCTACACCCTTGGGTACGATACAGCTCGTCCGTTTTTCCAACCCGGCGGGCCTTTCTCCACTGGGCAGGAACCTTTACGCGCCTACCGTGGCCTCCGGCAATGCGGTGGTGGAAAATCCCGGGGCCAACGGGATGGGTACGCTGGTGCAGGGATTTCTGGAGCTTTCGAACGTCAGCGTCGTGGATGAGATGATCAACATGATCGTGGCCCAGCGGGCATACGAGATCAATTCCAAGGCCATCCAGACCTCCGACGACATGCTGCAAACCGCCAACAATATAATCCGTTAATCGTCCATTCCCTAAG
>JACZRV010000049.1 GCA_022574555.1 SAR324 cluster bacterium
TTGAGATATTGCGTCATTCACTGCAATTTCAGCGTCTGGTTTGAGGCGGTTTTCGTGAAATGCATCGCGACGTATACTGGTAAGTTGATCGGTATTCGCAGCTTGATGAAAGTATTGTTTGAGTCGTCGGATGGCGGCGTCTGCGGTTCGAATTGTTTTCTGTTTTTTGGTGTCGGGGTACAAGGAGAATGCTCTGCAATCAGATATGTGATATCAATGCGTTAACGCATTGATATCACATCAGCGGGATAAATTCAAGGTTGTATGAAATTGTTGACAAATGGTGGTTGTCTTGGCACAATGCACTCGTGCATTGTGCCAAGAGTGAAGCATATGAAACGGCACTTCGTAAAAAGAATCTACGGGATCAGTAGTCGAGTTTGGTCCTGGTAACGATCCGACCGGCTCAGCCAAGTTTATCGAAAAATCCGATCAGGAGTTCGGCCAACGGTTCCGGGGTCTCCTCGGGAATGAAGTGGCCGCTTTTTTCGATGACCTGACCCTCGGCGTTGTCGGCTTTCTCGCGCCAGGTTTGCAGCACGTCGAACAGCGCATCCATCTTACCCATCCCGCCCCAGATGACTTGCAGGGGCACCGCGATCTTTCGCGTGTCGTGGTCGGCATCGTGCTCCAGGTCGATGGTCGCGCCGGCCCGGTAATCTTCCAACGACGCACGGATCGTGCCCGGCAACAGGAAGGCGCGCAGGTACTCCCGCACCGCCTCTTCCTCGATCGCCAGGGGGTCTCCGCTCCATGCGCGGAAAAAATACCGGAGCGTGGCCTCCGGTGCCGCACCGATGAGCAACTCGGCCAGATCGGGCACCTGGAAGAAGAACCAGTGCCAGTAGCCCGCGGCCAGCCGCTGGTCCGTGCGCTCGAATACCGTGCGGGTGGGCACGATATCGAGCACCGAGACACCGGTCAGTGTTTCCCCGTGATCCAGCGCGTAGCGGTGGGCGACCCGTCCCCCACGGTCGTGCCCCACCATGCCGAACTTTTCATGGCCCAGATGCCTGGCCAGTTCGCGGATGTCGGCGGCCATGGTGCGCTTGTCGTATCCATCCCGCGGCTTGTCCGAGTCGCCATAACCGCGCAAATCAGGGATGACCAGCCCGAATTGTCCCGCCAGCAGGGGAATCATCTTGCGCCACATGTACCAGCTTTGCGGGTAGCCGTGCAGGAGGTAAAGCGGCGGCCCGGAACCTACAAGCACATAGTGCAGACGGATTCCATTGACACGGGTGAAATGGTGGTCCACATCGCTCACGGCGATGGGCGCCCTCATGCCGCTCCCGTTGAGGGAGAGGACTGCTGCGCCGCTGGCGGCGTGGAATGGGTGGCGGAATCGATATGGGGCGATGGCCCGGCAAATTTGCCTTCCAATTGGGCCTTCAGATTTT
Organism: SAR324 cluster bacterium; assembly: GCA_022574555.1. Taxonomy (GTDB): domain Bacteria; phylum SAR324; class SAR324; order SAR324; family JACQKK01; genus JACZRV01. The sequence goes on from JACZRV010000049.1 coordinate 1,401, forward strand.
GCAAGCTCGATCTGAGCATTTTCCGCATGCGCGGCAGCATGACCAGATCGAAGATCCAACCCATCAGCGGTCGCCGATTGAAGCCGAAGGCGAGACTGAGTCGCAGACGATCGCCGTCGCGGCGCGCTTCCTGAAAACCATACCACGACTTGAGCATCAGCCTGGGTGGCTTCACCCGAAGCGCGAGCTTGAACTCCTCATCGGATCTGGTGATGTGCTCCAAGGACTGGTGAACCGCGGTGTTGCCGATCACACACACATGATGTTGACCCGACCTCAACGGCTCGTCGCGGTCCATCTCCAAGGAGCGGATGCCTTCGAGCCATTGAAGCTGGTTTTCTAGATTGGAAAGATATTGCACGGCCTGGTCCAGGGTGCAGTTCACTTCGATTTCTTCACGAATAAGGCGCTCGTGAGACGGAAGCGCCGGAACCGGCGGTGTGGGCGGGATCTGTTCCAGCAGATGGGCAAGGCGGAAAACAATCATCGAAACCTTTCCGAAGACCGGATACTCTTCCTCGCAGGTGATGATGCTCGTCTCTTCCAAGGCACGTGCACCGGTAGCGGCGTAGAGCATTTTCGTAAGAAAGAAATACTCGTCGATACGCACCGTATTCTTCAACAGCCGGTGTACGAGAATCACATCCGTGCCGATGACCTTGGAGCGGCCGCCCACCTTGTGCAGCCCCATTTCGCCGTAATGGCCCACGAACTTCAGCGTCATGCGGGGAATGAAATTGCAGGCCCCGCAGCGGCAATAGTTGTCGCGCTGCAATAAATTGAGCCGGGCATGAAAGGCGATAAACCACCGGTTCACCTGATCCTGGATCTGCTCCAGGGTGGGTGCGGGGCCCATCCGGTAGAAGAAAAGGGCGTCGCCTTCGACTTCGGAAAGCGTTAATCCCAGGCGATTTTCAGCGATCAGCGTTTCCAGCAGATCGCTGATGATGTGCCCGCTGTGAGAGAGTTCCACTGCGTGGAGAAATTCCGTATAGCCGCTGATATCCGGGATCAGCATCAACCCTTGCCGTGGATCGACCGCCATGTCAGCACCTCGATGTGTGTCGGGAATCGGCCCGTGATGTGAGTTTTGCACCTCACGGGATAGAAGTAGCGCCACCTGCACTGATGATTCAATATTACCAAATATTTCCAATAGCTCCAAGCTCCATACCGGGAAGGTAATGTATCAGTGTTCGTGTCAGGAGGAATTTGAGATAAAAATGGGGTGCACCCAAACTTGAGAGGAAAGGAGGCACCCCATGGAACATTTACTGTCCTACCGCGACGTAGGCCGCGCTTTACGCGAGGTCAAGGGATTTGCATGAATTTGCATGGGAGGGCGATTACAGGCCGGCGGCCCGGAAGGCGATCAAGGATTTGCTGGAGTCGCAGATGGGTCATTGGGCCGATTGCCACCTGGCCGAGATGGCTGCTCTGGATCGGCCCGACCGGCGCAACGGCACCTATCAGCGCAGATTGACGATGGTGGTGGGCGATGCGGTGCTGGCGGTCAAGCGCACCCGCACCGCGAGTGCTGTTGAGATTCTCGCTGCCAATGTGCGGCGGGCGCCCCAGGTGGATCGGGGCATCTTGGACTGCTTTCTGCTGGGCGCCTCGACCCGCAAGGTGGGGCGCATCCTGGCGCCGCTGCTCGGCCAGCGGATTTCCGCTTCGACGGTGAGCCATATTGCCATCAATCGGATGGCTTGGCCGAGGCCTATCACAAGCGGCCCCTGCCCGACCGCTACCGGTTCCCCTTGTGCGACGGCATTGTCGAGGAGGATGCGATATATGTCGACGGTGTCAACATCATTGCGCGGCCGGAATCCCTTGCGGCACCGGGACCAACCGAGGATTCGCTTGCGCCCACGAGAGCGTTTGTTCTCGGTGTGTCATTTCATCCCAGTCTTGCCCGTGACGCGCGGTGTTTCATCTCACGATAATTCAAGGAATCTACGGTTCGGGTACCAGAGAGGCATCTTACCAATCCGGTTGGATCGTGGTGCCCTCCCGGACTCTCAAATATTGGGCGCCTCCAACCGGCCGAAGACTTCATTTTCCATCGCCATGGCGATGGAAAGCAATCGGCGATCGCTGTTCACCGGACCGTCCAGGGCCAGGCTGATGGGCAATCCCTTGCGCAAAGCAATGGGTTGGGCGGTGCCGGGGAGACCCGCCATGCTGCCGGCATCCGTGTTGTGAATATAGGTTTCGATCGAGCCGGGATTGCGGATCGGAGTCGCCTGAGAGACGGTAGTGGGAAAAACCATCGCGTCGCATCCGGTGTCGGCGAATAATCGGGCATATGCGGCTCTGAGCCTGTCCCGCTGCGCCAGGGCTTCGCGATAGGCTGCATCGGCCACCCGTTTACCGCCGTACTTGGGCATCAACGTCCTGGCCAGGCCGACCACATCCGGGCTGGCCACGCGATCAATAACATCGGCCAAGCCCAGGGGCCCGACGGTATTGGCGTTGAGGTATTGGGTCAAGTCCTGCACGAACTCGAACAGCATGATGTCAAAGCTGCCCGTGGTGAGCCCGATCAGGGGAGGGTCGGCTTCCACCAAGGTCACTCCGCGTTCTGCCAGCGCCTCCAGTGCATCGCGGGTCGCGGATTCGACCAAAGGATCGAGTTCCGAAAAAAAGTGCGGCACTTTGGCCAACCGAATTTTTTCCAGGTTGGCGGCCTTCACCCGGGGCGCACCGGTCACCACGCGATCCAGCAACTCCAAATCGGCGCAGGAGCGTGCCAACGGTCCCAGCGTATCGCGGGTGTGGGAGATCGGCACAAGTGAAGTGACGTCGCCCGGCCAGCGCCCGGTGGTGGGCCGCAACCCGCAAACGCCGCATAGGCTCGCCGGAATACGGACCGAGCCCGCTGTATCCCCACCGATGCCGACTGGCACGATCCGGCCCGCTGGTGCCGCGGCGGGGCCACCACTGCTGCCTCCGGCGATCATCGCGGGATCGTATGGGTTGCCGACCGGGCCCGTGAAAGGATTCACGCTTGTGGCACCAAACGACAATTCGTGCATATTCGCCTTGCCGAAGGGCACAATGCCTGCGGCGGCCAGGATATCCACTATTCGGGCGTTCCCGGTTTTTGGTATGTTTCCGCTCAATGCCGCCGTGGCAGCCGAGGTCGGTTGACGGCTGGTGTTGATAAGATCCTTCAATGTGACGGGAAGCCCATGCAGTGGCCCGAGCGGCTGGCCCTTGGCTCGCCGTGTGTCGGCGGCACGAGCACTCTCCAGCACGGCTTCCCAATCGAGCGTTACGAAAATATTGAGGGAATCAAGTTCCCGTGCTCTCCGTAATGCCCGCTCTGCGTAGGTCTCCACCGATATATCGCCACCCTTAAACGCTTCGATCACCTCGCACGCGGACAACTCCAACAAGGGATCGATCAGCGGTTGCGTCGTTCCGACAAGGTTGGTCATGGTTATTTCGCTCAATGCCATTCTGGGGATTCCTGGCACTCGTAATTTGGGAATATATTGCGCGGCAGCCCGTCCCGAATATTAATATCGCCACCGGTGGGTCGTGTTAGGATGGCAGTCATTCTTCGCAGATCATTTATCCAGCGTCCATCATCGCCGAATACGCCCGATTTGGCTTGACATCACACGAGAACAGAGAAGATAATTTTGCGCCATTTCACCCCAACGGACTGTGCCCGTCGAGATTGTTGTGAGTTCCGCACACCTCGGCTCATCAACATCACGCCACCAAAGGGGATATTCTCTGCAGATCTTCCTGTCAATCCTCGCCGCGATCATCGCGATAGTAATTATCGTGGCGTTCTTGAATCGATTTTACCGCAAATCGACGCGGGACGTGGCGCTTGTGCGCACCGGTTTCGGTGGTCAGAAGGTTGTGCTCTCCAGCGGATGCCTGTCCCTGCCATTCTTGCACCGGGTCGAGGAAATCAACATGCGCACCATGCGGGTGGAGATCATACGGGCGGGCGAGAATTCCCTGATCACCACCGACCGCATCCGTGTTGACGTGCACCTGGACTTTTATATTCGCGTGCAGCCCGATGTGAACGGCGTGTCAACCGCGGCCCAAGCCATCGGTGCCAGGGCCCTGAACCAAGATGGATTGCGTAACCTGATGGAAGGGCGCTTCATCGATGCTTTGCAGTCCGTGGCAGCGGCGCTAACCATGGACGAATTGCACGAAAAACGCGGCAATTTCGTGGATGAGGTCGCCAACCATTTGCGCCCGAATCTCGAGCAGAACGGCGTATTGCTTGATTCGGTGTCACTGATCCGGCTCGATCAGGCTTCCTTTGCCTCGTTGGACGAGAACAACGCGTTTAACGCCGTCGGTATGCGGAAATTGGCGGACATCATCGCGACCAACAAGAAACAGCGTATAAAAATCGAATCGGACGCAGATATCGCCGTGCGTGAAACCCAACTCGAGGCGACAAAGCGGCGATTGTCGCTGGAACAGGAGGAAGAGCAGGCGCAAATCGCGCAACAGTTGGAAATTGAAAAGGTCAAAGCTTCCAGCAGCGCCCTTGCAGCCAAGGCGCGGGAAGATGCCATGGTGGAGAGTGAATCGGCGCGAATCTCCCGTGAGCAGCAAACCCACGCCATGGAGGTTGCCAAGCAGCGGGAACTCAACAGATTGGAAATCGAATCCAAACTGAACTCGGAAGTCGTTAAGGTCGATTCCGCGATTCACTTGGCCGAAAAACACGCCGAGGAGGCCAAGGCACAAGCGATCGCCGAAACCGCACGAACGGAAGTGGTGCTCGCTCAGGAACACGTCCAAACCGAGCGAGAGTACGCAATGGCGGACCGCTCCCGGCAGCTCTCCATGAAGCGGGTGCAGGAGGAGGGCGAGGTCGCAACCGCGAAGGCGGAGACCGATTCCGCGGTAACGGTGACAATGGCCCAAGGCGATGCCGAATCGGTGCGCACCCGTGCGGACGCTGAACGAGAGCGGCTGCTGGCGGTATCGGAAGGAACGCTGGCCCGATTGGCCGCTGAAAATTCCCGCAGCGATGCCCTGATGCGCCTTGAACTCGAGCGGTATCGCCTCGAAAAGTTGCCGGAGATTGTCGAGCAAATGATGAAGCCGGTGGAGAAAATCGATAGTATCCGCATTCACCAGATTTCGGGCCTTGGCGTTTCTCAGGGAAGCGGCGGCGGTACCGCCGATGGCGGCACCCGCCCACTGGCAAACCAGGTTCTGGAATGCATTCTGGGGGTGGCATTGCAGTTGCCGGCCCTCAAGAGCATCGGTGATTCCATCGGCTATGATTTCTCGTCTTTGGCACCAAAGAAGAAGGATGAAGACGAGAACAATGAGGAGTCGTAATCCTTAACAATCTGCATCGAGGAGATTAAAATGAAATTTTCACGGCGTGAAATTTTGAAGACTGCGGGTATCGCCGCCATAGCTGGGAGTTTTCCAAGTATCGTTTTTGGCGAGGACGACATCAAGCTGGGTTCGGTGCTCGACAATTCGGGCAACCTGGATATATACGGCAAGCCGATGGTGCTGGCCACACAACTTGCCGCGGATGAAATCAACGAAGAGGGCGGATTGTTGGGCCGGCAGATCAAAGTGATCCAATACGACACCCAGTCGGATATCGCCTTGTATACCAAGTTCGCCCAGCAACTTGCTCGCCGGGACAAAGTCGATGTGGTGCATGGCGGCATCACTTCGGCATCCCGAGAGGCCATCCGGCAGACATTCCACCGCACCAATACGCTTTATTTCTATAACGTCCTCTACGAGGGCGGGGTCTGCGACCGCAACATCGTCGTTACCGGCACTACGCCCGCGCAAGCCGTGGAACCGGTTGTGAATCGCGCCATGAAACAATGGGGAAAGAAGACCTACATCATAGCCGCGGATTACAATTACGGTCAGATTACCGCAAAGTGGATCCACCATTATGTCGGCCAGCGTGGCGGTAGCGTCGTCCAGACTTCCTTCTTTCCACTCGATGTATCCAATTTCGGCTCGACGATTGCGAAGATTCAGCTGGGAAAACCAGACTATTTGATTTCCGCATTGGTGGGCGGCGCTCACCTGTCTTTCTACCGCCAATGGGCGGCTTCGGGAATGAACAAGAAAATCCCCCTGGCCTCGACCACATTCGGCGTGGGTAACGAGCACCTGGCCCTTTCACCGTCGGAGGGTGACGGAATATTGATTGCCGGGAATTACAGCCAGGAATCGACCTCCGAGGCCAACAAGAAATTCCTCGCCAATTGGCGCAGGAAGATCGGTGATACCAAGATCGTCCACGAAATCGCGGTCTCCCAATATCAAGGGATCAAGCTGTGGGCCGAATGCGTGAAAACGGCCGGCACCTTGGACCGTGAAGCGATGTTGACGGCGATTGAATCGGGCGTTTCCGTGCAGGGCCCGGCGGGATTGGTTGCGATTGATCCCGCGACCCATCACACGTCTCTCGATATCAACGTGATGGAAGTGAAAGGCCAGAAGCTCACTATTCTCGAAACCGCGATACAGCGGCCACCGAGCGATACCGCACAGTATTGCGATCTGCTGAAAAATCCTGACGACAATACCCATTATGAGGTCGACATCTAGCGGTATGACAGACAAGCAGAGCCTATAGTATCCGGGGGCTTTGCCCCCGGACCCCCACCAGAGAAATTAATTTCCTGTACCCATTTAGTATTGTGATACCAATTACTTAGATATACCGTGCCATTTTTTATCCGGACAATGGATTGGTAAATTGGGGTGCGGAGGGAAATCACAGGCCAGCGGCCTGTTACCCCCCGCATGTTTTTTTGAACAGTTCTGAAGGAACCAGGCGCCATGGATTACGCCGGGGTCATTATTCTTGAGATCCTGTATATGATCGCGTTCCTGTTGCTGACCAGCGCGGGGCTCGCGATTATTTTCGGTATGATGCGCGTCATCAATCTGGCCCATGGGCAATTCGTGATGATCGGGGGTTACACGACCATTGCCAGTGTCAAGGCCGGCATCAACATCTATTTCGCGATGTTGGTGCTGGCACCGCTGGTGGTCGGATTCATCGGCCTGATCGTCGAGCGCACAATTATCCGCTTTCTGTACGGGCGAATAATCGACACCATGCTTGCCACCTGGGGATTGAGTCTCTTGCTGGTCGGCATGGTGACGTTTATCTTCGGAAATACCGCCGTGAGTGTGCCAGCGCCCATTTCCGGCTATCAACTGGGTGAATTTCAGATGGGCGGATACAATCTGTTCATCATCCTGGTGACCGTGGCGATTGGTGTGGTCATGTGGGCCGTGTTGAGATACACGCGGGCTGGACTCATCGCGCGGGGGGCGATGCAAGGACCGGATGTCGTGGCAACACTCGGTTACAACCCGAATAAAGTCTACATGATCACGTTTGTCGCAGGCGCCGCGCTTTCCGGCCTCGCAGGCGGCATACTCGCGCCACTCACGGGGCTGCTGCCTTCTTCCGGCGGTGCCTACATTGCGAAAGCATTCATCACAGTCATTACAGGGGGCACCGCGGTCATCACCGGGACGCTGTTGAGCGCGTCGTTTTTCGGCACTATCAATCAGATCGTATCGTTTGCCGCGAATCCAGTCATGGGGGATATCGCCATGCTGGTTTTGGCGCTGATATTTCTGCGTATGATGCCCAAGGGGATTACGGGCCGATTCTTTAGGGACAGCACATGATGAACTGGCCATCAGTTGACCGTATTAACTGGGGCTGGTTCCTGCTGGCGGTGGGGATTTTCGCGTTGCTTCCCCTGGTGTTTGACACCCATACAGCGACGCTTCTAATCATCTGGGCGTTGTTTGCGCTTTCGCTCGGCATCATGTGGGGCTTTGCCGGGTTGTTGAGCTTTGGCCACGCGGCTTATTTCGGACTGGGCGCGTATACCTATGCCGTGGCCGTGATCAATATCGGCGAAAGCACCCTGCCATTTTTGCTCTCGCTATTGGTGCCGGCAATCGTCGCGGCGATCATCGGTGGGATGGCATTCTATGGCCGCATCAGCGACGTCTACCTGGGTGTGATCACATTGGTGGTGACCCTCATTCTGTTCAAATTCATGAGCGCCACGGCGGGCGATATCTATAAGATAGGATCGGCCCGGCTAGGCGGATTCAATGGCATGCCGGGCTTCCATACCCTCAATGTGCCGGGATATCCGGACATTTCATTGTGGGGGTGGCCGACGTATTATATATCCGCCTCCTCGTTATTGCTGAGCTACTTGGTTTGCCGTTGGATATTGGCGCGGACTTTTGGACGGGTATTGATTGGTATTCGCGAAAACGAAGAACGCTGCGAACTGTTGGGCTACAACGTGGCCGCCTACAAAACCGGCATCTTTTCCGTGAGCGCCGCGATGGCTGGATTGGCAGGCTGCCTGTTCGCCAATTGGGCGGAGATTGTAACGCCCAGCGTGTTTAGCTTGGGCCAAGCCGTCGAGGTTCTGATTTGGGTTATTGTCGGCGGTCTCGGAACCTTGATCGGTCCCATCTTGGGCGCAATGGCGCTTGGGTACGTCAAGCTGCTGCTCGGAGAGCAGACTGTAATTGACAACTCCCTGATCCTCGGGGCTTTGTTGATCGCGGTGGTGCTGGGTCTCCCCAACGGTGTAGTCCCGGCGATCCGGCGAATCTGGAACGCCGCCCGATTAAAATTGCGCCGCAGGGTCTCCGAGGGCAGCACCCGCCGCACACTCAACGCGTCGTCCCAGGTGAACAGATGAGCGGCGTATTGGAAACCCATGACCTTACGATGCGATTTGGCGGCGTGGTCGCCGTCAACAATGTCAATTTTTCGTTGCAGGAAAGCGAACTCCGTTGCCTGATCGGTCCCAACGGTGCGGGGAAGAGCACTTTTTTCAAGTGCCTACTGGGTCAATACCGGATGAACCACGAGAACGGGCGAGTCCTGATCCGCGGCAACGACGTCACCGGATGGAACACGTTCGAGATCGTCCGTCTTGGCATCGGCGTCAAAACCCAGGTGCCGTCTGTCATGAACGGTTTGACCGTACAGGAAAATCTATGGCTATCCTCGCGCCGAATTCATGGCTGGCACGGTGCGTCTGGTGCGGTGGCGGAAGTGGCGAGGGAGCTTCAAATCGAGGATCTGCTGCGGCGCACCGTGGGCGAACTTTCTCATGGCCAGCGGCAGGTGGTTGAAATCGGGATCGTACTGGTGCAGCGGCCGTGGCTTTTGCTGTTGGATGAACCCGCGGCGGGAATGACAGGCGATGAGGTCGAACGCCTGATCGGTATCATCCGGCGCATCAATCAAACGGCATCCATCATCATCGTGGACCACGATATGGAATTCGTCAGAATGCTCGGTTCCACCGTCACCGTTTTTCACCAAGGCTCGATTTTGGTCGAAGGACCAGCCGAGCAGGTGTTGAACGATCCCGCGGTGCGCGAGGTGTATATCGGAAATCGCGCGGAATGATGCCCAGTGATATTTCACGAGGTTCCGCTTTGTTGAATGGGAGATGCAAAATATGAAGTCGGAATCGATATCCGGCAGCCATGCGTTTCCCGTCGAGACTGACGAGACAGGCAGCCCTGCGGGGGCGAGCCGAATCCTTCTGGAAATCGAGGATTTACATTCGGGCTACGGCCGTGTGCCGGTTCTCCAGGGCGTGAGCTTTCAACTCCGCGAAAACGAGGCCTTGGGCATTGTGGGCCACAACGGGATGGGCAAGTCCACATTGCTGAAGACGATCGCCGGTCTGGTGCGGGTGACTCGCGGCCGCATTGTCATGGACGGGATGGATGTGACCCGATTCCCCGCCCACCAACGCAGCCGCCGGGGATTGTCTTATGTGCCCCAGGAACGGGGAGTCCTGCCCGGCCTGAGTACGCGCGACAATTTGCGCCTCGCCTGGAACGGTGACTCGCCGGAGACGGAGCAGGAAGCCGTCGATCGCTGCCTGACCTTTTTTCCCCGGCTTGAACCGCTGCTGGACCAAAGGGGCGGCACACTTTCCGGTGGTGAGCAGCAACTTCTGGTCATCGCCCGTGCCCTAGTGCCAAATCCCTGGATTCTCTTGTTGGACGAGCCGTCGGAGGGCATCCAACCCTCGATCGTGCACGAAATCGGAAAAGTGCTTTCTCATCTGCGGCAATCTGCCGGCCTGGGCATTGTAATTGTGGAGCAGAATCTGGACCTTGTCCTCGATGTCGCGACGAGGATCGCGGTACTTGAAAAAGGGCGGATCGTGCGGGTGTTCGATCCCGACGAGGTCGGCGCAGGCGGCGCACTGGTCGAAGCTTTGGGCATCGGGTCGGTGCGCATGTCAGGCGCTCACGGCGGCAACAAGGTGCCGGCTCCTCCTCCGCAACCCGCTGCTCGGCCGAGTGGGCCGCTTCCCTCGGTGCCGCAGAAACCGTCAGTTGTGACAACGCGGCCCACAACTTCCCTTAAGCCCGCGCAAGAGCCGGCCATCGCAAAACAATTGGACCAAGGGGTATTTATGAGCGCCGTGAAAAGGCCGACGCTGGACCAGATGAAAGAAATCGTTTCTTCGTTACACATGAGCATGTCAGACGAGGAAATCCAGGAATATATGGATGTGATGGAGGGCACGATGCAAGCCTATGACAGGTTGCAGGAAATGCCCGACAATTTGCCGCCGGTCAGATATCCCCGCACTCCGGGGCGAAAACCCTCCGCCTCAGAGAATGAATTGAACGCTTGGGCCATCAAGTCAGAGGTGCAGGGAGCGCCTTACGGGCCACTGGAAGGAAAAAGGATCGTGCTCAAGGACAACGTGTGCCTGTCGGGCGTACCGATGATGAACGGTGCCTCGACGCTCGAAGGCTATGTGCCCGATTTGGATGCGACGATCGTCACGCGTATTCTCGACGCGGGCGGCACGATCATCGGCAAAGCACATTGCGAGTATTTCTGTCTGTCGGGTGGCAGCCATACCTCCGCGCTGGGCCCGGTGCACAACCCATACAAATTCGGGTATTCCGCGGGTGGCTCCTCTTCCGGCTCCGGCGCACTGGTGGGCTCGGGCGAAGTGGAAATGGCGATCGGGGGCGACCAGGGTGGTTCGATCCGCATGCCCGCTTGTTGGTGTGGATGCTATGGCATGAAGGCCACCCACGGTCTGGTACCCTACACCGGCGTGATGCCGATCGAATCGACCATTGATCACACCGGGCCCATCACGGGAACCGTCGCCGACAACGCCCTGCTGCTCGAAGTTATCGCAGGAGCCGACGGGCTGGATCCGCGGCAATATGACGTGCGTGTGGACAAATATACTTCCGCGCTCGGGCGTGGCGTGGCGGGGATGCGCATCGGCGTGGTCGGCGAGGGTTTCGGCCACCCCAACAGCGAAGCCGATGTGGATCAAAAAGTGCGCGAGGGGGCGGAACGGCTGCAAAAACTCGGGGCCGTCGTGGAAGAGGTGTCGATTCCCATGCACCTCGATGGAACTGCGATCTGGACCGCTATCGCTCTGGAAGGGCTTCAGGCGCAAATGATGAACGGCAACGGAATGGGGTTCAATTGGAAAGGATTGTACACCACCAGTTTGTTGGATGCCCATGCCAATTGGCGTTCCCGGGCCAACGAATTATCCCGGACTTTGAAGATATCCATGTTCATCGGCGAATATTTCATTCGGCATTACCGGGGGCGCTTTTATGCGAAGGCCCAGAATCTATCGCGCGCGCTGCGAGACGCCTATGATGAGGTCCTGAAAAGCTACGACCTGCTGCTTATGCCGACCCTGCCCATGAAGGCGACGCCGATACCCGATCAAAATGCCCCCCTTGAGCTGTACTGTCAGCGTGGTTTTGAAATGCTCGCGAACACAGCTCCTTTCGACGTGACGAGTCATCCGGCCATGACTATTCCCTGTGGCATGAGCCAAGGCTTGCCCATCGGTATGATGCTCATCGGGAAGCAGTACGACGAGTCCAATATTTACCGCGCGGCCCACGCCTTCGAGCAATCGGGAGACTGGAAAAATTTCTAGATGTTACGCGAGAATCCCTTTACCTCCGACTGGCTGGGCGCGCGGCGCGATGATTCACGCCGTCCGCGTGGGGGCATGTCCTATGTGATGGGTGTGTCCGGCGAGCCGCTGCGGTTTATGACCGTGCCCGCGATGTTGGACCGTGCCGTCTCGAAATATGGCGGTTCCGATGCGGCCATTTTCGCGGAAAGCCAGGAGCGCATCTCCTGGTCCGAACTGAAACGGCGCTCCGACGAGATCGCGGCGGGACTGCTGGCGCTCGGAGTTGAGCGGGGGGATCGCGTCGGCATCTGGGCCCCGAACCGGCTCGAATGGCTCTTGGTGCAGTTCGGTTCAGCGCGCATTGGGGCAATTCTGGTCAATATCAATCCCGCCTACCGCGCGTCGGAACTGGATTATACGCTGAAAAAGACCGCGTGCCGCGTCCTGGTGATGGCCCGCGGGCTGAAGTCGAGCAACTATATCGAAACCTTCAACACCCTCGCACCGGAAATCAGCTCCGCGCAGGGCGGAGAACCGCTCACTCTGGGCGGTTATCCCAGCCTGGAGCATGTGGTGCTGATCGGATCGGGCCCGGATCACCCAGGGATGTTGCCCTTTGACCAACTGGGACGGCTGGGAGGCCCAGCGCAGCGAAACCGGCTCGAAGGCTTGAGTGAACGACTGGACCCCGACGACGCGATCAACATCCAGTTCACCAGTGGCACCACGGGCCAACCCAAGGGCGCAACCCTTTCCCATTTCAACATCGTCAACAACGCCCGGGGCTGTCGCGACTGCATGCAATTGGGAGAAGATGACCTGCTCTGCATTCCGGTGCCGCTCTATCACATTTTCGGCATGGGGATGGGGGTGCTCGTTTGCGTCGCTTCCGGCGCAACCATGGTATTCCCGGGCGAGAGTTTCGACCCGGAAGCAACATTGCGGGCAGTGGCCGATTATCGTTGTACAGCGCTGCACGGCGTACCCGCCATGTTCCTTGGCCAACTGGAACACCCGGATTTCCACAAATACGACCTATCGAGCCTTCGCACTGGAATCATGGCCGGCTCGCCCTGCCCAGTCGCCACCATGCGCCGCGTCATATCCGACATGCACTTGTCACAGATTACCATTGCCTACGGCATGACCGAGACGAGCCCAATTTCATTCCAAAGCGATGTCGACGATACCTTGGAGCGTCGCGTATCGACTGTCGGCCGGGTATTTCCGCACCTTGAAGTCAAGATCATCGACCGATCTGGCCGCATGGTGCCGGTGGGAAGTCAGGGTGAGTTGTGTACCCGGGGTTATGCGGTCATGCTGGGATATTGGGACGATCCGGAAGCCACCAGGGAGGCGATCGACGCGGCCGGATGGATGCACACGGGCGACCTGGCCACCCTGGACCCCGAAGGCTACTGCAACATCGTGGGCCGGTTGAAGGAGATGCTGATCCGAGGTGGGGAGAACATCTATCCCCGTGAAATCGAGGATTACCTCATTCGCCACCCGAAGGTGATGGAGTCCCAGGTTTTCGGCGTGCCCGATCCCCATCTGGGGGAGGAGGTCTGCACCTGGATTAAATTGAAACCTGGCATGACCGCGACTGAGGAGGAGATTCGGGATTTCTGCCGGGGGCAGATCGCCCACTTCAAGGTTCCCCGCTACGTTCGATTCGTCGATGAGCTACCGGCAACCGTGACCGGCAAAGCCCAGAAGTTTCTAATGCGACAGAAAATGATTGAAGAATTGGGGTTGCCCGAAGGCAAGACCGCCTAGGATGGGCCATTCATAATGGAATTTGCAACAAGGGCCTCACGACTACCCTGAACCAGGATTGCCCAGATGATTTACTGCGTATTACAGAACAAATGGCGGAGCGGTACTGGCGCCAGGACGGTCCGTATATCCGAGCGGCGATGGATGAAATGTACCAATATATAGGCGTAGGCCGGGAACGAATTTTCGGAAAGATGAAACCACAAATACAAAAATGCCATATTCCGCCGTCTCAGCGAAACTTTTTATCAATGACGAGATCCACACATTGTGCATCTTGCCGTTGAGGTTCCCGATCCTGCTACCGGCTTCACCTGATTTTTATATGGAGTGACCCGCAATAATTGAACGGAGTATAAATCATGCCCGCCGTTACACCGAACACCTCCCGGCACGACACTTTACCTCCCTTGGCCTCCCGTTACGTTGAAGTCGACGATTTGCCGTGGGTTTCGACCAAGTATCCCGGTGTTGAGATCAAGGTGCTCATGGAGGACGAAGAGCGCGGATTAATGACGGCGTTATTCCGTTGGGCGCCTGGTGCGGAATTACCCCTGCACGAGCACGTTGAAATCGAACAAACATTCGTCCTGAGCGGTAGCCTTGAAGATCACGAGGGCAAGGTGCGGGCTGGTAATTACGTGTGGCGCCCCAGTGGCAGCCAACATGTAGCGAGCGCGCCGGAAGGGGCTTTGGTTCTGTCGTTCTTCCTCAGGCCCAATAATTTTCTGCTCGATTCCGAGACCAAGTCCGGTTGAATGCCCACCACGCGGGATCATCCTCGAGTGGCCGGACGGAAGAAGCACTGGAGTAACCGCAGGTCTCACATTTTCGAGCGGCGCTGCCCTCGTTGTGTGTATTTTTAGGTGTCACACCGATTTTCGCTGCCGTGACACAGTTGCATGGTGCCGTGCCCCACCGAATCGGGGAACAGGCCGACCACGATTTCGCCGCTCGCAATTTTCAAGAGAATTCCGCCACCCGATCCGAAAGCGTTCATGGCGTTTGGCTCAATCCAAGTCACGCCGTCCGCACTACTCAATTTTAGGAGCCCCTCGCCATCGTCTCCGGGGATTGAGTATAGGATAGGCTGACCAGCCGCGTTGTATGAGCCAACACACTGCGCCCGGCAGTGGTCTAACCCGCGAGAAACACCACGCTGCCGTCGCGTCTCGCGACCTCAATTCGGTGTGCCTGGTGTATCCGGTATAGGGTCGGCCTGATCCCACGCGATATAAGTGCTCGGACGCCGAGGATGGTCTGCCGGAACCCGCTCCTCCGGCGAAAGATAGAAAACAGGGCCGCTTGCTGTGTGTCTTGCCCGCGCATCCTTCTCCTCCATGGAAAGGGACTGAATTGAGCTTTCAGGAAAGTAGGCTGACGATACCGCATTCAGCCCGTTTTTCCGCAGCCTGTTAAACCAGGGAATCGCCACCCCGATTCCACTGACACAAACATCGTGACATTGCCACCGGGGAAGGCGCGGGCAGACTGGGTTTTGGTTTAATTTTTGAATGGAAAGAGGTCACTGGTTTGTAAATCAACTAGCGTTCTGCTCGGCCGGAGCGAAGCCCCCATACGCGAAGGCGCAATTGTCCCGCACTCCCATACAACCTGATATGTCGATCTCTCCGCACGTCAGATTCGCGCTGATTGTCGTTTGTTTCCTCTCGTTTGCGGCTACGGTTAGTGGCCAGGTGGCTGTGCCGTCCCTCGCGCCGGCATCGCCTCGCGTGGGCAATCCCACGTTGCGGGTGGGCGTCAACGGCCTGAGTATCCCCGACGCCGGTTTTGTCACCGAAAATCCGGCCGCCATGCAGTGGGGGGAACCCTCGCGGTTTGGTATGGGCCAATTCAACGCCGAATCGGAGCACAATGCGTTCGGCGCTCCGGTCAAGAACGACTACGATGGGTTTTATGCGGGTCTGCGTTGGGTCACCGACGTGTTGTCGTTCGGCGCCGAGATCGTGAATATGGAGGAATCGGAGAACATCTATAAGGGCGACATCACCAACGCCGCGCTGGCTTTCCCCATGAACGAATTCGTAGCCTTGGGCGCCGCCCTGAACAATGCCGACGAGGAGTATTTCGACGATACCGATTTCACCGCCAGACCCGAGGTCGGGCTTGCCGTCAACCTGGACGACCGGTTCTTTATCGGTTTGGTCATCGCGCGCGACGTGCTCATCCACGAAGACGGAACGAACCCCAATAACGACTTCAATAGCGACCGCGGAGTGCAAAAGCTCGGACTCGGTTTCCGCAGTGGCAGGCGCGGAGGAAAAATCTGGCATCTGGAGTACTACACCATCACGCGCGAGCCCCATGAAAACGCGGCGGGTATCGAATTCGCGCAAACCGATTCCCAGACCGTAGTGATCGAACTGATTTGGCAGGACCTTCTGATTGGGGTCACGTCAACCGACTACGATGTCGATAATACCGACGGCACGGTACAAACCCTGGACCTCGGATGGGTGCCGAAGAAGGGCATTTCCTTATTGGGACACATCGAGCAAAACACCATCGAAGCCGACTTCGGGGTCAAATACGAAAGCAGTGCCGCCGCGCTGTCGTTGGCCTTCCAGTTTTAGACGCGGGCGTCCGCCCGCCGATATCTTCTTTCGAATTCCCGGCTATCCCATCCGGACTGCCTGGTGGTCGAATATGACATCGCCGAATGCGACCTTCAGCGATTCCGCACGCAGCACCGCCGCTTCCATTACAGATTACCGGCAAACCTTGATCCGGGTACGCTAACGGGATAGCGTGGTCACCAATCCGTCCCATTGCCTCGCACGGCGCCTGGTGGCCCGCTGGGGGTAATCCTTCTCGCTCCCATTCGCCATGCCGGTATGGCCAAAACCCCGCCCAAAATCGAATCGTTTACGTCCTATTTCGAGGCCGCCAAGGAAACCTCGGCAAGGCTGATGGTGATCCTGCATGGACTTGGCGACAGTCTGGATGGCTTTCGCTGGTTTCCGGGCGCTCTTTCGTTGGGACGGCAGAACTACCTGATGATCAACGCGCCCCTGCCCTATGACGAGGGCTTTGCATGGTACGAGGAAGAACCGGACCCCGTTCCCGATATTTTACGTGGCCGCGCGCGGCTGGGGAACCTTTTGGCCGAACTGACGGAGCAGGGCTGGGAGGGCAAGAATATTGTCCTGCTCGGGTTTTCCCAGGGTTGCCTGATGGCCACGGATTTTGCCCTGCGATACGAGAAACCGCTTATGGGCGTCATCGGCATCAGCGGCTACATCTACTTTCCCAATTCGTTGGCCGAGGAGATTCATCCATCGGCCAAGAAGCAGGCTTGGCTGATTACCCACGGCAAATTCGACACGGTGCTACCTCCGGATCGTACGCGGAAGCAGATTTCCCGTCTCTCGCACATGGGTATCAAAATCGAATGGGCTGAATTTCCCAAGGCGCATGCGATCGATGCGGGCGACGAATTGGCGCTGATTCGGGATTGGATTTTTCGACATGGCTATTGACGGACCCGGCTGGGGGCGTGTTGATGCCGATCGGGCCGGCACGAGCACGGTTTTGGCGTTGGGGCAAGAATATCGTCACGTGCATATCGTGAAAACTTTCGCGTTAAGGAGGAGATAGTTTGAAGCTTTTCGACCTTTCGGGGCGGGTAGCCCTCATCACCGGCGGTAACGGTGGGATCGGATTCGGCATGGCCAAAGGGTTGGCACAGGCCGGCGCTACCGTGGCCATCGCTGCCCGGAACGAAGTGAAAACTGCAGAGGCAGTGCGGTCGCTACGGGAATTGGGCGGAGAGGCCATGGGCATCCAAGTGGACGTGGCCGACGAAATGGCCGTTAACGATATGGTGGCCCAAGTGGAAAAACGATTCGGCCGTCTGGATATCCTGGTAAACAATGCCGGTACCACCGTGCGCAAACAGCCCCAGGACCTCACCGTCGAGGAATGGAAGCACGTGATGGACGTCAACCTCACCAGCGCGTTCATGTGCAGCCGGGCCGCATATCCAGTATTCAAGCGGGCGGGCGGCGGGAAAGTGCTCAATAATGGTTCCATGCTGTCTATCTTCGGCGCGCCGTACGCCGCGCCCTATGCCGCCAGCAAAGGGGGCATGGTGCAGCTCACCAAGGCCCTGGCCACGGCCTGGGCCAAAGACAACATTCAGGTCAATTGCTTTCTGCCCGGATGGATCGACACCGATCTCACCCGCCAGGCCCGCGAACAAGTGGAAGGTCTGCACGACAAAGTGGTGGCGCGTTGCCCGACCGGCCGGTGGGGAACCATCGACGAGTTCGCCGGCATCGCGGTATTTCTCAGCGGGCCTGCCTCGGATTTCATCACCGGGGCCGCAATACCCGTGGATGGGGGCTATTCCTCCATGGGCTGAACCTCCGTGGGCTGATCCTCCGTGGGCTGATCCTCCGTGGGCTGAGGCAACCCATAGGCTGGGAGATGGCCATGACGCCGTATAAAATCTACATCGTGCAATATGCCAAGCGCATGGCGACCTCCAGCGAGATATTGGTGGGCGATCTCCACGCCGATCCCATGCCCATGGCCTATTATGTCTGGGCAGTCACCAACGGCGAATACACGATCGTGGTGGACATGGGATTTACCGCCGGAATGGCGGCCAAACGGGGACGAGAGATTCTATTCAGCCCGACCGATAACGTGGCCTTGCTTGAATAAGACGCGGCCATGCGCAGGCGGCGTGTGGCCTCAATTTACAGGGGCGGGAGCAGGATCGTCGTCGTTGGGCTTTTCTGCCAGGCGGAGCAGCGAAAGCAACACCGACTCCCGCTCCACAAGGGTGGCAGCTTCGAGCAATGCCTGCTTTTCCTCCGGCCGGAAGGGCATGGCCACACCCAATGCATTGATCAGATCGTTGTCGCCCACCGCCTTGAGCTGATCGATGGATAGCTCCAGCCCGAGGCCGTCTCCGTAGCCTGCGAGGGCCTCCATGAGCGCGGTACGATCGCATTGCCAGCCGTCCCTGGCCCCACGGTCATCGATGGCTCTAAAATCCGCCTTCACGCGGCGGTAACCTCTGTGCAACGGAAGTTCCTCGATCACACGGAAGCGGCTGTGCCCGTTAAGCTGGAGCACGTAGGCGCCGTCCTCCATCTCCTTCCAGTCACCCACCCATCCCGCACACCCCACGTCGTACAACTCGGGATGATCGGTTTCGGCGCCGGGCGTGGGCTGATTGTCCTGTCTGGGCACGATGGGTTGAATTATGCCGAACAAACCGCCGCCCGCCAGAACATCGGCCACCATGTTCCGGTAGCGCTGCTCGAATACGTGCAACGGCTGGACGGTGCCGGGCAATAGCAATACGCCGGTAAGAGGAAAAACCGGCAGGATTTCCGGGAGTACCTCAGGGGGTTTTCCACGGCCCGAGCGGGACCATTTTCGGTCGGACATGGCATCGTATGGCTGAATTACCGGGAAGCAAGCAAAAAGCCAGGATAGCACGAAAATGGCGAACGTGTTCTTGGCCTAGCCCAGACCGAATTCGGGAAAACGTAGTACCGAATAATAACCTCTTCGTAGGGGTGGCGAAACCGTGCCCATTGCAAACGATTTCCTCCGCCGGCGAACTGGATTTCCCTAGGATTTTGCGCGCTCCCAGCGTATAGGATGGGGTTGAGTTCAGTCGGCCCTGGAGGGGATGGCCCCGATCAATCCGCGAGCCAGATGGGAAGCGCAAGGCATCTCCCGCCGTACCTGGGAATCCTCACCCCATTTCACAAGGAGTCATCATGCGACGACGTACATTTCTAACCGCACTCGGTGTGGGTGCCGCTGCCACGGCGATCACCGGCTTGATTTCGTCGTGCGAGAAAAAGGAATCCGAGGTCGGCGGCCCGGCGGTGATCATTCGCGGCAAGACCGAGTTCGAATGGCGCATGGTGACCACATGGCCGCCCCATTTTCCGGTATTCGGTGAAGCGGCCGAGCGCATCGCGGCCAACGTGGAGCGCATGAGCGCCGGCCGGATCAAGATCAAGGTCTACGGCGGTGGGGAGTTGGTGCCGCCCCTGGGGACATTTGATGCCGTGCGGCAGGGCACTGTGGAATGCGGCCACTCCGCCGCTTACTACTGGGCCGGCACCTCCCCCGCCACCCAGTTCTTCGCCGCGGTGCCCTTCGGCATGAACGCTCAGCAGTCCACCGCCTGGCTAATGGCCGGTGGCGGACAGGAGCTTTGGGACGAGCTTTACGCGCAGTTCAACCTCAAGCCCTTCCCCGCGGGCAACACCGGCGTGCAGATGGCCGGCTGGTTCCGCAAGGAGATCAAATCCATGGACGATCTGAAGGGACTCAAGATGCGCATTCCCGGCCTGGGCGGCAAGGTGCTGGCCAAGGTGGGCGGCACGGTGGTGCTGCTGGCGGCCTCGGAAGTCTTCCCGGCTCTGGAGCGGGGGGTCATCGACGCCGCGGAGTGGGTGGGCCCCTATCACGATATGCGGCTGGGGCTGCACCAGGCGGCGAAGAACTACTACTATCCCGGCTGGCATGAGCCGGGCACCGTGCTGGAGTTGATCATCGCCAAGGAGAAATGGGAAGCCCTGCCCGACGAGCTGCAAGCCATCTTCGAGGCCGCTGCCGCCGAGGCGCACGTATGGACCCTCTCCGAACTGGAGGCGAAGAACGCCGGGGCGCTCAAGGATCTGGTGCAAAACCACGGCGTCAAGGTGCGGCCTCTGCCCGACGACGTGCTCAGGGCGCTCAAGCGGGCCTCCGAGGAGACCGTCGCCGAAGTGGCCCGGCAAGATCCCT
The DNA here is from genome assembly GCA_022574555.1 of SAR324 cluster bacterium. Classification (GTDB taxonomy): domain Bacteria; phylum SAR324; class SAR324; order SAR324; family JACQKK01; genus JACZRV01. The sequence continues at coordinate 21,944 of JACZRV010000049.1, forward strand.
TCTCCGGCAAGGTGTACGACAGCTTCTCCAAATTCAAGAAGGAGAACGACCTGTGGCAGGACATTTCGGAACGAGCCTATCAGCGCGCGTTGACCCTGTAGCCTGGGGCCGGCTCCGCTGCACCGAACAGCAAATCCTACCGCAAGGGGAGGTGTGCCATGAAACGGAGAGAATTTCTGGCCGGTCTGGGTATCGGCGCCGCGGCGGCCACGGGCGTCAGTGCCTATACGATGGGTGGCCGGCAAGCCGCGTCCGTATCGTATCCGGGCAAGTCCACCAAAGCGGTGGCGACCTTTGACTGGAAGCTGGTGATGAGCTGGCCCCTCCACTTTCCCGCTTCAGGCGTAGCCATGGACCACTTCGCGGCCGAAGTGGCAGAGATGTCGGAAGGCCGGATCAAGATCAAGGTCTTCGGCGCCGGAGAACTCGTCGGAGGGCTGGGGGTCTTCGACGCGGTCAGCCAGGGAACCGTGGAACTGGGTCACTCCGCCTCCTACTATTGGGCGGGCAAGATTCCGGCGGCCCAGTTTTTCTGTGCCGTTCCCTTCGGCATGGTGGCCCAGGAGCAGAACGGCTGGTTCTACAATGCCGACGGGCTCGACCTGTGGCGGGAACTCTACGCCCGTCACGACCTCTATGTATTCCCGGCGGGCAATACCGGCACCCAGATGGGCGGCTGGTTCCGCAAGGAGATCAACAATATCGACGACTTCAAGGGGCTCAAGATGCGCATCCCCGGCTTGGGGGGAAAGGTCATCGACGCCATCGGCGGCACGGTGGTGCTGCTGGCGGTCTCGGAAATCTTCCCCGCGCTGGAGCGGGGCGTGATCGACGCGGCGGAGTGGGTCGGCCCCTACCACGACCGGCGCGTGGGATTCCATCAGGCGGCCAAGTACTACTACTACCCCGGCTGGCACGAGCCGGGCACCGTCTCCGAGCTGATGATCAATCTGCAAGCGTGGGAAAGCCTGCCCAAGGAGCTGCAGACCCTCATCGACACCGCCGCCTACAAGGTCAACCTGTGGACGCTCTCCGAATTTCAGGCCAAAAACGCCGAGGCATTGGACGATCTGGTAACCAACCACGGCGTCCTCTTGCGCAAGTTCCCCGACGACGTGTTGCAACGATTGCGGGAGGAATCGCGGAAGGTCGTGGAAGAGGTGGCCGATAGCGACGCCGATTCCCGCCGCGTGTACGATTCCTACCTCAAGTTCCGCGAGCAGAGCGCCTCCTGGCGTGCCATCAGCGAGGAGGCTTACGCCAACGCAGTCAACCTGCCGGCGTAAGATATTGCTGGCCAAACATTGTGGATTCGATTCGGCCGAGAGTCGCAACCAATGATTTCGTTCGGGCTACAGTGCCTCCTTCAGCCCAGCCGCCTTCAGCCCAGCCCCCGTAGGCATTCTCGGCAATGAATCCCAATCATCAGGAAATCGGCGAGGCCCTGCGCAATGCGGAGACCGTCATCGACGTGCGCGCTCCGGCGGAATTCGCCAAGGGCGCCATCGCCAATGCCGTGAATATTCCCCTGTTCGACAACGCCGAGCGCTCCGAAATCGGCGTCATCTACAAACATTTGGGCCGCAACCAGGCCATAAACCGGGGCCTGGAATTCGCCACATCCCACCTGGCGGCATTCGTGGAGGCGTTCCAGCCCTACCGCGGACGGCGGCTGCTGGTCTATTGCGCCCGCGGCGGAATGCGTTCCGCATCGGTGGTCTCTCTGTTGGGCTCGCTGGACTTTCCGGTCTCCCAGCTTTACGGCGGGTACAAGGCTTTCCGTGGTTACCTTTTGCGCGAGTTGGATCGGCTCGTGCCGCCGCGCATGGTCGTTCTCCATGGCCGAACCGGAGTGGGCAAGACCCTGATCCTCAACCGGCTGCCCAACGCCCTGGACCTGGAAGACCTGGCCCAGCACCGCAGTTCGCTTTTCGGTGCAGTCAACCTCCGGCCCCGCACGCAGCAGAACTTCGAGGCTCGACTGCTGGAAGCTCTGCAAAGTTTGGAATTCGGTGCGCCAGTGTTCGTGGAGGGCGAGAGTCGCAAGGTGGGCGACGCCATCATCCCCACGGGACTCATGGCCGCGATGAAGAGCGGTACCTGCGTGCTGCTCACCGCGTCCCTGGAAACCCGCGTTCGTCGCATCATCGACGAGTACGACCGGCCCGACTCGGAGACCCAGGCCCAACTCGAGGGGGCCCTGAGCTCCCTGGCCCGTCTGTTCGGCCGCAGGAATACCGAGTTGCTGCTCGCGAAATTGCAGGCGGGAGACCTGCCCGCAGTGGTGCGGCCATTGCTGGAAGACTACTACGACCCACGCTACGGCCACGGCATGCGCGATTATCGCTATGCCCTGGAGCTTTCCGCTGAGAACATCGACGAAACCGTTCAGTCCCTCATCGAGTTCTGGAAAACGGAGCACCAGCGAGCGCCGTCCACCGGCCCGCGAATGCAAAAAGACGCCCTCCCGCAGCAAAAATTGGCTTGCCCGGTCTATCTGTAACCATTACATTTGGGGGTTCTATGGACCAGGTGCCATCTATGACGGGGTGTAGCGCAGCCTGGTAGCGCGCTTCGTTCGGGACGAAGAAGTCGGAGGTTCAAATCCTCTCACCCCGACTGTTATTTCAATGACATAGAAGGATACAGTGGCAGTGAATTTGGATTGATGGTGCATATGTGGTGCAGATTGTATTGATAATCGGCATGAAGCCCTCGTGTGTATTCAAGCCAATTGACCGAAACGCAGTGGCCCACCGTGGGAGAGTCTGACTTTTAATCAGGTGGTCCCGGGTTCAAGTCCCGCCCGGCTCATTAGTAAAATCAAGGGCTTACGTCGAGAGGCGTAAGCCCTCTTTCCAAAAAAGCTACCTATGGGCTACCCCGTGGATGAACTTGGGGGTAGCTCAATGCATCTCTATGCATACACCATAGCCCGGACGCCCAAACCGGCAACGTATTAATCGCGACGAAATTCCCCCAGATCACCCCAAATATTGCATGAGGAAAAGGCCCGACCGAAAACGCCGGGCCTCTTATTCACAAAAAGGTGATCGATGTGGCCGTGCCGCCGTCCGCATGACGGCTGCTCTTGTTTGTTTCACCAAACCGGCGCCAAAGAAAGGTTCCCCCAGCGCTTTCCGATGCTGGCGTTTACTTGGCAAGACTCGGTATGTTGTTCAGAATACTATTGATTCCTTCTTCCATTTGGGCTTCCTCCTTGCAAATTGCTGTTAGCTTGGCGATGCGTTCGAAAACCCGACGTACGGTTTGCCGATCAGCCTCATTCAGTCCCCCCAATATCTGTAATGGATCGGGGATATCTGAACCCACCGCAAGAACTCCAAGCCCATTGCTGTGTTCAAAAAGAAAACCCGGAAAACGCTTGGAAAGCTCCCCCCACAATTTCCATACGCCAAAATTGCCTCCGTGTACGTTGACATCGCGAAAGAGAATTACGCCGCGCTTGCTCATTTTTGGAAGCCACTTTTGAAAATCTGCCTGGACGGAATCGTAGGTGTGGTAGCCATCAATATGCAGCAAATCTATGCTTTGGGCCTCAAAACGCTCTGACGCCTTATTGAACGGCTCAATCAAGAGTGTGGAAAACTCTGAATACAGCGGATCGTGATGCTTTCGCATTTCATGGAGAATCTCTGGGCCATACGAACCAAGATGGGGGTCCCCCTCCCAAGTATCTACGGCAAAACATTTGGTGGTCAAGGACATTTCCGATACCGCCTGACAAAACGCGCAGTAAGAGTCGCCTTTAAAGGTACCCAATTCGACAAAAACCTTGGGTTTGAGGGCGGCGATACACCAGAATGCGAACGGAAAATGGCCATGCCAGAAGGTAACATTCGTCCTCCTGCGGGGAACGATGGGTAGAAGGTAGCCATCGAGTAGATTTCGGATATTGCTGGTGGTGCTCCCCCCTTCAAGGCCCGATTGCGAATCACTGCATTTTGTTTCCTGCCTATTTTTTCCGCCTGGATGGGACGATGTATTCCACATCTCAAAAAAAGCAGCTTCCATGCAGCGGGCAAAATCCTCCCCGTCGAGAAGGCGCGAACGGGCTAACGTTTCCCTCAACGTGGTTCTCAACGAAGCAAGCCGTTTCTTGTCGGCAGCCAGGTTTTGGGCGATTTCGACATAGGACGCGTGGGAATCGGCTATCCATTCGGAAAAGCCTAGGTGGGAAAGTACCGTCTTCCCCATTCGCCCAACTGCCATGTCGCCCGCCAAGGTGACTACCGGTACCCCCATCCACAGAGCGTCGTGGGTCGTCGTGTAGCCATTGTGGGGGAACGGATCCAACGCAATATCGATTAGGCGATAGGCATCCAAGAACTTTCGTTTGTCGTCCGCTCCGCTAAACCGTATTCTTTCAGTGGAAACTCCTTGCTTAGCAAAGGCAG
>JACZRV010000189.1 GCA_022574555.1 SAR324 cluster bacterium
GCAGGGCCATGCGGAGCCGTCCAATCATGACGCATTGCCACGCGGCGATACTGCAATTCAGCGATACTGCAAATCGGCGATATTGACACCCGCCGGGGGAAATTGACATGGTGATAAGGTTGCGGGGGAACCGTTGGGTGGACAGGATACCGGTCGAACAAAGATGGGTGGTCCTCGCATCCGCCTCAGGTTACGCCACACAATTGATGCCGAACCTAAGATGCCGAGCCGCAGATGATCGAAGTAGGACGAAATTATTACGGCCCATTGTTGACGATCCTGGCGCTGTCCGTGATCTGCATCGGCACAAAATCAGCCCTGGCGGGCAAACCACCGACAGCCAGGGTGGTCTTCGAGGGCCATGTGATCCGGGTGGAAATTGCGGACACACCTGAATTGCAGGCGCGGGGTTTGGGCGGCCGCAAGTCGCTGGCGCCTGACGAGGGCATGATCTTTCCGTACAACGAGCCCGGCGGCCACGCCTTTTGGATGCGGGGCATGTTCATCCCCATCGACATCATCTGGCTGCGCAATTATCGGGTCGTGCACGTCGAGCCCAATGTGCCGCCGCCGGCACCAGGCACGCCGGATCGTGACCTGCCCATCTACCGCAGCCCGGTGCCTGGAAACATGGTGCTGGAGATCGCCGCCGGCCGGGCGGCCGAGTTGGGCATCGCCGCCGGCTCGCGGATCGACATCGAACTGGTCCAACCCTAAGCCACGGAATCGATTTGTCCGATACGCCATCGTCCACCCGGAATTCCCGGCGCGCACTCAAGGGCGCCTTTATCACCTTCGAGGGTATCGACGGCTGCGGTAAAACCACCCAGGCCCGTTTGCTGGCGGACAAACTGAAGGCCCACGATTTTTCCGTAGTGGAGACGCGCGAGCCGGGTGGAACACAGATTGGTCGAGAAATTCGCGACATTGTACTTGCTACCAGAAATACATTCATAAGCAGGAGTCTATCCAGCGATAGATTGAATATCCGAGCAATACAACCGACTAGCCAACTACTTTTATTTCTAGCAGACCGAATACAGCATATAAATGAAATCATTCGTCCAGCGATCGAAAGCGGAAAAGTAGTTATATGTGATCGGTATCACGATGCCACAATCGCGTATCAAAAATACGGAGGCGAACTAAATTTAGATATTTTAGAACCCCTAATAACTGAAGAAATTACACCGACGAAACCTGATCTAACTTTTTGGCTGGATATAGATGAGGGGAAAGCTAGAGAGCGAACACACATCGGAGATTCTCCTGCAATTCAGTTAAGTTTTCTTTTGGAATTGGGGGCGAATTTTGACCTAGAAAATGATATTGCCATCGATAAATTATCAGCTAAATTAATTAACTCTACGAAATCACGGCCACAGCAGATTCAACTGCGTTATTTGCGAAGGATTCGTAAGGGATATGCTGCTTTGCATAAAGCTGATAAAAACAGAATCGAAAAAATAGATGGCAGCAAGACCATAGAGGAAGTTCAATCAATTATCTGGGAAAACCTGACTCGGCGTTTCCATGTCCTTTGATGCCATCATCGGTCAGCAGAAAGCCATCGGCTTCCTGCGGCGGATTCTGTCGAGCGGCCGCATCCCCTCGGCTCTTCTGTTTCTCGGCCCGGCGGACGTGGGCAAGCGCTCCACCGCGCTCCAGTTGGCCAAGGCCCTGAACTGCCGTGCCGTGCCGGGCGAGGGGTGTGACCAATGCCCCACATGCCGCAAGATCGACGCCGGCGTGCATCCTGATGTCGAGGTGATCGAGGCCGACGGCCGATTTATCAAGATCGACCAGGTGCGGGGTCTGGCCGGGCGACTGGCCCTGATCCCGTTCGAGGCCAGCCGGCGGGTGATCGTCATTGCCGGGGCGGAGAAGATGAACATCCAATCGGCCAACGCATTTCTGAAAACCCTCGAAGAGCCGCCCGAGGATACCCTCCTCGTATTGACCGCGGTCACCGTCGCCGATCTGCTGGAGACCGTCGTTTCCCGGTGCCTGCCGGTGCGTTTCGCGCCCCTGGGAGAGGAAACGGTGCGCGCCGTTTTTGCCGGCCGTGAAGGGGTCTCCGGCGAGGACGGATTGGCTGGCGAGGAACTGGAATTCGCCGTCAGTTATGCCCAGGGGAGACTGCGGCCGGGGTTGCGCAACAATGCCGGCCGTTTGATGATGCTGCGCGACGAAATGCTCGAGCTGTTGCAAGGCATCGAGCGCTTGCCGTTCGATGAGGTAGGAGAGAAGGTGGACAAGTGGAGCCGGCGCGACGACGGGGAATTCATCCTGGAAACACTGGAGGCCTGGTTTCACGACGTGGCTTTGCTGAGCGCGGGCGGTGGTGAGAAACGGATCGTCAATCGCGACCGCATGGAAGCTCTGAGGCAATGGAGCCACCGGCTTCCGGGGCTACGTGCGGATGCCTGCTACCGCAAGGTGCTCGAGTTGAGGTCGGCGTCAGAGGTCAATGTCAACAAGTCCCTGGCCATGGAGGATCTGTGGTTCACCGTGAAACACAACGCCCTGCCTTTGGCATGATCTGCAGACACACACCGATGAATCCTCGTAGCGAAATCCCCGGAGTTGCGAGCGAGTCCCCAATGCGGCCCGCCCGCCGAAGCGCCCTTGGGAGAGCCATTTTGGTCGCCGGGCTCGTATTTGCGATGCTTCCGGCGATTTCGGGATGGGAGCGCTCGGCCAGGGCCCAGGATCAGCCCAACCTCTTCGAAAGACGGATCATCGAGAAAGACGCGATCCGCGCTTTCCAGCAAATTATCACCCTGTGGCGTGAAGAGCTCTATTTCGAACTATACGATGAGGGTTGGGCGGACAGCCGGGCGCGAATCACTCTGGAAGAGTTTGCCCAGAGAATGGTGGAACTCCCTTGGGTGCCACGAGGCGAGCTTGACGCGAAGTTTCTGGAATCCCATTTCCGCCATCGCACGATGGTCTACCTCAACGTCCGCATGCGCTTTCGGCACAAGTTCGATCCCACCAAAACTTACACCAAAAACTATTCGACCCTCCTGATGAAGGAGGATGGCCGCTGGCGCATCGACCTGATTCAAATCATCCGCGCGCCCTATTCGTAGGCTGAGGCTCCAAGGTGAGGCGGGTGAGGCGGGAACCGCCTCCATACTTTCGTGGATATTCAATTGCTTGACCACCCGGAGGCGGCTCACCTAAAAATTTCATCGTTCTCGCTAGTTTACGAGTTTACTTGACGAGTGAATCAAAAAGGTGTACATTTGTACGTCTTCTCGCCTCAACACGCGGTGAATGATCCTCCCCAAGCAGCGGGGTATCGGGTATCGAAATACTTGCCATATGGCGCAGCAAGCTGCGGGGTATTAGACCTAAATCCGAATAATAACGGTTGTTAATGGGACGGCCACGAGACGAGACTCACTACGATCCTTTACAGACGCTGTTCATATCTGTAGGCTTCCCCGGCAAATTGCTATTTACGACTACTGGCATACGATAATGATATGAACCACGACGACGTTGAAAATGTAGTTGAAGAGAACGGCGATTCATCCGAATCCGGCAATTCGGACCGTCCACAAGATCGATTGCCTCCAGAACTTCCGTGGTACAAAACGTTTATTTTGTGGGTTGCGCGTATCGGTTTCGTTGCGCTCCTTCTATATATAGGATTCCTATGGGTTGCGGCTTTTACTGCTCCGGTACTTATTCCTGTGTGCGTTTGTTGGACATACTTCGCTCTTTTTCTGATACTAATGTGTTTAATAATAGACCGGACACTCCTTCATGACCTTAGAGTCCACGACGGTAGGCTAGTAGACAGGAGCGAAGTTGAAGGAACATTTGTCGAGGCGGAATCCGTTGAGAAGCGTATGACCAGCCCTGACAGGCCAGAGAATTTCGATACGAAATTTCAAAATCTAGAAAATGAGGTTTTCCGCCTAAAAAAAATTAAACCCAAGGCATGGACGGAATATCAAATTTTATCCCTCAACCAAATGATTGTTGACTTTTTGAAAGTAGATGAGTTGATAGCTCGTGCAAAGTCTAGTCTTGGTTGGTTGGAGGATTATGTGCAGGATAGTTCTTTACCTTATGATACTCGGCAGTTCGTACGATGGGAGAATTCCATCAACGACGCTACAAAAAAGATCGATGACGAAAAAGAGTCGAAAAAAAAGGACGACGAATCCGAAACGCTTCGTGCTGAACTCCAAGAAATGCTAGGACATGTGGCTGATTTCGAGGCGTCATGGGCGAAAGGATCAGCAATCATCCGTGATATTATATTTTGTGGTTGGGCGGCAATAGTGATCCTCATAATTGTCGGATTACTGCCATTTATCTATAAGGAAAGTAATGACGCAATAACGATTCTTAGCTGGATGGTGTTTGGCGCCAGTGGTGCGTTGACGGCAGTTTTGATGCATCTATATAAATCAAATAAGGTCGAGGTTGGAAATACAGAAGGCAGAGGCGAACTTATCAAAACGTTTCTTAGTGTAATACTTGGAATCGTCGCTGGATTAATACTTTATTCCATCCGAAGTAGCGGATTAGTATCCGAGGGTTTCGGAATCCCAGGGCTGAATTTGCTCGACAAAAAGGACCTCGGCTTAACTATTATATTGTCGTTTGGCGCTGGATTTTACTTTGAGGGTTTGTTCAATCGCTTTGGCCGCCTCTTTGTTTCGGAGTAAAACGAAATATGACTGTGAGGCAATTTACCGATACCCGAGACCCTTACGGATGTGAGTTGATTCTCGATCTCCATGGATGCAATAATTTGAAATTCACACGCGGTAAATTAGGTGAATTCTTCACTCAGTTGTGCCTGCAAATAGAAATGGAAAAATGCGATGTGCATTTTTGGGACGATTCAGGACTTCCCCCGGAAGAATGTCAAACCGATCCGAAAACGAAAGGAACGTCAGCGGTATGCTTTATTTTAACCAGCACGATCGTCGTTCACACGTTGGATCTATTGGGCGCAGTTTATGTGAATATATTTTCGTGCAAATCCTTCGATCCACAGACGGCAGAGCTATTTACACGGGAGTTCTTTCAAGCACAGGATTGCCGGGCGACTTTCATTGAGAGAAAGTAACAGCGAACATGGAGCGACCAGTCCAATGAACGTATTTGAAAAGTCAATCGCGATGCCCCGATCCGCAGGCGAAGGGCCAACGCTTGCGCATTTTTCTGAGGCTGTACAATTTCAGATACCGCGGCATGGCTTACCGCTGCGATTCGCGATCACGGAAAGTTCCAATGCCCATTTCCAGTGCGAACTGGGCCTGCTGAATGAACTTCCGAGTAATCATGCCGGGTCACCCGATTCCATCTTTCAGTTTTCCCAGCGAGGTGCGGAGAATTCAGAACAATTCAACATTGCCTTGGTGGTGCCGACCGGAATTGGCGCCGAGATCGGTGGCCATGCTGGCGACGCAACGCCGGTCGCTAAGTTGCTCGGCGAGATTTGTGATCGACTTATCACTCATCCGAACGTGGTCAACGCATCGGACATCAACGAGATTCCCGAAAACGCGTTGTACGTCGAAGGCAGTGTTCTAAGCCGGCTGCTCATGGGCACGGTTGGATTGCAGCCGGTGCGCTCCAATCGCGTGCTTGTCGTGATTGATGCGCACGAAGATTCTCTATTTGTCAACGCAGCTATCAACGCCGTCAGCGCCGCCAGGGCGACATACGGTCTTCGTTGCCCCGGCGTCATTCAAATTGATCCCCCAATTCGGATGACTTCCCGCTATACGGCATCGGGCAGCGCAATGGGAGAAATCGAAAATCTCGAATCATTGTGCGACGTGCTGCGCGAGCGGCGCGACGACTACGACGCAGTTGCAATCTCTTCCGTGATTTCGGTACCGCATTCATACCACCAAGACTACTTCGACAGTATGGGTACCATGGTGAATCCGTGGGGCGGTGTCGAAGCTATGCTTACACATGCCGTTTCCATGCTGTTTGACGTTCCCTCGGCTCATTCCCCCATGTTCGAGAGTCGGGAAATCGCCAACGTCGATCCAGGG
>JACZRV010000005.1 GCA_022574555.1 SAR324 cluster bacterium
CGATCTGGGCCCCGGTAACGGAAGCCGGCACCTCACGAAAGAGCCCATCCCCCAAGGGCGAAGGCCCCCAGAGGGGCTCGTCGTTGAAAAAGCTGAATCCTTGCAGCCCATTGTGGTTGAGCTGGCAGAAGATGGCCGCGCCTTCCGCCTTGACGGCGCTGGTCATGCGCCGATAGTGGGGGATCACCGCCGGATCGTAGGCGTGGATCAGCTTCTCGTAAGCGAAATCGGAACGGTGTACCGATTGCTCCTCCGTAATGATCAGCCCCGCGCCGCCTTGGGCCCGTTCCCGATAGTAGGCCGTCAGCCGGTCACGAGGCAGGTTGCCCTCGGCAAAGTTGGTCAGATGAGCAGAGAAGACCACACGGTTGGGGATCAACGCCGGTCCCATTCGAATGGGGGTGAACAGGAAACGATATTGGCTCATGGCTTTACTCGGCGATATCACGCCCCATCGACTTTCTGCCTTGCAGGGCAATCCGGCATCCCTGCAATAACGGCGAGATAACCGCTCCATTCCTCCGCAATGCCGCCGCCGAAGTGGACGGAAGGGGAATATCCACACACGATGGCCGCGGCCAGGCAGACGGTCAATCGCCCCCGGTTTCCAGGATCATGGACCGTCTGTAATGCGTCATCCTTTCAAAGCGGCGCGGCTGTGGGTTATACTGGCACGGTATTGACCGAGGGGAAGCTAACGGTAACAACCAATAATCCGGACGAGCCGCATGATGAAGGCAATTTCTGCACCCGATATTATCGATCCCGCTAAGTTCCGGAACCCGGAATTCACCGCGAAAGGCGAGCGGCGCGCCACCGTCACGTTGCGGAAATTGAGCACACTGTGGTTCAACACCGGGACACTATGCAACCTCACGTGTGTCAACTGCTACATCGAATCGAGCCCGACCAATGACCGGCTCGCATACCTGAACGCAGCGGAGGTGGTATCCTACCTCGACGAGGTGGAAACGGGCAACTGGGGCACCGGTGAGATCGGCTTCACGGGCGGTGAGCCCTTCATGAATCCCGAGATCATCGCCATGCTCGAGGAGACTCTGGGCCGTGGTTATCGCGCGCTGGTGCTTTCCAACGCCATGCGCCCGATGATGAAACGTCGTAAAGCGTTGTTGGCGCTCAAGGATAAGTACGGGCAGCGGTTGGTGATCCGGGTCTCGATCGATCATTACAGCCAAACCCTGCACGAGACCGAGCGTGGCCCTCGATCGTGGACGCCGGCGCTCGATGGGCTCAAGTGGCTGTCCGACCATGGCTTTCACATCAACGTTGCCGGCCGTACCATGTGGGGCGAGCCGGAGGAGAAGCTGCGGGCCGGGTATGGACGCCTGTTCGTCCACCACGGCATTCGCATCGATCCCGAAAACCGGCTGACGCTGGTACTGTTTCCAGAGATGGACGACGAAGTCGATGTTCCGGAAATCTCCGTAGCCTGCTGGGATATTCTCGGCGTCGATCCCAACGACGTCATGTGCGCCTCTTCACGCATGGTCGTCAAACCCAAGGAGACGCAGCAACCGGTGGTCGTGGCGTGTACACTGATCCCCTACGACCCGGAATTCATACTGGGCCGAACCCTGGCCGATTCCCGCACCACAGTGGCATTAAATCATCCCCATTGCGCAAAATTTTGCGTATTGGGCGGCGGGTCCTGCAGCGCTTAGTGTAGTGACACATTAATAGTAATAGTAGGCCTTTTTATCTGGATGTGCTTTGCTTTCCTGAAGTAATCCACGGAGGGAAAATTATGAGAGTAGCACCGAGTATTGTTTTGACGGAATTGGACCAAGCCACCTTGGAGCGTTGGGCGGGCGGGCGGGCAACCGAGGTGCGTCTTGTCCAGCGAGCGTGCATGGTGCTCGTGGCAAAGACTTTGCCAGAAAGCACCTGATGAAGTTCCAGTATGGTATCCTGTTGAATGTAGACGGCCTGCATGACCCCCAAAACTCGATATAGGCCGAGAAAGGGTCATCGGAGTACACCTGTTCGCGGCACATAAGATGCGGGACTCCGGGTCTCTACAACATAATCGCGCGGATAGCAGGTCATGCCTGCGCAGATCACTTCGCGTATCCCTTGTAGAGCCCGATTCCCCGGAGAGGCCAATTACACCGAGGAGGACCGCGGAGGATTCCGTCTCGAAGATCCAGGCTCGCCTTGAAATTAAATTTTAGGCTACGGCAGATGGTCCGGGCCATAGATTAGTTCTACCGCCTTTTGTACCTGATCGTTGTTCATCATGGAGGTCGCGGCAGCGACCCCCAGCAGCCGGTAGGCCTCGAATTGCGACTCGTCGAAAAATTGGTCGGCGGTGGTCTGGTCGGGAAAGTCCGGGTTGGCCGCCTTGTAGGCCAGCACCTCCACGGGTAGGTCTCGGGTCAGGGTCGTCTTCAACATCACCAGCAATCCCTTGCCGCCCCCCGGATAGTCGATGTCCGCCAAGATATGGCTGGAGTCCGCAAGGTCCTCGGCTTTCGGGAATGCGGGGGAGGCTCCCGCGACCAGCGCCTCAACCGGATGGGCGCTGTCGGCGCCTGGCATCTGCGGTCTATGGAATCGCAGCTCTGTGCCGAAGTCTTGACGAATGCGCGTCACGGCGATCTCCAGGTCCTCGAAAGAAAAATTTGGATCGGCGCCGGCATCGCAGAGCACGATCAACCTCATCCGCCGCCGGATCAGCTCGTAGAGCCCAAGATTCTCAAAATGACCGCCGTCGCTGATTTGGAGGAATCGGCTGTTTTCCCGGAAGCCCCGTCCGAACAACCAACCTGTCAGGATGTAAAGCCCGGGCAGGATATGCGTCGGTGTCGTAAATATCCAGCGCGACCTCGGCCGGCGAACCCAGTACCCGAGCTGGACGTTCATAAGCGCCATTAGCACGGAGACCAATCGGTTCCGGGTCAGTCCCGTACCTCCAGTGCCGGTATTGGGATTGGCGGCCGCCCCGGAGATGGCCATGGCCGAGGGTAGGCTCAGCCCGTCGCCCATGAAGTCCTTAGTGGCGGTCCAGCCGGTCGCCGTGCTCCCACAATAAAGGGGCGAGAGCAGGAAGCTGTCGCCGCCCCGCATGCGGTACTTGTGATTTTTTGAATTGACCAGCACCACGTTCGTGTTGATCAAATGATAGGGCATGTTGTCCCGCCCGGCGTTCCACATTTTGCTCAATCGAGCTTTATCAGCCAGCTTGGCCGGCGCGGTGCGCCCCGCGTCAGCGTCTTCACGGGAAGGCATGAAGGCTTCCATCAAGCGATCACGGTAAAAGCGGTGCAAAGACACGTAATTGAGGTTGACTACCAGCGCAAAGACAAAGGATGCGCCGGTAATACTCCGGAACCACCACCGGATCGTCGGGTCCGGAACCGCCGCGTTTGCGCTCGTTCCCTTCCATATTTCGCAGAAACCGGCGAACTCCACATGCATCAGGTTACAATGTAACCAAAAGGCGACCGTATTCGCCATCAATAGGATACCGAATATGAGCAGCGCGGCGGCGATGGTCACGATGAGACCGAACGGCACCACGCCTTTTCCGTCGCTACGCGTCCGCAGAAAGGCCCAACCCGCGGAGAGCAGACCCGCGAAGGCGGCGGCGGGGCCAACCACGTTCAGGTATCCGTGTAGCTTGAAGATGATCACCGGCATGGCCGCGACCACCAGCCCAATGATAATGATCTTAAACACTAAACCAGACGCGATTTCGGCAAAGCGCCGGAACTGGTAGCGGCTAGGAAGGAAGGACAGCCCCCCGAGTTTCCGGTCCACGACCCCTCGATGCACGAAACCCGTGGCGAGGGAGTATAACAGGCAACCCAGCAACAGATAGGGCAACACCAGAGCCACCGAAACCCAGAAAGACAGCTCGTACACATTGGGGTTGGGCGGCATGCCCTCGATCGATACCCCCAGCAGCTCGTATAGACCGTTCCAGTCAGTGAGCGCCGTCAGGTTCAGCCACTCCGGCATTGGGATGCGAAGGTACATGAAGTACATGGCGCAGGCCACCAGCGGAAACCAGATCGCCAGATTCACCAATATACCTCGCAACACCACCGCCAAGCCGGCAACCAAGTCAATGCCATCGCCGGGGATCAGCCAGTTTCCGTGCTCGCGCAGGTGTTTAAGACGCGGGTTGCGCGAATCGGCGCCGTAAGGGAAGTCGTCCGCGGAATCCCCGAGTGGTGTATCGCCCTCTCGGTCGGCCTTGCCGCTGGCCCACCAGGTCAATGCGGACCCGAGGTAGCTTCCTCCGGACACCGTGGACAGAAAATCCACGCGCTTGAGCCAGCCCCGAGCCGCCAGCATTTGCAACACACCCAAATTAAACGTGGCGGAACGAAAGCCCCCTCCAGAGAGGCACAAGCCCATCAGGTTGCCGATCTTCTTGCCGGTTCCGCCTGCATGTCCGGTCCGTTCCAGCCGCGATTCCATCTGATCCAGCTCAAGCTGTAAGAGGGCCTTTGACTTATTGTCGATGGTTCCCTCGCTGATGGCATCGCTGAGTTCCCCCTCGGAAACCCCAATGCGAATCACGCGTTCCAGATCGTCCTTGTCCTTGCCATCCATCGTTCCTCCTTTTCAGCTCGACTCGTATGTCTCCCCACACCGCATCGGGACCTTTGTATCAGCGATGCCCAAGTTGCCAATTACATAAATGGCTCCAGTTCACCCAGCCGGTTTTCCAAGTCATCGATTGGAAACAGAGTCGAGGATTCGATATGCCCCAGGGGGCCTCGGTATTCTTCCGATGAGCGAACGTCAACCACCAGCACGTCCCATGTTGGCTCCGCACGACCTCAGCGAATGGTTGGGGGCAGATAAGCGTTTTCTCCGCCAGTGGCGGATAATGATGGGCAGCAATATCAGCACGGCTAGCAACCCCACGGCGATCAGCCCCTTCGCGACCCAATTCTCCGCGCCTAGAATTGCTTCGCGCCCCGCGTACCCGAGATACGCATATCCGGCAGCAGCTGGGAGCATGCAGATGAACGAGGTCATCACATAAGTTCTCAGAGGAATCTTGGTCAGGCCAAGGGCATAATTCAGCAGGTTGAATGGAAACAGCGGCACCAAGCGCACAAAGGCCACGAATCGCCAGCCCTCGTTTTCCACTCCGTTTTTCAACTGTGCCAATTTACCCTTGGTTTTCCGCTCGACCCAGTCCCCGGCCACGTACCGCGCCAGTATGAAAGCGAGCGTCGCCCCTCCGGTGGATCCAACGAGTGAATATATTGTGCCCAGGACTGGCCCGAACAGGGCACCAGCGGCCAGGGTGATCGGCCCGCTTGGCAGGAGCAGAGCGGGCGCGAGCAGGTATAAGGCGACAAACACAAGTGGAGCCCATACCCCCAGCCTTTCCATGATCGCTTGCAACCCTTCGGTTGAGAACTGATCCCGGTAAAGAACCGCCACGACGATTCCAAATCCAACTATCGCCAAGAGGCCAAGCACCGCCACCGTGCGTCTGTTCACAATAAGCCTTCCGATTGTCTTCAGGTTCCAAGTGGAAGAAATTGGCACCCGGCGGGACGAATCGCCGAGATGGATGCTGGTGTTCCTCCGGGACGAGCCGTCAAATGGCGTGCTCTATTTCGGCGCATTGATTGGATAATCACTGGCTTTTCCCAGGAATGGCTGGAGCAATAGCCGATCCAGGCGCAGATATCTGGGCTCCCGAAATTGTTTGATGCCGATGGTCATGTCCTCGTGTCCCGCCTCCGGTTGATCGCGGTAGGTGCCGAAAAGACGATCCCACCAGGGCAGGTTGAAGCCGAAGTTGCTGTTGGTTTCGTGGGGAACGATGGAATGATGTACACGATGCATGTCCGGCGTGACCACGAACCAGCGCAGCACCCGATCCAAACCCAGAGGGAAGCGGATATTGCTGTGGTTGAACATGGCGGTGCCGTTCAGCAGCACCTCGAAGATCACCACACCCACCACCGGCGGACCGAGAACGACCACCACCGCGAGCTTGATCCCCATGGAAATGATAATTTCCAGGGGATGAAAACGCGCACCGGTTGTAACGTCGAAGTCCAGGTCGGTATGGTGCATGCGGTGCAGCCGCCACAAAAGAGGCACGGCATGCACCATCACGTGTTGCAGATAAATTACGAAATCCATCGCCACGACAGCCACCACGATGGCCAGCCAGTATGGAAGCTCGACAATGTTCAGCAGACCCCACCCATGTTCGTTGACCACAACTGCCATCCCTACCGCCACAATCGGGAAGGTGAACCTGAGTACGACAGCGTTGAGTGCGACGATTCCCAGGTTGCCGACCCAGCGTAATGTTTTGGATTCGGTCAGGGCGCGGCGAGGCGCCCATATCTCCCACACGGCAAAAAGCGCCAACAGCCCGAAAAAGATTCCGAGCCGAATCGGCACCTCATGGTTCATAATGAATTCGGTCATTTGTACCCTCCAATTCTGGATCGGCCCGAAATTGGATTTCGGACGCGTCGCGTTCCATTGGCCGCAAACCCGGTTGAAACGTGATCACCTTGTCCGCTTCGGCAGTCCGTCCGCCAAGCAGGTCCATCGAGCCAACAGCGTCCACCACGCTGATGAATTCAGCGAGGATGGAATCACCCGGCGCATTGACGATGCGTCCGCGTGATTTGGATTTGCGCTCGGAAACGACTTGCCGGTAGGATTTCAGGCGACGGACGGTGTCGTCCTCATCGACCCCCATCAGGCGGGAGTAGCCGACGACATCCGCCATGACGATCGCGGCGATTTTGCGCTTGGTTCCGGTGGGTTCCATGGCCGTCTCCCTCAATCAGAGAGCTTGAACAGCACAATGGTGCCTATATAGGGGAGGTTGGCGGGAAAAAGTCAATAGCGATTCAGAGCATGTCTTGGCGCCCGATTGGTGAAATAGACAAGTGCAGCCGTCATCCGGACGGCGGCACGGCCAAATTGGCCAACTTTTGTGATGAAGGCCCGGCGGATTCGGTCGGTCCTTTTCCATGGGCCAGGATAGGCGATCTCTGATTTGCCGAGCCAACTGCGCCCACGCTATTCGGCTGAGCATGGTGGGGCGGTCGACTCGGCCGGCCGTGCGTTTTCCGGCTTGACGCGTATCCGGTGGCACGATACCCAAATAATTCGAAGGCTTGCAGCCCGGCCTGGGCGGCCAGACAATTTGGCAAGGGATCGGTAAATTCCCATGACGAAGGACAAGCGCAAGACGGTGGTCTTGCTTAGCGGAGGGCTTGACTCAACGACGACTCTGGCCATCGCGATAGCAGAGGGTTTCGACGTCTACGCACTCACGTTCAAGTATGGGCAACGCCACGAGGCTGAACTGCACGCTGCTCAGCGGGTGGCCGTTGCTCTCGGAGCAACCCAGCACGTGGTTACCCAGATTGACCTCCGGCAATTTGGAGGTTCCGCCATCACGAGCGACGATGTCGCCATCCCGAAGGATCGGCCCATCGAGCAGATCTCCCAAGGAATCCCCGTAACCTACGTCCCCGCACGCAACACCATCTTTCTTTCGTTTGGGCTCGCGTGGGCCGAAGTGCTCGGAGCTGAGGACCTATTTATCGGCGTTAACGCGCTCGATTACAGTGGATACCCCGACTGTCGCCCGGAGTTCATCGAGGCCTACGAACGCATGGCCAACTTGGCCACGAAAGCGGGGGTGGAGGGCAAGCAACGGCTCAAGATTCACACGCCGCTGATCAACCTGACCAAGGCGCAGATCGTGGCCAAGGGCCTCGCGCTTGGGGTCGACTACAGTATTACCGTGACCTGCTACGATCCGGGCATTGATGGAGAGGCCTGCGGACACTGCGATGCTTGTTTACTGCGGCTCAAAGGGTTTCGCGAGAATGGATTGGCGGACCCAGCCCCGTACAAGGAGAGCGCCGGAGCTCGGCCATGAGCTACTCGGTCAAAGAAATCTATTACACCCTCCAGGGCGAGGGTATGAACTCCGGTCGCGCGGCGGTGTTCTGCCGCTTTGCGGGCTGCAACCTTTGGTCGGGCCGCGAGCAGGACCGGTCGCAGGCGATTTGCGATTTCTGCGACACCGACTTCGTCGGCACAGACGGCCCGGGAGGGGGCAAATTCGAACGGGCGCGGGACCTCTCACGAGCGATTCGCCGGGCTTGGCCAGCAGAGTCGGTGGGCAGAGGGCCAATGGTCGTGTGCACCGGCGGCGAGCCCCTGTTGCAGATGGACCAGGAATTCGTGGACGCGTTGCACGCGGACGGCTTCCAGGTTGCCATCGAAACCAATGGCACAAAACGTCCGCCGCGAGGCATCGACCACATCTGCGTCAGCCCGAAGGCCGGCGCTGAACTCGTGTTGACGAAGGGCCACGAGCTAAAGCTGATATTTCCGCAAGTCGGCGCCGAACCGCACAGGTATGAACACCTTGAGTTCGAACGATTTTACTTGCAGCCCATGGATAGTCCTGCACGCGACGAGAACACCCGGCGTGCAGTGCAGTACTGTAAGGCCCATCCGATCTGGCGACTGAGCCTGCAAATCCACAAATACCTGGGTATTCCATGATCGGAATATGAAGAGGCCGGACAAGAGGCCGGACAAGAGGCCGCACTGAACCGGAATTCATGCGCCACAAGACCCATGCGAGGATTCGAGTTAGAATAGCGAGGCCGCGCAACTGCGTGGCCGGTTAGAGTAGGAATGATGGATATCTTCAAGGAATTCCGCTTCGAGGCTGCACACCGGCTTCCCAACGTTCCGCAGGGCCACAAGTGCGCGCGGCTTCACGGGCACTCATTCATCGTGAAGGTCATCGTCAAAGGACCGGTCGGCGAGACGTCCGGATGGGTACAAGACTTCGCCGACCTCGATCAGGCCTTTAAGCCGCTCCACAAGCGGATTGACCACCAATACCTCAACGAGATCGAGGGGCTCGAGAATCCCACCAGCGAAAATCTAGCGATCTGGATCTGGGAGCGGCTGAAGCCTACACTCCCAGACCTCCACCAAGTTGTCGTTCAGGAAACCTGCACAGCCGGGTGCATCTACCAAGGCCCGGACGCAGAACCGTGATTGAGATGCTATTGGTAAATAATGACGCTCAAGTATCAGGGATGCGGAATATCTCTGGAAATTCATTGGCACAAATGCCTAAGCCGCACGTTTCCGTTCTTTATTAATTAATACTAACAATGGATTAACTGATCATGAAATGGGGGATTGGCGTTATTTCGGCCTCCCAAATAGCCTTTCCGCAACCTGTCAGGAGTCATTCATTCTCTCGCCCACGAGGAAACCCGTGAGCGTCGTCACGGATCGAGCGGCCGGCGGCTAGAAATAGGCCCAGGTCACGGGCCGGTGGCGGCCCCGTAGGCCGTGCGCGGTTATCCGATCCCGGTCCTGCGCATTGCGGCTTGACGAGTATCCGGTGAGACGATACCCAAGTAATCCAAAGTACCGAAGGTGGAACCCGCTGCCCCTGGGGAAAACCGAGACCGAGGCATGCCACCTCAGCATATACGGTAGAAGGAGAAGTCCATGACATATACCGTCACCGCTTATTGCGATGGCTGCAAATACACCGATTGCGTCGAGGTCTGCCCGGTTGAGGCTTTCCACGAAGGGCCCACGATGCTCTACATCAATCCGGAAACCTGCATCGACTGCGATGTTTGTGTGGCAACGTGCCCGGTGGAAGCGATCTATCCGGAGGATCAGGTGCCGGAGAAGTGGGCCGATTACACCCGCATCAACGCCGAGGAATGCGAGAAATATCCAACCATCTCGGTGCAAGTGGATCCGCTTCCGGATGCCAAGACCCTGGAGGAACTGCAGGCCGCCGAAGGGGGGTGAGCCTGGCCGCGGGGATTCTCATTGAAGGCAGCCCCACGCCGTTTTTCAATTGTGCCGCGCATCCCCGCTCCTTCGGGCGCAACGCCACGGAATACGAGGACTGTCGCGGCATCTTTCCCGGAATCCGAAGCCGCAGGGCACAAATCACGGCGGCTGAAGGTGCAGGGGGAACAATCGAACTCGAGGATGGGCCATGGCCTACGAATTCATCACGTCCGCAACCAGCGATCGCATCACCACGATCACCATCAACCGGCCCGAGGTGATGAATGCGCTTCACCCGCCGGCCAGCGAGGAATTGGGCCAAGCTTTCGACGCTTTCCGCGACGACGATGACGCCTGGGTGGCCATCATCACGGGGGCAGGCCAAAAGGCGTTCAGCGCCGGCAATGACCTAAAGGTTGCGGCGGCGGGTCAGAAATTTCCCGATGTCAAGTGGAGCGGCGGATTCGGCGGGATCACGGACCGTCACGATTTGACCAAGCCGGTAATCGCCGCGATGAACGGGGTGGCCCTCGGCGGCGGATTCGAGATCGCTCTGGCCTGCGACATCATCATCGCCTCGGAGAATGCCACCATGGGTCTCCCGGAGCCCCGGGTGGGTTTGGTCGCGGGTGCGGGCGGTATGCAGCGTCTCCCCCGGATGATCCCGATCAAGGTCGCCATGGGCATGATGCTGCGCGGGAAACCCATCGACGCCCAAGAGGCCTACCGGCTGGGGATCGCCAACGTCGTCGTCCCCCAATCCGATCTGATCCCCACGGCCCGCCAATGGGCCGCGGAGATCCTGGAATGCGCCCCCCTCTCGGTTCGGCTGACCAAGCAGACGGCGCTGGCCAGCTACCACATGGCGCTCGAGGAGGCGATGCACCATCACCCGCCGATGTTTGAATCCTGGCTCCATTCCGAGGACTATGTGGAAGGACCCAGGGCATTCGCCGAAAAACGAAAACCGAACTGGAAAGGCCGCTGACGGGCACTCAGCAGAGCCCTCAGCAGAGTACTCAGCAGAGCACCAAGCACCGGCCAGACGCTCCGATCGAGGAACCCTATGACCGAATACAAAGACATCCGGCTGGAGATCGATGCCGGCATCGCCGTGTTGACGATCAACCTGCCCGACTCCCGCAATCCCATCAGTGGCGCGAACACCATCGACGAGATCGAGAGGGCGTGTCATCAGGTGCAATACGACGATTCGGTATCCGCCATGATCATCACCGGCGCCGGCTCTGCGTTTTCCGCCGGGGGAAACATCAAGGATATGCGGAAGCGGGCCGAGGGATTCGGCGGCATTCCCGTGGAGGTGGCCGAGTCCTACCGGCGGGGAATTCAGCGGATTCCTCTCGCCGTCGACGCGATCGACGTGCCTGTAATCGCCGCGGTCAACGGCGCAGCCATCGGTGCCGGATGCGATCTGGTGATGATGTGCGATATCCGCATCGCTTCCACCAAGGCCAAGCTGGGCGAGACCTTCCTCAATCTGGGGATCATCCCCGGCGACGGAGGGGCGTGGTTCCTCACCCGGCAGATCGGATACCAGGCGGCGGCACATCTCACGTTCACCGCCCGTGTCATCGACGCCGAAGAGGCCCTCAAACTGGGGCTCGTCTGGCAGGTGGTCGAGCCGGACGATCTGATGCCCGAGGCGATGAGTCTGGCCCGCACCATAGCGGACAAACCCCCCCAGGCGCTGCGCATGGCCAAGCGTCTGCTCAAAATGAGCCAGCGCATGGGGCTCAAGGATTTCCTCGATGTCTGCGCCGGATACCAGGCGCTAGCCCATCATACCGAGGACCATCGCGAAGCGCTGGAAGCCTTCTTCGAAAAGCGCACGCCCCGATACCAAGGGCGCTAGTTTTCCCATGCGGAACAGACGGCCGCAATTTACCGTGGGCAGATAATCGGCGGGACGGGTTCCCCTTGATCTGCTGGGAAAGACCGCCCTGCTCACCGCTGCCGGCCGGGGATCGGAAGAGCCATCGGCATCGCAACGGCACCGGCGCCCGCCGCGCGGCTAATCCTTGTCGTGCGATTTCCGGCTAATCCCTTTCCCACGATCGCGCGCCGAAGCCCCATACCACCAATACGCCGGCCAGCAGTACGGCCTGAAATATCTGGTAGTAGCCCAGCCGTCTGAGTTCGAGCTCGTAGTAAGCCAGGAGTTGGGGCACGAGTTCCAGCCGGGCCAGGCTGGCCAGACCGGTATCCAGGTTTTCCCCGCGCTCCAGGTGAGCCAGCACTTTTTCCACTAGAGAACGGTCTTCCGGATTCATCTGAACGAAAAAGCGGGCCCGGGCCAGGGGGGCGTATGCTCCGGGTGTGGGGCTCAAGGCGAGGTTTGGATTTTCTTTCAGAAGCCGGGCGTCCCCTTCCATCAATTCGACAAAGCTGTACCCGGCTCCGAGCACCCAGCCCCAAGTCAAGATGGCCAGGGCCAATCCCGCCGTCGGGTTGCGGAGCGGCGTGGGCGCCAGGCGGACGATGAGATAGGCTGCAAGCGCGCCCCAAAGGATCCACACGCCAGTGGGATCGCCCAGGATTTCCCGGTACGGACCCCGCAGGAAGAAGATAGAGTGGTAGACGGCCGTGAAGAGCAGCCACAGTGCGACGCCGTCGCTGAGCCAAAGATGGCGGAATACACGGGCGATTCCCTCGTTGAATCCCAGCCAAGCCATCCCCAGGATCAAGAAAAGGCTGGTGGCCAACACGAAAGCCCACACGACGGAATAGGGTGCAAGGATCATTTCGGCTCGCCGGAAATCCGGGCGGCAGAGACTCGCCCTTGCATCGCGGCGGGAACAGAGGCGCGCCCTTGCATCGCGGTGAGATTAGAGCTCAGCAGCAGGATCAATACCCCTTCAGCCGTGCGTAGCGGTCCCGGTGGTAGGTGGAATCGCCCAGGGTGACTTCGGCGGCATGGGCGCGTTTGAAATAGAATCCGATGTCATGCTCGTCGGTCATGCCGATCCCGCCGTGCATCTGCAGCGACTCGTTGGCGATCACGTGGAACGCATCGTTACAGCGGGCCTTGGCCGTCGAGACCGCCGCCTGGGCATCTTCCAGCTTTTCGTCGAGGGCCATGGCGGCGTAATAGACTGCCGACCGGGCCAGCTCGGTTTGCACGTATTCGTCCGCCGCCCGGTGCTTGAGGGCCTGGAACGAGCCGATGGGAACGCCAAACTGCTCCCGGGTTTTCAGGTATTCCAGGGTCATGCGAAACGCCTCGACCATGCCGCCCAGCATCTCGCCACACAGCCCCACGGAGGCCCAATCCAGAACGCCATCCAATACCGTCCCGCCTTGGCCCGATTCGCCCAGCCTGTCGCCGTCGTCCACCTTCACGCCGTCCAGCTTCATCACGTAGCGCTTGCGGCAGTCCATGCCGGGGATATCGGTGAGGGTCACTCCGTCGGCTTTCGGATCCACCAGGAACAGGGTGATGCCGTCGATGGTGCGCTGCGCTCCGCCGGTGCGCGCCGAAACCACCACCCGATCGGCCACCGCGGCATCGGGGACGAATGTCTTTTCGCCGCTCAGCACCCAGCTGCCGCCGTTTTGCCGGGCGCTGGTCGTCACGTCAAACGGGTCGTGCCGGGCCTGGCGCTCCAGATAGGCCAACGACAGGAAGCGCTCGCCGTTCACCATCGCCGGCAGCAACGCCTTTTGCTGGTCATCGTTGCCCGCCCGCAGAATGGCCATGCCACCCAGCAGCACAGTGGCCAGCATCGGCTCGGGCAGCAGGCCACGCCCCAATTCCTCCATGACCACGATGGTTTCCACGGCACCCATATCCGCCCCCCCCAAGGATTCCGGATAGGCCATACCCAGCCAACCGAGCTCGGCCATCTTGCGCCAAAGATCCCGGGAAAAACCGGTTTCGTCCTCGCGCAGAGCCCGCACGCGGCTCAATGGCGATTCCCGTTTGACGAATTCGGCCGCGCTGGCCTGGAGCATCTGCTGCTCGTCGGAAAGGGCGAAGTTCATAGGGCGATGTATCCTCGGGTGGTTTTGATATCAATGGGGCAAGTGACGGAATCGGCATCCGTTGCTTATGAGCCACTATGGTCCTATGATAATACGACAAGGGCACGGGTGACACGGTGATATTCTGCCTGCCGTAGCACACGCGGCTCGACTGCGTGGAGCGCCATGTGGGGTTCATGGCAGGCCCCACCTCGTGTCCTTTCACTTCGTCGTTCCTTCATGTCAGTTCTTTGCGCAAAATCTGACCGCGACGTCTTAGGCGTATCCGCTCACGTTCATTCGCCCGCTGGTAGCTGACCACATACAGCTCATCGCGTTGCCGTGTCGATTTGAGCACTGCCTTCATTAATCGCGTGTGGGAAAGGAAGAATACCAGGCGCAGGCCGCCCTGTTGGATCACTTCGCCGCGGGCGATCACGTCGGGTAATAAGGCGTACTCCTCGGCATCCAGCTCCGGGTGGTTCCTTTTTTGCTTGGCCATCGTCGCTGCGGAGAGGTACACGGTACGGGATTTGGCTCCGAAAAGAGCCGCAAGCTCGTCGTCCAATACAGCAACGGAAAGGGTGCCTCTCGGTTCACGCAACCATCTTCGCAGCATCGCTTCACCGTTTATCTATGCGCGGCGCGGCCGGGTGTCAAGCCGGTGGGCAATCCATCCCTGACGAACAGCCCCCACCACGGAGATTCTGATTTACAGTTGAAATCCCCCGCGTATCCAGGCCAGAATACGCAATACCGGGAACGGATCGTACAGAATCCTACCGGCCCCCATACGCGTTGGCCGCCCCGATGCGGCACGTCCGGTGCGGCCGCCGGCCCATCGGCCCTTCGCCGCCGAGGCCAGCCGGCCCCGGCTTATCGAATCTTCGCGGAATGCTCAATTGGAATGGATCAACGATACGTCGATACCGTACGCGCCATGAAGGTCGTCCTCAACAACCTGAACCACTTGGACTCCGAGGTCACCGCCGGCCAAAGGCGAGAGCTGGAGCGGCTCATCCGTCGCTTGCAGGATGGGTTGGACCATTTTCTGGAGGCCGGCCGGGATGAAGGACTCTGGATCGGCAACGAGTGATCGGCGCGACAATCCGCCCTATCGATACCAAGACGGCAGGGTGGTCCTCATCCTTCGGGTTCAGCCGGGCGCGGCCAGCACCGAATGGGGCGGCTCATACGGCGGGCGGGCGCTGCGGCTGAAAGTGGCCGCACCCGCTTTGGACGGCAAGGCCAATCGGGTTCTGCTGCGATTTCTGGCCAAGACCTTCGGGGTCGCGCCGAGCCGGGTCGTCCTCAACCGGGGCGAGCACGCCCGCACCAAAACCGTGACTATCCACAACGTGACCTTGCACCGATGGAAGGAATTTTTCACGCAATGGGAATCCGCCTGAGTGTTGCAGGCCGCAACAGGCGGCTGGGATCGAGGTTGGTCCGGCATTGTGCGCGCTGGGGCGCGGTCTGCATGCTGCTGCTGGCCTGCTTGCACCCGTCCTTGGCAGAAGTGAATGCCGCAACGATCCCCACCCTGGCCGAAGTCGGCATGATCGATGCGGTGCGGCGTTCCACCCACGAATCCCGGCACCAGGCCGCGGCCGATGCGGCCGAAGCGTACCTGCAGGCCTTCCCACAGGGCAAATACTCCGGCGAGGCAATCCTGGCGCTGGCAGAGGCATTGGAGGCCATCGGCCATTCCGACGCCGCGCTGGTGGCATACGACCGGCTGGCGGAATCCCCGGGGGAAAGTCCCTTCCGGGAGTATGCGCTCGCCGGCAGCATTCGGCTGCTGCGCAAGAAGGGTAGCGTGGACAAGGCGCAACAGCGGTTGAACGAACTCCTCGACGCCTATCCCCGCAGCCTCACGCGGCCCAAGGCCCAACTTTGGCAGGGGGAGCTGAGTGCCGAAGCTGGAGACCCCCAGGGTGTGATCAATTCGCTCGCCGGTCTGCCCCGTGGCGAGTTGAAAACCGGCGGAGACCAGGCCACTTACGACCGCATCATGGCCATGGCCCATGTGGAAATTGGAAGACGGCAGGAGGCTCAGCCGTTTCTGGCCCGCTATTTGGCCGCGGACGATTCCCCGCAACACAAGGCGCCGGTGCTCATGTTTCTGGCTGCGGAGGCACGTCAGGGGAAGCAATGGGCGGCCGCCCGCGACTATTACAGCGAAGTGACCGACCGCTACCCGTATCCGCCGGAATTGGGTGAAGCCCTTTACTGGCGGGCTGAATTGCATGCCCGTACCGTTCTTGCCGAGGCCACTGCCGATGATAAGGAGCGGGTGCGCTCCGCTTCCGTCGCGTATTTCAGCGCCTACCTGGATGCCGGCGAGGAGCGGTATCGCGAACGTGCGCTGCACCGAAGGGCCGCTCTGCTTGCCGAGGCGGGCCGTTACGAGGAGGCCTTGGCGGATTATGACAAGCTGATCGGCTACGATCCCGACCTTAGGAACGACCCGGCGATCATCAGCGCGCGTGCCGCCATACTGAAGAATCTGCAACGGGTGGATGAAGCCGTCGTCCTTCTCGGCGAGGCGGCGCGCAACGAATCCATTACCCAAACGGATAGAAAAGGCCTGCTGGTGGAGGAAGTCCGGGTGCACTACGATCGCCAGGAATGCAGCGAGGTGTTGCGGCTGCTGCAACCCCTGCCCGTCTTCGAGAATGCCGGCCAGCGGAACCAGGCGATGTTCATGCGGGGATTTTGTCTCTATCGCGAGGGGCGGTGGGACAAGGCCACCTGGGACCTTGAATACCTGGTGAACGATCCTCAATACCAGGATCTGGTGTGGGCGCCGCTCATCGATGCCTACGAGCGCTCCGGCTACCACTCCCGGCTGGTGCATTTGATCGAGGAAAGGTTGCAGCGTGGCGGCGTCGCTTCCTCTCCGGATATCTATCGCCTGCTGGCGCGAAGCTACGAGAATCTGGACCAACCGGCCCAGGTGCTCGCTATATACAGCAAGCTCGAAGCCCTGGACCCCAACGCTCTCGACGATCCCGATGCCAGGATCAGGCTGGGCAAGGCCGAGGAAGCCCTGGGTCGTCCCGGCCGTGCAAAAAGCCACTATGAGGCCGCCCTGGGCTATCAGCTTAGGGGAGAACCCGCGGCTCCCTATTATCGCCAAACCTTGGATCGGCTTCACAGCATCTATCAACGGGCGGGGGAATGGGAGGCACTTGTAGCGCTGAACAGGGAGGCCGGGGAGATCCTCACCGATCCGTCGGATCGGGAAGCCCTGGCCGCCGCGAATATCGAGGCCTATATCGGTTGGGGCAAATCGGAGATGGATTGGGGCCGCTTCGCCGTCGCTGCCCAACATTACGAGTCGGCCAGGGAACTCGTGCCGCCCGATCGCAATCAGGTGCGCCTCGAGGTATTGGCCCTGCTGGGAGAAGCTTACCGCCAAGGCGGGCGGCAGGAGCAAGGAACGGCGCGGTACGAGCTGGAGTTGCAGACGGCCCGGGATCCCCTGTACCGGCTGCGGATCTCCATCGCCTTGGCGGACTACTACCGGGATTGGGGCGATGCCCTCGTGGGCGAAGCGCAAAGCGAAGAATCGGCCCGGCTCTACGAGAAAGCGCTGCAATATTTGCCCGAGCAGCAATGGGAAGCACGCTACCGCATTCTGCTCAAGCTGGACCCCATCTATCGGCAGCGAGGCGAGACGAGCAAACTCATCGCTTATCTGGAGGCTATCGAGCCGACCGTAACGGACTCTGATTTTCGCGTAAATTTGAAAAAATATCGCACCCGGCTGTATCGCGATCGCGCTCTGGAGTCTGCAAAACAAGGCGATATGGATGCCGCGATGGCCGACTTCGATCGGGCGGCGGCGTTGCTCGAACCCGGCGACTGGCAGGGGCGTTACGAATTGATCGTCGCCAAGGAAGGGGTGTTGGGGCTCGCTCAGCGATATGAAGCGCAGTTGGCCCTCCTGCGGGAAGCGATCGAGCTTGCGCCCGATCCGATCGAACGGGATAAATTGCGTCTGAGATCCATTGCCGCGCGGATCGGCTGGGGGGAGCATCTCCTGTCCCAGAGCGATACCGAGGGTGCATTGGCCCAGTATGGGGCTGCGCGGGAAGCGTTGCAGATCGGGGATTGGGAACCCCGCCGCGATATCGTTTTGGCCATGACCGAAGTCCACAAGGTCAAGGGCGAGTTCCAGCCCCGGTTGGATTTGCTTGAGGAGGTTCTCCCCCTTGCCCCCGCCGGAGAGGAGAGGGCGATGATTCGTGCCGCGATGGTGGGCGTGTACCACGAGTGGGGCCAAAGTCTGCAGGAGAGGCAAGAGAGTACCGAGGCGGGATTGGCGCTTGAAAAATACCGGATGGCCCTCGATCTGCTGGATCGCTCCGAGTGGCGGCGCCGTTACCAGGTGGCCCAGGCTATGGGGCGCATTTACCTCGAACGGGCCGATTACCGGCAGCTGACCGAACTCTATAAGTCGATCCACCCGGACATCATGGATCAGAAACTCGCCCGGGAACTCGCAATATTTATCGGTCAGGCTTATCTTGAGTGGGCGGACAAAACCCTTGCTGCCTGTAGTGCTTCCTGTAAGTCCGAGCACGCGCGCCGCCGGTATCACCAGGCTCTGGACATTCTTCCGCCGGAGGACTGGGAACTGCGCCTGGGGACCATCAAAAAACTGGCGCCCATTTACGAGGCGGAAAACGACTATGGTGCGCTGGCGGCGCTTTACGCGGGACTGGTGCCCCTGCTGCCCGATGAGGAAATGCGGCGGGAATTCTCCGTTTTCCTGGGCCGTATATATTGGGATAAGCTGCAAGACCAGGAGCAAGCCCGGCTCTGGATCGCCCCGGTGGACAACGGCGGCAACGATCCGCTATCCCTGGAGTCGGGCTACATCCTCGCCGAAATAGCCGTGCGTAATGGCGAAGCCGATTTGGCGCTGGAACTGCTGAAAGCGCTCGTGGCGCGCGATCTGACCGCCTCCACATGGCTGGTGCCTATCCACGACTATCTGGCTGTGCTGTATCTCCAACAAAACGAGATGAAACGGGCGCTGACGCAATATCGGATCATCTCAGGAATACGAGACAAGGCCATTCGGCGGGCATACCCCCGATCCATCGCTCACGCGGCGCAAAAAATAAAGGAAATCGAAGGCTATCTGCGAGTTACCGGCGGTGCCGCTGGAGCAGATATCACCGTGCCCGGCGGTATCGCTAAGCCGCCCATCCCGCCCCCAAAGGACCTGTAGACGACGAACGCCGTTCATCGGCCCTAACGTGGCGCTCGGGGTTGGCGCGTTGCCGTCTCCCCGCGCGTGGCCCCAGCAGCTTTCCAGTGAGGAAATTCCGGCATGATTCAATTACTGTATCGAGGCGATTTCGCGCTGTTCTTGACCATTCTCCTGGCCATCGTCATCTCCCTGTCATTCCATGAGTTCGGGCACGCTTTCGTCGCCAAGCTGTATGGCGATGACACCGCCCAACGGGCAGGCCGGCTGACCCTCAATCCCTTGGCCCACCTGGATTTCATGGGGTTGCTGATGGTGGTAATGGTGGGTTTCGGTTATGCCAAGCCGGTGCCGACCAATCCCAGAAATTTCAATTCCCGTTGGGCACATCTATTCATCTCCGCGGCGGGTCCGGGCATGAATCTGCTCGTCGCTATAATCGCCCTCAATTTTTTCAACGCCTCGCTCCACTGGGGTTGGCCATTCATGGCCACCAGAGGCGCCCACGAATTCTTCCAATTGCTGATAGGTATCAACCTGATATTGATGGTGTTCAACCTCATTCCCTTGGGTGCCCTGGATGGTCACTACATGCTGCCTTATTTCCTGACCCGCAAGTGGGCTGCATATTACCAGTACTACAATGGGCGCTACGGCAACATGGCACTTCTGGGTATGGTCATGCTCAGCCTGATCGGCGTGCCGGTCTTTCGCTTTGTCTGGTCCTTCGGCAACGCGTTATTGCCCTTCATCAGTTTTATCTGAGACCGGCAACGATCGGCGGCCGCACTGCCGCCAGCATCGTGCTGCTTACCCACATTGCAGGCGTGTGGGCGGGGCTTGTTCTGGATACACGATAGGGGGAAGGATTCCGGCGCGCCGGGCTGCGATAGGCTCGGCCAAACGGTACGCCGGGTTACGTCAACGGAGGCGGGATTATGCCTCCGGGCTTTTTCGGCGCCGGGCGCGCGGATTTCTGGACGGCTTTTCGGCCGGCTCGGCTTTCTCGCCTTCCTCTGATCCTGCCGGCTGTTGTGAGGCCACTTGGGAAGCGGCGGGTTTGTGACTCCGGGTGCGCCGTCCGCGGCGGGATTCGGCGGGAGCGGGTTTCTCTGGACCGATTGCCTGGCCCGCGCTGTCGCCATTTCCCGAGACGCCGGGACCGCTATCGTAGATCACCGATCCGGGCTCGGCGAGTGCCGCCAAGCGTGCCAGTGGTGTGGAGCGCTTGCCGATGCGGGCGAATACGACATCCTCATTATCGTTCCCGGCCAGATGCGCGCTTTGAAAAATGGCCTCGCCGGGAGGGGTCGACGCACCCAGCCCTTTGATGCGGCGATCTCTCCTCGATCCCAATTTGAATTCGGTGGGCAGGGAGTGGGGCGCCAGGATCGCCTTAGGGGGGGATTTACGCGGCATCTTCGGTTTGGGCGTTGCAGCGGTATCCGCGCCGTTGTTGTCTTGACTCGCGGCGATCTGCACGGTTTCGTTCACGCCATCGTCGACTGTAGTGTCGATGTCCTCCACGACCGAGGCGAGTGCTTCCTCGGTGCTCCGTCTGCGACGTCTTCTTCTCGGCTTTCGCCCGTCGGCGTGTTCGTCGGAATCCGATTCGGCATCTTCTGCCATCGATTCGGTCGGCGCGGCTCTCGATGCTGGCGCTACTGATCTCGATTCGGTCGGCGCGGCAATCGTTTCGACCGGCCTGCCATCCGTTTCCTCATCATCTTCTGGTTCCGCGGTATGGCCCGACAACCGCACCGCGTGTCCCGGAGGTAATTCCGGATTGGCGGTGATGTGCACCTTGATTCCGAACTCCAATTCCAATTCGGTGACGCTGTCGCGCTTTTGGTTCAAAAGAAAGTTGGCGTATTCCAAGGGCAGTTCCCCGTGGATCTCATCGTAATTACCGCGGGCGGCCATCTCGCGAATCTTGCGCAAGACGTTGTTTGCGTTGGCATTAACGGTGGGCACTTGGCCCGTTCCGCCGCAACTGGGGCATTGCACGCGCAGCCCGCGGGAAAGCTCCATGTCGATCCGCTGGCGGCTCAGTTCCATCATGCCGAATTGGGAGATATTGCCGAGCGTGGTGCGCGCCTTATCGGATTTCAGCGCGTCGGCCACGGCCTTCTCGACCTTGGCCTGGTTTTTTTTCTGCATCATGTCGATGAAATCGATCACCACCAATCCGCCCATGTTACGCAGCCGAAGTTGACGACCCACTTCCGTGGCGGCTTCCAGATTGGTACGCAGCGCGGTATCTTCAATGTCCGATTCCTGATTCGATCTGCCCGAGTTGACGTCGATGGCCACCATGGCTTCCGTAGCTTCGATGACGATCGAGCCGCCCGAGTTCAACGATACGCGGTGGGAATCGAGGGCCTCCAACTGTCCCTCGATCTGATACGCGCTGAACAGAGAGCGATCGCCGATGTAGAGCTTTACCCGTTTTTGAAACTTGGGCATGTTGGACTTGACGTAATCGAGGGCTAGCTGGAAAACCTCCGCCGAATCCACCCATACTTCCTTGACATCTTCGGTGAAGTAATCGCGCAGCACACGAACGACCATGCTCGGTTCCTGGTAGATCAGCCGTGGCCTGGGGTCCTTTTTGATTTTGTCCTCGATCCCTTTCCATTCCCGGCGCAGAGCGGTGAAATCTTTTTTCAGCTCGGTCAGTGTTCGGTCGATTCCCGCCGTGCGGATGATGACCCCCATCCCTTCGGCGGAGAGCCCACTCAGGAATGCCTTGAGCCGGTCGCGCTGATCCATGTTTTCGATTTTGCGGGACACGCCCCCCTTGTCGCTGTAGGGACTGAGCACCAGGTAACGGCCGGGCAGGCTGGCATCGGTGGTCACCGCCGCTCCCTTGGCGCCTACCCCCTCCTTCAATACCTGAACAATGACCGTCTGCCCCTGTTTGAGCACCGATTGAATGCGCCCTTTTGGGCCGTTGGCCGAACCCGAGAAAAAGGATGGATTGAGGTCGCTGATGGACAGAAATCCATTTTTGGTTTCGCCGTAATCCACGAACGCCGCCTGGAACGAAGGATTGACCTTGACGATTCTGGCTACGTAGATGTTTCCAGCGGTGCGGCCACGTGTGATCTGCTCGACGTGCAGATCCTGGAGGGTATTGTCTTCGGTCAATGCGATCCGCGTTTCATCATCGTGGACGTTGACCAGCATGCGTTTGATGCTCATATTTGTGCTCTTTTGGGTACTCTGTTGGCCACGGCCCCAGAAACCGCACCCAGGCTGGCATTAGCCAACCTGAAGGCGGGACCACGCCAAGAGGCGTCATCAAATTTCGGCGGGGAATGTGGACGGTCTGAAGTAGTCAGCATTAATGGGCTGGTGGCTCCCTGCCACCATCGTGCAGGGCATTCGGCATACGGCGGGGCAATCTTGAAATTTATCAGTCGCTTCCGTTGTTCAGTCCAAATTATGCAATGCGCCAAGGAATGTCAATGAAGATCTGGTTTGCGGCTCCATGCGAATCTCCGCCGCGTTGGTTCCGGTGAGGTGTTGATTTCCCTGGCGGCGATCTCCACTTCCTGACAGAAAACCGGGCCACACTCCAGCCGCAGCGGAAATTACGGGACGGGCCGCCGGAATCCGTCTCACTTCGGCGGGGCGCCGCCGGTAAACTGGGTCTTCTGTGCCAGGTCCGCAGGCAGGAGGACGCCAGTATATCGCCGGCCGCGGATGACCCAGGTGGGATAGGTTTCGATTCCCTTGATCGTGCAGATGGGTGCTTGTGGAGCGTTTCGTCCGCCCGGGCTGCATTCCACGTAGGGCAACCGGAACGCCGAGGCTTCGAACAGGTCTTTCTGCCGCTCGCAACTGGAGCACCAGCTCGCCCCGTAGAATACCGCCTCGTTTTCCGATAAGTGGATGGCCAGCGCCCGCAAATAGGGATCTTCTTCTCCAACCTGGGTGCTGAACACGCCGATGAAGTTGAGGTGCAGCAGGGCCACAACGATCACTGTCACGCCGGCCGTCTGGGTCAGCCACGAGGGCCAGGCGAAATCCGTGATCCCACGGGGCCACTGGTAGGCCACCAGCCCGAAAATGGCCGCCATGATGCCCAGGGAGGCCAGGCAATAAATGCAAGCCGCTCCCAATTCAAAGAGCGAGGCCCAGGTGAGGTAGAGGCTGACTCCCAGACCGATCAGCGAGAGGGTCCACGAGAGCTTCCAATGAAGCTCCGGGTTTTTCACCCGGTAGGCGATCCAGGCCAGTGCGCCGTAGGTGAGGAAGCCCCAAAAAGCGATCGGCGCGCCCAAGAGGAATGCCCAGCGGCTGCTTTGCACCACATCGCACGGCGAGCCGGCCGTGCAGAAGGGCACCTCGGCCTCCAGCCAGGTCGACACGGTCAGGAACCCGGCCAACGCCACGCCGGCAAGAGACAGGATCAGCAGCGGCCAATTGGGAAGCTTGCGCCGCGTCCGCGTACCGCTTTCCGGCGCCGAACGTTTTTTGGAGCCGCTTTTGCCCGTCGCCGGGCTGCTTTGGCCTTTCGTGGAGGCGCCGCTGCCTTTGGTGATGCGCGTCTTGCCCTTGCTCGAGGCGCGGCCTTTTTTGGATTTGCGTGCCATTATTCTGTTCGCCGATGGAGAAGATGATGAACGGCGCCGGTCGCCGTTTCGGTTGCCGCAGGTTTCGCTTTCTGTCCTATAGGATTAGCGGGCGCGGCTCAAGCCCATTATTGTCTTCCAGGGGCGAACCGCCGTCAGTGTCGGCCAGGTAATGATCGGCGGCCAGGGTGGGCCGCCGCAGATCGATGCGACGCAGCCCCGCGCATCAGGGGTCGATGCCGAAACGATGGCTGGCCGGTGGCTTGTCGGGTCAGGGTGCGCGGGGGCGTGAAAATTCCGCGCTACCCTCCCGGCCATGCGCATCTGGAGATAGCGACCCGGAGAATGGCCCGGCGGGGGTGAGCGAATCTTACTGGGCGGCGAGATAGCCGAGGGAGATACCGATGTAGATGTTCATCGGAGGCGCGGGCTCGAAGTACCGTCCGCCGAAGTCGTTGACCCTGATGTTCTGGTTGTACTCCTCGTCGGTGACGTTGTTGATGCCGGCGAATAACGAGAAAGGCCAGTTATCGAACTCGGTGAGAAAGCCGGTGCGCAAATTGATCACGGTGTAGGCCCCTGCTTTTTCGCTGTTGGCGTCGTCGGCCTGGATTTCGCCCACGTAGATCGCCTCGGGAATCACGTAGTATCCCGCAGGGTGGTTGTAGGCCACTTCGAAGTAGGCCTGGTTTTCGGGCAGGCCAGGGATCGTGTTCCCCGAGAAATCGGTGACCGTGAGATCACCGTCGTCGACTTCCGAAGTCTGGAAGTCGGTGTACTCCGATGTCATCTGGGTATAGCTGAAGCTGAGCGCGAGCATGGGCGAGAACCGGTAGCGCAGCGCGGCTTCGAAGCCCGTTCGCTCGGTCTCGCCGGCGTTGCGGTAGAAGTCGATATTGCCCTGGTCGGGGTCCTGAAACACGACGATCTCGTCGGTGGCGATAATCTGGAACACCGCGGCGTCGTAGGTCAGGCTCGCGTTGTGGCTTCCTTTCACCCCCACCTCGATGCTGTTGGCCACCTGTGGATCGAGATCCGGATTGAACCCGCCCCCGCCCGAGGGGTTGTCGAGCTGGGTCAGGGTCGGCACCTCGAAGGCCTGGCCCACGTTGGCGTAAATGTTGGCCGCGGCAGCAGCATGGTAGATCACGCCGAGCGAATAGCTGGTGTGGCTAAACGTGCGGCTGCCGCTGTCGTCGCTGCCGTCGCCGATAAAATTGTCGTTGGCGCTCAGTTCGATTTGGTCGTTGCGCAATCCGACGGAAAGCCCGACCTGCTCAGTGACGGCGATCTTCTCATTCACGAATATCCCCAGCGCGGTAGCCTCCTCGATCTGGTTGAGGCTCAAATCGCCGTGTGCGCCGCTTTCGTTGCCGAAATTCCGCCGCCGGTCGTTCTGGTCCTGGAAATCGATCCCCAGGATGAGCAGGTTGTCCCGCCCCATCAACTCGCCGGCCATATCGTACTGAATGCCGCCGCCCGTAACGTCCCGGTCGAATTCGACGACGCGGGGGTTGATCCGGCCGGTAAACTTACGCAGGGTTTTGTAATAGGAGAGTGTGAGCAGGTCTTCCTCCAATTCCTTTTTGTAAATCAGCGCCGTCTGCGCGTCTACCACCTCTTCCCCGGTATCCTGGGTCACGGCGCCGTTGAAAAACCCGTCCGGGCGGGCCTGTTCGCGGTCCTTCTTCACCTGGTCCTTGGTCAGCCCCTGCGGGTCCTGCGCCAGGGGCGAATCGTAGTGATTGAAGAGCAACGTCAGTTCCGAGGTTTCGCTGAGGCGGTGGATGATCTTGCCGAAAATGATGCGGGCTCTGGTACTGCTGTGTTCGCGGAAGCCGTCGTACTCCATGTTGGTCACATTGAAGATGACCCCTCCGCCATGGCCGTCGGAGCGCCCGAATTTGAGCTGCTCCTTGAGAAAGCCGAAGCTCCCCGAGGTGATCCGGCCTTCGATCAGGGGATCCACCGGCGGCGCTTCGGTGGTGAGACTGACCACGCCCCCGGCCGCCACGCCATAAAGCGCCGAAGAAGGCCCGCGCAGCACCTCGATGCGGTCCATGACGCCCATATCGATGCTGTCCACGTTGGTCTGGCCGTCGGGGCTGGTCAACGGGATGCCATCGACCAGGATCTTGATGCCCTGGATGCCGAATCTCCCGCGAGCACCGAAGCCGCGGATGGACATGCGCAGATCGCCCGAGAAGTTTTCCTGGTTTTGCACAAAGATACCCGGTACGCCGCGCAGGGGCTCGCTCATGCCCAACGTTTGGCGGCCGAGCTGAATATCGTCCTGCTCGATAACAGTGATCGAAGCCGGTACGTCGCTAATATCTTCTTCGGTGCGCGTCGCCGTGACGATCACCGGTTCGGCTTCGAGCTCCTCCTGTTCTTGGGCCGAGGCAGGCGCTGAAGCCAGTGCCAAGGCGAACGCCGCGATCACTGTTCCCTCAATCCATGGTTTCGGGGAAATGGCGAATGCGATTTTCCAGATCATCGTTACTCCAATGGAATGTGAATCGACCCCATCCGATATCGGCGCCGGAGCGGCTGCCGGTATCTTATCGATGTTCCCCCTTGTTTCGCGGCACGACAATGTCTTCAGGTTCCGACCAATTTCCTCGGAATGTACCGTTGTGATCATTGCATCGTTGGTTAACAGATCCTCAGTAGGAATAACTTCGAAACTTTACGATTCATTGCTGACAATAATGATATCGTTTTCGCCGCGAACGTCATTGCAAGGATCAAGCGAGCACCTAACGAAAGCTGTCCAATATAAGCGTATTTATCCGCTTCCCGTGCGTGCTCATTGCGGCTTCTACAATATTCGAGCCATTCCGCGATGGCCCAATCCCGAGGCACAGTATTTAGCCTGATGGGCCCGCACGCGATAGGGGCTGTGGCAATCATCGATCAGTGGGGAAATCTGTCCCTCCGGGCGTCCCTACGTACCGTACCAAGGGCTGATCGGGGGTCCCAACGGCATATCATGGAGCCTGTTCCGGCAGCAGAAGGCAGGTGCTGCCACGTCTTCCAGAAGACGAGCGGATTTGTGTATCGAACAGAGCGAAAGGATTTTGACTGCTGAGCGGTAATCGCTCGGAATGTTGGACACGGACCGGTGAAATGGCCTGGCCGAGCGGAATAATCGGGGATCGAA
Organism: SAR324 cluster bacterium; assembly: GCA_022574555.1. Taxonomy (GTDB): domain Bacteria; phylum SAR324; class SAR324; order SAR324; family JACQKK01; genus JACZRV01. Next base: position 26,768 of record JACZRV010000005.1, read on the forward strand.
ATCCGATCGGCCCGTTGTGCGGAAAACGCTCAGTGTTTGAAAAAAAACACTAAACATTATCGCCAAACTATGGTTATCGCGAGATTTATTGGTTGCGTGGTCTTCCGATGCAAGCGGATCCTATGCTGCCACCTGCGGCCGGAGGACTTTTGAATGCGGATCAGCGAAGCCTGAACACGATGGGCAGGATGATTTCGATATATTCCCCCTCGATCTTTCGGGCCTGCTCACGGAACGGCGCAGCGCGGCTCACCGCGGCCACGGCGGCGTTGTCCAGAATCTCGAACGCGCTCGATTCGAGTACGGAGATATCCCGGACCTCGCCGCTCTGCAGAATTTTGAACTTGAGCAGGGTTCGGCCCTCATAGCCCGCCCGGCGGGCCATTCGGGGATACCGTTTCGCCTGGTCGATCCCGTCGCGGACGTGGGAAACCAGACGGGAGTAATCGGGGCGGGTCTCGGGAAAGTGAATATCGTCCGCCATTTCCGGCGGATTCGGCAAGGGAGTCGGTTCCGCCGGGCGTGCTTCCGATCGTGGTGTAGCGGGCGGGAACTCGTTGGCCACCCTGTCCGGCGGCTCGGGGAGCAGCGGCGCCGGCCGCGGTTTTGACGCGGGCAAGACCTCCTCGCGCATGGCCGGCGGCGGTGGGTGCGGCCGAGCCGCTTTGGGCGAGGATGCCGGTGGGGGTGCCGGCGGGCGGGCCAAGCGGGCTGACGCCGGGGCAGGAGGCGGCGGCGATGGCGTCAAATCGAACCGCACCTCCAGGCGCTTGGGCGGCCATGGCTCGGGCTCCGAATGGAACAGCCGCTCCCCCCAACCGGCCGCACCCACATGAATGGCCGCCGAAATGCTCAACGCCAACACGACACGCTGCAGATTCATGGTGCGCGCCTTTCGGTCAATATTTCGGTGCCCAGACTGATCTCCGTCGCACCGGCCAGTTTCGCTGCGTCGAGCACCCTGGCGAACGACCCGAATGCCGCCCGGCGATCGGCTTCGATGGTCAATGCGCGTTTCGGCAGGGCGTCCAGACGGGAGCGCAGAACTTCACCGAGCCGCCCCCAGGCCACGGTCTGCTGATTGATGCGCAGGGTATCATCAGGGAGGATGGTGACCACCAAGGGCTTGGCCGGCTGAACGGCGCCGGAGCGGGTTGCCGGCAGATCGATATCCAGGCTGCGCTGAATTGATGTTGAAGTGAGCAGGAAAAATACGAGGAGCAGGAAGACGACGTCCACCATGGGCGTCATGTCCAACAGGGTCATTTTTTTTCGCGTGCGCGGGTACTTGATCATCAGCCTGCCCGCCGGGTCAATTCGGGCCCCTTGCCGCTTGCGAGCATGTCGTCGCGGAGGTGAACGAATAGAGAGCCGAACTTCTCCAGCTCGACGGCAGTCTTTTCGCGCTTGCGGTCGAAGACATGCAGGAAGATCAACAACGGAATGGCCACAGTGAGGCCGGTGGCAGTGGTCAACAATGCCTCCCAGATGCCTCCGGCGAGCAGAGAAGGGCTGACCGTGCCCTCGACTTCGGCGACGCGGCGGAAGGCCTGCATCATCCCGGTCACGGTGCCCAGCAGGCCCAAAAGCGGCGCGATTGCGGCCATCACTTCCAAGGGGCGCAGGAACCGCTCCAGATGGGCGAGTTGCTCCTGCCCGGCAACGGCAAGGATTTCCTCCAGCCGCCAGCGCTCCTTGTGGAATTGGGTCAGCCCCGCGCCCAAGGTGCGGGCCAACGCACCGCGGCTGACCTGGCAGAAATCCAGGGCCTCGCCAGCCTGCCCCTGGCGGATCATGGCCGAAACGCGGTTGAAGACGTCTCCCGGCCGCTCGCGAACCCGGTATTGATGCAGCAGGCGCTCCACCACGATAGCCACCCCCAGGAAGGAGATGAGCAACAGTGGGTACATCAACGGCCCGCCCTTGGACACGAGATCGTCGAAAAAACCAAATAATCCGTCGCTCATCAGTAATCCAAATAACCGGGATCAGCCGAATTCGTTCCTAAAGGACGACGATTATTGTCCAAAGGGCCCAAAACCACCAGCCAATTGGCGTCGGGCCGGTAAACGGCATGCATTACAGGAGATTACACGGTGTATGCCCGGTGTTTATCTAGCAGCAAATCCCATGCCCAAGTTGCTCGACCTGTTTCCGGTGCCCAAACCGGCGCTGGGCCGGTGGCCAGCCGGCGGCACAGCGGGCAGGAGCGATGGATTCCACCGCGCATCGTTCCCCTTGCCCTATTTTTCCTTGATATTCGATTCAATCAGTCATATGATGACCAACGGTCAAATAATAGAGACTCTGGGTGCTGTTATGGGCGGATCGGAACGAAAAGCGCGCCTTCTCCGTTTGCGGGAGCGGGAGATCATCCGCGCCATGGATTCTCTCGTCGACAGGCAGGATTGGCGAACGGTCACGATCGACGAGATCGCCCGCGAAGCCGATATCGGCAAGGGCACCATCTACCTGCACTTCGCCCGCAAGGAGGAAATCCTGGCCCGGCTGGTGATTCATCATTACAAACGGTTCTTGGGCAGCCTGGCCACTATTCCGCTGGACGATCCCCTCGCGAGGCTCCACGCGGTAGTGGCGGCTGCCTTGCAATTCCGGCAGGAGCAAGGGGAGCGCTTGGGGCTGATCCAATACTGCCAGCAGCCCCGCACCTGGCGATCCCTCGGCACGGCTTTCCGCGAGGAATTCGTGGGTATTTTCCAGGCGATGGACGCGGTGATGGAATCGGTGCTCCAGGCATGTCACACCGCGGGCCTTTGCCCGGCGCCCCCGGCCCGCCGCATGATCCGCTGCGCCTGGGAAGCCATTCTCGGCCCCGCCGCGCCGAATTACGCACTGCTGGAGGCGGACCCCAGGGGCGGCGACCTCATTGAGGGTGTCGCCGACGCGGATTATTTAACCGAATTCGTGCTCGGTGGATGGCGGAGCGGTAAAACAGGAGTCAGCCGAGGGTGAAAATGCTTATTGATATATTTGACCTATAGTCATTAAATGACCGAAATCACTCAACTATCCGGCCAGTTCCAAACCGGATATTGCCGCTGTTACCGTAAGCCGCCGCTCAAGATACAAAATCACCCCAACTGGGGCCGTTCCAGGTGATAGGGAGTGGCGTCTTCGAAGGCCTTGGCGGCGAGGATCAGGCGTTGCTCCTCGAAGTGGGGAGCCAGCAATTGCAAACCGAGGGGGAGTCCGCCGGGCGTGAAGCCGCCGGGGATGGAGATGCCGGGGATGCCGGCCAGATTGGCAGGCAGGGTAAATGCGTCCACCAAGTACATTTGCAGGGGATTGTCCAGCTTTTCCCCCAGCCTGAACGCCGGAATGGGGGAGGTGGGCAGGGCGATGAGGTGCACCTGGTCGAAGGCCGCGGCAAATTCCCGCCGCAGCAGCTCGCGGATCTTCATGGCCTTGTTGTAGTAGGCGTCGTAATATCCGGCGCTCAAGGCAAATGTGCCCAGCATGATGCGCCGCTTGACCTCGGCGCCGAAACCCTCTTGGCGCGTGTTCTTGTACATGCGTTCCAGGTTCTCGGAGTGGTCTGTGCGCAGGCCGTAACGCACGCCGTCGTAGCGGCCCAGATTGGAGCTGGCTTCGCAGGGAGCGAGGATGTAATAGACGGCGATCGCGTGCTCCAGGCCGGGCAGGGAGACCTCCACGATTTCCGCGCCGAGGGATGCGAGGGTCTGCAAATTTTCGGCGAACTGGGCCGCGACCTCCGGGTGCAGGTCGCTGCGGCCGGCAATTTCCCGGATCAGCCCGACCTTGCGCTGCTTGAGTGCGCCCTCCGCCCCGGTTTTCAGCAAGCGGGCATATTCCGGCACGGGCCTCGACGACGACGTGGCGTCACGGGCGTCGGCGCCGCTGATTATTTCCAGCAGGATCGCCGCGTCGGTGACGTCACGGGCCAAGGGGCCGCCCTGGTCCAGGGAACTGGCGAAAGCGATCATTCCGTAGCGGCTGACCCGCCCGTAAGTGGGTTTCAACCCGACCACGGAGGTGAAAGCCGCCGGCTGGCGTATCGAACCGCCCGTATCGCTGCCGATGCCCGCCAGGGCCTCTCCGGCCGCCACCGCCGCCGCCATGCCGCCCGAGGAGCCCCCAGGGACACACTGTGGATTCCACGGGTTGCGGGTGGGCCCGAAGGCGGAATTTTCCGTCGAGGAACCCATGGCGAACTCGTCCATGTTGGTCTTGCCCACCAGGTTGAGCCCTTGGGCCGCCAGCTTTTCCACCACCGCGGCATCGTAGGGGGGCACGAACCCTTTGAGGATGCGGGAGCCGCACGTCGTCTCGACCCCCTTCGTGCAGAAGATGTCCTTGAGCGCGATGGGCATTCCGGCGATGGGGGAGAGGTTTTCCCCCTTGGCCAGCTGCCCATCGGCTTGGCGCGCCCGGTCGAGCACCGGCCCCGGATCGTAGGTGATGAATGCATTGACCGTCGCTTCCACCGATTCGATGCGCTCCAGCACGGAGCGTGCGATTTCCTCGGTGGAGATTTCCCGCTTCACTCGGCGCTCGTGAAGGAGGTGCAGCGGTGTGTCGCACAATTCCATCTGCTTGCGGTCCGTTCAGATTTGGGTGGGCAGTGCCGTGCCGGGCGGTGCCGTGCCGGGTGGCATGTTTGGCGGCCGGCGCCGCAGCGATGGCATCGAGATCAGTTCAGGGTCAGCCGCGCGAGCAGGTACTTCTCGTCGACGATGATGACGTTGTGCAGCCAGTTGCGGATGACCCGCACCAGCAGGCCCCGGGGCCATTCGCTGGGATATTTGGCCGCCTCGTCTTTACGCGGCACGACCTTGAAGTTGGCCTCGGTGAGCTTGATCTTCCTCGGCGCCGGCGGCAGCAGCAAGGCCAGCATGCGTCCGTGATCGCGCACCATGTAGGTCATTCCCAGGCCGGAAAGCATGACGTGATCCTCCTGCAGATACGCGGCCACGTCCAGCAAGCGGCCCCGCCGGCCCGATTTGGCATCGTCGAAGGTCCAGATCGTCAGGGCCGAATTGGCGGGTTTGAGCTTGAATCCTTCGAGATGGGTCACCTCGTCGAACGGCTCCCGGAATATGCCCAGGTACGTTTCACCGATACGATGAATATCCAACCGATTGTTGCGGCTCACCGTTCGTGTCGCAATGCGATCGATGGCCTGCTCTTCACCCATGCCGGAACTCATTGCGGTCTCGTCTCACCTGATTCGGGGCTGCGTTCACCGGCGGCCCGCTCAATTTGCGGTATTTCCGGTATCGCCTCCGGGTGTGCCGCCAGATACCATAACTTGAAGAAGCGGAACAGGAAATCGATGCTGTCGATCGTCACCACGATAAAGCCCGGCCAGCCGTCGAGGAAACCGCCCTTGGTCACGTAGCGCCGCAGAAAACGGTAAACCGGTTTGATCGCCAAGTATTGCAGGGCCAACCGTGGCGTGGGGCGCAACCCTTGTCTGGCCATGACCTCGGCGTTGAAGGACGAATAGAAATCCATCTTCTTGACGGCGGTCTGGGGCGAATCGCAGGGGTAGTGCAGCATGGCGTTCCGCAGCCGGCCTTTCGTGCCCTCCACTTCCAGCCGCTCATGAACGTGTAGACAAGCGAAGCGGGCCTTGCCCCGGCGAAACAGGCGCAGTTGGAAGTCGGGATATTTGCCGCCATGCTTCAACCAGCGTCCAAAGTAATGATTCTTGCGGGCCAGTGTAAAGGCGTTTTCCGCAGGGGCCAAATCGGTAACGTGGCGAATCTCCCGCGCCAATTCGGGCGGAATGACCTCGTCGGGGTCCAGATAGAAGATCCAATCGGTGGTTGCTTGATCGAATCCGAAACTCTTGTTGACGTTCAGGTTGTTCGTGTTCGGGCGGTGGAAAACGAGGCCGGTGTACCGGCGCGCGATCCGTACCGAGTCGTCGGTGCTTTCGCAATCCACGTATATGATTTGATCCGCCCAGCCGGCACTCTCCAACGCCGCGCCGAGTTGGCCGCCGTTGTTGTGACCGATGGTGGAGACCGCGATGGTGGCCTTACCCACGGCGAGGGGCACCGTCGTGCCAACGTTGCGTCGCACGCGAATCGCGTCTGGGGTTCCCGGCGCAATGCGACCGGTATGCCGGGAAGGCGGGCAGAATCATACCGTGCGAAACGTGCGGCCACCCGATGCGAGCCATGGGCCCGACCGTTCGTGCCGCCATGCTGGAAATCGCTTGGCTATTTTCGGGCAGTTTCACCGCTCACGCGCCGATAGAGTTCCAGGGTTTTTTCCGCGGTGGATCTGGCGGAGAATCGCTTCACGTCTTCTCGATTGTTGCGCCCCGCCGATGCTCTGAAACTGGCGTCTTGTACCACGGAAACGAGGGCCTCGGCCAGCGCCGCCGGGTCGGCGGGCGGAACGACGAGGCCGTTGCGCCGATTGCGTATCATTTCCGGCAGGCCGCCAGCTTCGGTCACGATCACCGGCAAACCCGCCGCCATGGCATCCAATACGCTGGTACCCAACCCCTCTTCGCGGGACGAGAGGGCGAACAAGTCGAAAAGATGGAGCAGCCGCGGCACATCGTCCCGTTGGCCGAGCAGGGACACCCGCTGCTCCAGCCCAAGCTGGCCAATGAGGGTTTCCAAAGCGGAACGCTGGCCGCCTTCACCGGCGATGGCCATTTTCAAAGGCAATCCCCGTTGCACTGCCAACGCCATGGCACGGATGAGCGTTTCACGATCCTTATGGGGCACCAACGCGCCAACGCTGCCGATGAGGCATTCGCCATTGCTCACTCCCATATCGTTCCGCAGCCGGGAACGTTCGTCCAGGGGAGGACGAGCCCCCTCGATGCGCGAGGCGTCAATGCCCGAGTGGATCACGGCGATGCGTTCCGGCGGAACCCCGTCGTCCACCAGCACCGCCCGCACCCTTTCGCTGATCGCCACCCAGTGCCCGACGAGCCGGGTGCGATACTTCCAACGGTTCAAGATACCCGGACGGCGATGGAAATCCACACGCCGGGAGACGACCAAGCTGATCCCGGGGCAGAGTAATTTCAGCAGGAGACCGAGATTGTGCGACCGCGACGAATGGGCATGGACGATGGTCACGGACTCGGCACGTGCCCGCCGCGCCACGCGCCACGCCGCGGTAGGCCAGGGAACTGCGGGAATCGCCGGCCACCCGGCCTTCTCGGCCCAGCGGGTGATGGGTTCGCCCGGTCGTCCGGCCAGCAGGGCACTGCAACCCAGGTCTCTCAGGTGGTGCATCAGGTAGGCCACTTGCTGCTGGCCACCTCGCCAGCCGCGTTCCAAATCGATATGAAGAATATTCAATAGTCCGATCCATTGTGGTGGAGACTGAGTGCGGGAGACCGAGTGCTGGAGACCGAGTGCTGGAGACTGATTGCTGGAGACTGATCGAGAGGTCACAGATTACCATCGGGTGCCCGTCTGGTCGACTCCGCTGCTGGATGGGCCGCAAGGGCATATCCCAATGCCGTGAGGGTGTCACCGATCACGGCCTCCACCTCGGCCACACGGGTCGCATCTTCCGCCCGCCAGGCTCCGATAAGACTTTTGTCGAAGTGGGTGCTCACGTAGTTCCGGCATGCTTCGGAAAAGGGCACCTGCAGGAAATCGGCGATACGAGCCATCTCGCCTTCCGCATCCCGGCAAAGGGTCTCGTAGGTGGTTTCAATGCGCTGTGCTGGAGGAATGCGCTCCGCGTACGCCCGGTATTGTTCCACCTGGAACTGCCAGGAACGTGCCGCCTGCAGATGATGAGGCTGGTCCCGCGCTCCCAGCCGGGTCAGCAGCGCCTTGCCCAGCGCACGGCGGGGATCGTCCGTGAGGTGGCGCTTGAAGGCCAGGTCCCGGCCGTCCCGCACCAAGTGCACGAACCGGGCGCGGGGAAATGTGGCGTGCACGTAGGGCAGGATCAGGTAGGTTTCCGGCCATTTCCATCCCCAGCCCTGGCGGGCCTCCGCTGATTGGGAAAGCCGCTGCCACACACGGTGGACTTCCCTCTGAAAACACAGCACGTCAAACCGGCGCAGGCCGGCAGGGGAATTCGGATGGGAATTTCGATCGGAATTTGGATGCGAGAAGTTGCGGCGGGCGATCCACTTGACCACGCGCAGAAAGCGCCGGTCGTCCAGATCCCCGGTCTGCAATCGATCCGTGGCGCCCAGGGCGAACCCCAACTCCTGGCAGGCCCAGGCCAACAAACGGGTGCCGGATTTTCCACGGCCCATGATGACCAGGGGTTCCTGAGCAGCGAGCGCCTCCGAGCGGGATCGGATCGCTCCCGGCCGAATGATTCGCTCAGCAAAGACAAGGGCGTTCATGCAAAATGGGCGCGTACCGGCTAACGGCCGGCGTAACGACGCAGGGGGAATTGAGGGTCAATCGATGTGCACCTTGGCCCCCAACCCCATGTTCCGGTTTCGGAGCCCCGTGCGGTCAAGCCGGGCCAGCCCATACGTCCTGAATCAGCCCGTGCTCGCCGAGGGAATGGGTTCGGCGGCACCGAATTTCAGGGTGGTGATCCAGTTGAACGGGTCGGGTTTGATCCCGTACTGGATTCCGATCAACTCGTCGAATAGCCGTTGGGCCAGTTCACCGGCCTTGCCGTTGCCCAAGGCGTAGGATTTATTCTGGTAATGGAGCAGCCCGACGGGTGAAATCACCGCGGCGGTGCCCGCTCCAAATACCTCGTCCAATTTACCGCCGGCGTGGGCTGCGGTGACCTCATCGATCGTGATGCGCCGTTCTTCCACTGGCAAACCCCAGTCCTGCATGAGCCGGATCACGGAATCGCGTGTGATTCCGGCCAGGGTCGTCCCCGAAGTGGGCGGAGTGATCAATTTCCCGCCGATCTTGAAAAAGATATTCATCGCGCCCACTTCCTCAAGATACTTCCTTTCACAGGCATCCAGCCACAGCACCTGGGTGAAGCCGTTTTCGATAGCTTCCTTTTCCGCCAGAAGGCTGGCCGCGTAATTGGCCGCCGTTTTCACCGCACCCAGTCCACCCGGACCCGCACGGGAATATTGCTCGCAAACCTGAATCTTGACCGGGTTGAACCCTTCCGGATAGTAGGCGCCCACCGGTCCGGTAATGATCAAGAAAAGGTAACGCGAGGAGGATTTCAAACCCAGATAGGGCTCGGTGGCGATCATGAACGGCCGAATGTATAACGACGTGCCGGAGGAACTCGGCACCCATTCCCGATCCAGTTCGATCAGGCCGTGGATTGCCTTGAGCATTATTTCCGGGGGCACTTCGGGCATATCCAGGCGGCGCGCGGAGATATTGAACCGCTCCGCGTTTTTGTCCGTCCGAAACAAATTGATCGAGCCGCTGCTGGTGCGGTATGCTTTGAGCCCTTCGAAAATGGTCTGCCCATAATGAAAGACCAGAATCGACGGTTCCAGTTGCAAAGGCTCATACGGCCCGATGGTTGGATTGCGCCAGCCTTCGTCAGCCGTCCATTCCATCGTGAACATGTGATCGCTGTAAATTTTCCCAAATCCCAGATTACTTTCATTCCGCGGCTTGGGCCGGCGGTCGCTTTTGGGAACTGGGTTGATGCTGATTTCCATGATCCTGGCGTGATTGAAAAATCGGCGAAAGAATCGCCCGGAATGACGTTCTACCCTCGGCGATCGCAACGCTCCCTATTGTTTCTTCCGGGGTGTCTCAGTTCCGAGGCGGGCCGGGTATTGGCTATCGGCGACTTTAGAGGGAATTCCTTTGTGGGTCAAGACGCTGCGATGAAGGTAATGGGTTTCGATGGGTTGTGCGGGATGTCATGCCAAATCGGCCCGGGTGCATCAGGCGTCTCGCTTGGTTGGGTTATTAGGACTTGAATAGGAGCGCCACGTGCCGGCCATTGATTTTCCTTATCTTGGTTTTGCCACCTCCGAAGGCACCATCCTCAAGTGGCTTGTGAACGTGGGTGACTCTGTCCGTAAGGGTGACGACCTCCTGGAAATCGTTGCCGAAAAAGCCGTCGCAGTGGTCGTCGCGGAAGAAGAAGGCATCCTGCAAGCCATCTACGCGGAGCCGGGAGCCATCGTGCCCGAAGGGGAGACCGTGGGGTGGATCGGCACCGTAGGCGAGCCGGCTCCCGCCCATGCCTGCCGGATACTGGGGTGGGAGGAAGAGATCGCCCCGCCCCCACCCGACCTGGCCCGGCGTCTGGCGGGCACGCCAACCAAAATGACCCCGCTGCCCTCGGATAGAGAACCCTCGGGACACGAGGCCCCACCACCGGTGCGCCCAATCGGCAGGCTGGGTAAAGCCGCGAGATCCTTCCTCAAAGGACAAATCCGCAAGGTCACGGGTCTACGGATGACCAAGGCCTGGGAAGCGCCCAAAGTGGACCTGTTCACCGACGTGGATTTTTCCCGCGTGGTCGCTCACCGCCAACAGATGAAAACGAGAGGATTGCAGCCGCCTTCCTACAATGTTTATATCGCCCACGCGGCGAGCCGGGCCTTCGAGGTTTTTCCCGACCTGAACGTCAACTATATCGACGGAAACCTGGTGCCTGTCGATGGGATCCATATCGGCGTCGCTGTCGCGCTGGAGACCAGCCTGGTCACCATATCGATGAAGGACGTGGGCGGATTGTCACTCGAAGAGTTGCAAAAGCGTTTCAGGGCCCTGATCAAGAAGGCCGCGGCGATGAGCCTGTCCCGGGATGAGTTGTACGGCAGCAGTCTAACCGTCACCAATCTCGGCGAATTTGAAATCACCGGATTCACGCCCATCCTCAACCCGCCCGAGATATTCATACTGGGAATCGGCATGTTGCGGGAGCGAGTGGAATCACGTGACGGCGAGTTCACGACCGTACCCTACTCGACCTTTTGCCTCAGCTTCGACCACCGGGGCGTAGACGGCGCGCCGGCTTCACGGCTATTGCGCCAAATCAAGCACAACCTTGAGCGATACGAATAGGAGAGGCGCCCCAGCATCGGGACGGGATACGATACTATGCGGACGGGCAGCTGTGCCGGAGGTGCACCGGGTTCGGCTTACTGGATGGCCGTGGGTCGCGCAAAATGGTGTGTACGCCTATCCGGTGCCAGGATCGGCTATCGTAGTTTTGCATCCATTTCTTGTTAATCGTCGTCGGCTTCGAATGATGCAGATTCGTCGTAAATGTTTTCATCCGGTGCGCGGCCCATCATCTTTTCCTGTTGTTGCTGGTAGTCCAAGGTGAACTTGGCGAGGGGCATGATCATCAGACGCTTGCGATTGATCGGCTCATCGGTGCCCTCGCACAATCCATAGGTACCGTCTTGGATTCTCTCGAAGGCATCGCCGACCTGTTTCAATCGCCGCAGATGCCTCTCGTTCATGAGCATATTGAACTCTCTGTCTCGATCCTGGCTGGCCTTATCCAAATCGTCACCGACGTCGGAGTCCTCTCGCGTACTTTTCCGGTCGGTTTCCCTATGTATATTGACAACCTCCAGACTCTCGTCGCGCATTTCCTCCAATTTTTTAATAATTTTGTCGAGGGTTTCGTCGTCAATGTGCGGCAGCCGATCGAAAGTTTTCTTTTTTCTAGCCATATGCCTCCCTGCAAACCTGTCTTTGGGGCTTTGCCTTCGCCCGGCGCGAAAATGGCGGGATTGGCCTCACCCGCACCGGTGAAACCCAAACCGTCACTCAAGCGCCGGTTAGCCGATAACTCCCTGTACGGCACCGCTTGACGTGCGATCCGTGCAATCGTCAAAATTGCATCGAAGGGGATAGGGGATAACTGATTACGTGTTATCTGGCAAGTGAAAATTACACCAATTTGCCGGTCGCCGTTATTCGGTAGATTTTGGGATTATATTTCGAGATTGCCCCACCATCCGGCTTTCAGTTTTCCCATCTCTCCACCAGAATGGAGGGTAGGCTCGGGGGTGAGAATATCCAAATAATTCAATAATCTTGACTTTCCACACGCCGACCCCAGGGAATTGGCGGACAAACCAATTTTCGGTGCCCGCCAATTTGCGTTTCAAGCTCCCGGTTTCTTGCCTTCACAATATCTTACGGTAGATGTGTCCCACAGACAGACGGTTCAATAGATTTGTCGTGTTCTCCCCGAAGTTTCCAACGGTGGCCCGTCAATCCATGGGGATATATTCGGTAATTCCGCGTAGACGCCGCACCCGCACCCGGGCAAATCCTGCCCAGGCTGCCGGAACATAGCCAAAGCCGGCCGGCCGGCTTACCCGAGCAGGCGGAGGCTGTGGGCGAAAAAGGGCGCAAATACCAGGCTGATGATCGCCATCAGCTTGATCAATATGTTCAGGGAAGGTCCGGTGGTATCCTTCAGCGGATCGCCCACCGTGTCACCAATTACAGCCGCTGTGTGGGTATCGGAACCTTTGCCGCCCAGGTTGCCGGCTTCGATGTATTTCTTGGCGTTATCCCAAGCCCCGCCGGAATTGGCGGAAGAGGTGGCCAGTACCACTCCCGAAATCATCGATCCGATCAAGACGCCGGCCACGGCTTCAGCGCCGAAGAGGTAGCCCACCACGATCGGGGTCAGGATCACTTGCGCACCGGGAAGCAACATTTCACGCAATGATGCCTTCGTCGATATGTCCACACATCGCCGGTAGTCGGGTTTGCCCATCACCAATCCCAGGTTGACCACTTTCAGCAATGCCTCGTCCGAGGGGGGATTCAATGTCCGCCCCAGCGCGGACCGCACCGCGGCGAGCAATTCCTCCCCACTGGAGAAGGCCTTGTCCACGACGGAACGCAGCCGGTTCGCCTGAACGCTGGTCAGGCTTCCACCCTCGCGGAGCACCTTCAGGGATTCGGCTGTAAGGACGTTGGTATCCCGCAACCCAGGTATGGTGGCGAACTGGTGGCGCACCTCCTTGATCATATCCAGGGCGGCCTTGCCCACGGCCTTCATGGTGATGGCTGCAAAGATGAATGGGGTCAGGCCGCCTATGAACAATGAGGCGAGCACGATCGGATTCAAAAGGTCCAGGGTATCCACGCCCGAGCGCACCAGAAAGGCGGAAAACAGCGCCAGAGCCGTCAGTGCCGCCGATCCGATGGCGAAGCCCTTGCCGATGGCGGCAGTCGTATTGCCGGCAGAATCCAGGGCATCAGTACGCCGGCGTACCGTTGGGCCCATTCCGGCCATCTGTGCAATACCCCCCGCGTTGTCGGCCACCGGACCGAATGCATCCATGGTCAAAGCGATGGCGATCGTGCCCAGCATACCCAGGGCGGCTATGGCGATGCCGTACATACCGGCGAAGGTGTAACCGATATACACGGTGGCGGCGATGAATATGATCGGCAGCAACGCGCTTTGGTGCCCCAGTGCAATGCCGTAGATGATGTTGGTGGCAGCACCGGTTTCCGAGGCTCGTGCCACCTCCCGCACGGGTGACCAGCGGTACGACGTGTAGTATTCGGTCACCAGCCCGATGAGCATGCCGGCCACCAAACCCGTCAACAGGCAATAATAGACACCGAGATTGCTGTACGTGGCGGTGCCGATGCGAAACGTTTCCGGCAATACGCGCAGGGTGACGAACGCCATCACGCCCCCCATCAGCACCGTTGAAACGATCAGGGTGCGCTTCAGCGCCGGTTCGATCGTACGCTCGTGGTTGGCCCAGGCAAAGAGGGTCGATACCAGGGCGATGGGAATTCCCACCGCCGTGATCAGGATCGGATATAGCAGTGCGGCCATATCGTATCTGAAGCTGGCCACAGCCCCGATGACCAGCGCCGCGCACGTGCTCTCCGCGATCGACCCGAATAGATCGGCTCCCATGCCGGCGATGTCTCCCACGTTGTCCCCCACATTATCGGCGATTACGGCGGGATTGCGCGGATCGTCCTCGGGGATGTTCTCCTCGAGCTTACCCACCAGATCGGCCCCCACATCGGCGGCCTTGGTAAAGATGCCCCCGCCTACGCGGGCGATAAGAGCGATCGAGGAACCTCCCAACCCGTAGCCCGCCAGCGCCTCCATGATGTGCTCGGGGGTCGAAGGGCCCATGATGGCGCCCAGGGCATAATACAAAACGATCAGCCCCAGCACCGCCATCCCCACCAGTGCAAAACCCATCACCGCACCCGAATTGAATGCGATGCGAAACGCCCTGCCGATGGAGGTGCGGGCGGCGGCGGTGGTGCGGACATTGGCCAGGGTTGCGATGCGCATGCCGATGAAGCCGGCCAGAATGGAGATGGACGCACCGACGATGAAGGACAGAGCCGATTCCCAATCCACCAGCAGCCCCACCACGACGCCGAAAACCGCCATGAACACGGCCATGTACTGGTATTCTCGTAACAAAAAGGCCATTGCTCCCTCGGAAATCGCGCCGGAAATTTCGGCCAGGCGCTCGCCTTCCTCCGGCGAGGCGGCTCCCTGGGTTGCCGGAATGCGCAACACCCGCCATGCGAAGAAAATTGCAGCCAAGACGGCTAAGATGCCCAACAGAAAGATGGTCCATGGAACCGACATAACGGGACTCCTTCAGGTATCGAAATGACTGATGCCGACCGTGCCCTTGGTCCACATCAGACTGAGTGGGTTGCCAAATTACCGGACGCGGAGAGTGGTCACGTCACCACATCGCAGCGCCGGGAACCCGGGGCGATCCCCTGCAAACCCAGCGCATTATCGGGTCTTTCGTTTTATTCCGCGTCGGACTGAAAATGGAGCCGGCGTCAGGGATGCGCGTTCCCCCAGGTCCATCCGGCCGGCCGGAATTCATCTTTAGGTTTCACAACAGGGCCGAAATGACAAGAAGATTACCGGTAGAGCACATAGCACAGGTGTAATCTCTACCACGATTTCCGGCCGTTGCTGGTCGTCTATGGCCCTATTCATGGGCGTCATAACCGCCGGATATTATTGTCCACACTCGATGAGCGATACCGGCTGAGCGATACCGGCTGAGCGGCCCGGCGCATGAGTGCATGGATTCGAAGCACCGGCGGCGATACGAATCCCTTTTCGCAACGGTTCCCAAAGCAGAGTAAATGCTTGATCGGCAAGGCACCGGGCCCTCGGCCGGCGGATATGACCGTCAGCGGATTAAAGTATTGGACAGCTGCCATGGGTTTGGTCGAAACGGCGTCGATCCACAGAAATTTTGAAACTCAGGATTCGGCCAGATGGTGAATCAACCGATGTGGGCCCAACAGCCGATGAACCGTGATCAAGCCTATCCGGTGTTATCGCTGGCGCCTGATGCGGCGGTTGCCGCTCAAACGAAATTTGGGTTGACAATCGCCGGGAAATTGATCAAGTAAAGGGAAAATTTCGGGGAGTTGAAGGCTTTCCCTAACGCAATGGGGAGTCCCCTTTTATTGCGCTTGGGCCGGCGGGCGGCATTATCGCCGGCTTGAGGCCGGTCCGCTACCAGACGAGGAGCAAGAGAATGGCACGCGACAGCATGTCTCATGGCCCGAATATCATCCACCCGGAAAAACCGAGCGCAGTCGGGTCCAGGAATAGCCTGAACCGGGACAACCGGAACGAGTACGAAGAGTCCAAGCTCCTGATCGACGAGGAGGTGGACAAGGTCCTCAACCACATTCACGCCAAGCTTCCGCCGGAGGTTTTGGAAAAGTTGGATGTGATGGGCGGCGTCAAGTCCAAGCTGCACAATTATTTCAACCAGAATTTCCAGAACATGTTCAATCGTTACATCACGACGATGGAAGATGAGATGGGCAAGAAATTGCGGGATCTGATCGATAAGGAGGAGTACCGCAATCTCAACCGCTACACACCGCGGGAGATCGCCGAAATTCTGGACAAGATCGGTGGCATGGACAAATTCAACACCGGCGAAATCGAAAAATCGATCGTCAATATTTATGGCCACTTGCAGGGCCACATCCAGCGAGGCATGTACGAATTGGAGAACGAGACCAACGCTTTGCTGCGGCAGAAAACGGACGTCGGCGCGTTTGTACGGGGCGAGAATGCCTATGCCATCGCCAAATGCTCATTCAAAAACAATTTTTACAAACCCAAGACCGTGATGGATGTGAAGTTGGCGATCAATATTCTCGATTCAGAATTGATCAGCCCCATCTATCACTACCAGGTGCCCGTCGAAACCATCGTCAAAGACGTCATCAGCAAACACATCCACGAGTTGATCGACCAGGAAATCAAGGAACTCAACATGACCTTGATCGACGAGGGCAAGGAGGAGTTGACCGACACGGAGATGATCTTCGAGAAAATAAAGGCCCTCGATAACTACGTCGACGACGATGTGGAAAACGAGCAAGGCAAGCGATACCAATTCGTGGCCAAGCGTTTCATGGACAAGATCACGGGCTTGCAGGCGGAAATCGATCCCGACGAGTATGACCCGCTCAATGTTCGCGAAAACATCAAGAAAATCATAGACAACGAAAATATCCGCAACCGTGGATTCAATACCGCGGTCAATAACATCACGTCGATCCTCGATACCTCCAAGATGGGCTACCAGCACATCGAGAACTTCAAGAATGCCCGCGAATGCGTCATTCGCGAATACGAGGATACGGTTGTCGCCGATTTACCGGATGAGAGGTATCAAATCAGGGTGGTCTATGTGGATGACGACCAGATCCGCGAAATGCGCTCCGCCTACGATATTCAATTCGAGGAGTTGCGCAAGGAACTGATGAAAGTTGTCGACGTCACCAACGTGCTCTACAGCGATCACAAAGCCTCGACCGGGAAGCAGGATTACGACGACGTCGCGCAACATTACCTGAAAGAAGATGGTGGCCGGACAGGCGGGTGGTTTTCCTCCAGGTCCGAAGAGGAGCCCGAGGAAGAGCAGCCCAACGCTTGGAACGAGGTCGTATTTGTCCCCCCACGTTCTACCGAGGTGGAGGAACTCAACAAGACCAATATTCACGCTGTCGAGGAACTCCGTAAGCGGATTCTGAACACTCGCAAGCGATTGCGGGATATATACGGCAATCAGAATCCGGTGGACCGCACGATTGTGGAAAACCGCTTGAGCTTCCTGGACCGCAAGTTCGAGGAATTCGAATCCCATATCAATCCCTATCACGTCCTCCCCGGGTTGATTCTCGAGCTCGATATCACCTCCGTCAAGCGCAAGAAAACGACCATGATGTCCATGGCCAACGTGCTCAACGAATTTCTCTACTCGGTTTCGAAAGGATTTGCGGATCAGGCCTTCGCGGCCTTCTCCCGGCGTCGATCGACTGAAAGGAGCGATCTGGAGCAATCCTTCGAGACTACTGCGGAATAATGGCTTCGGTGAGCTGACACGCTCAATCGGCAATGGTTCTCCCCTGCGCCCGCGTTTTACGCGGGCGTTTTTTTTTCCTTCCGCCAACGGCCGGATTCCGTAGCCGAAATCATTGCCTGTACCGCTGATCCGGTTACTATATCGGTTGGCACCTGATCTTCGTTTTTAGGCCAACGTCATCGAATCGTTCGCCGGGGTAAGCTGTGTGGAAGATGGCACTTTTGGGGTTGCCAGTGGGCTTCCTGTTTGGATATTGCTTGCAGCGGGGCGGGTTCTGCATGAACAGTGCTTTCCGCGAGGTGTTGTTCAGCCGTGACAGCCGCCTGCTCAAGGCGTACGGAATCGCGTTACTGGTTCAGATGGCTGTGTTGGTCTCCCTGGGCGATCTGCTCGAATTTCAGCCGGCCGCACCACCCGTGTGGTGGCTTGCCGCCGCGTTGGGCGGCTTCGTCTTCGGCGCCGGGATGGTGTTGGCCCGGGGCTGCACCAGCGGCAATTTCTATCGTCTGGGTGAAGGCTTGATCGGGGCCTATGTGGTCGTCGTGGTGTTCCTGTTGGGAATTCTCGTGACCGACGCCGGCCTGCTTGCTCCGCTGAGGCTGGCATTGCGGGAACCTCGACTATCGATGCCCCCCACGGTCGATGGGGCCCTCGGGATTGATCCCGCATGGCTGGTGCTGATCTTGGGACTCCTGCTGGTATTCTGGATATTGCGCGGGCCCAGGGGCGATGCCGACAAAGGGCGCTGGCACTGGATGGAAACCGGCTTGGCCATCGGCTTGGTGGCGGCGCTGGCGTGGGTCGTCTCCAGCCTGACCGGCCGCTATTACGGGCTGTCGATGATTCAGCCCACATTGGCCTGGGGCCGCCTGTTCCTGCTGGGCGATGGCCAGCTCATCAACTGGAGCGCCTTCGTTTTGCTCGCCATCCCTCTCGGAGCGGCTCTGGGCGCGCGTAAGGGCGGCCAATTGCAGTGGCGGCTGCCCTATCCCACGCGCATCCTCCAGCAAATGGGCGGGGGCTTTATGATGGGTGTAGGCGGAAGTATTGCCGGCGGCTGCAATATCGGCCACAGCCTCAGCGGGGTGGCGGCATTTTCCATCACCAGCCTCATTGCGACCGTGTTCATCGTGCTGGGGTGCTGGAGCGGGGTGTACGTGTTATTCTACCGCCTGAAGGTGGCCAGATGATGCGAATTCGGGGTGTGCGTTTTCAATCCAGGATATCCGGGGTGTTGCTGCTGCTGCTCATCGTGGCGGTGGCTGTGCGATTCTGGGACGTGACCGCCGGGAAGGTGGCAGGCGCTGGCAGCAGCGCATTGGAGCCCCGGCCCGAGCTGCTCGTGGATACGCAGTGGCTTCGCGATCATGGGGCCGATCCGCACCTGCGCATCATCGATCTGCGTCCCGGCGATCAATACCGGGCCGGCCACGTGCCCGGTGCAGTGCATTTACCCATCGACACCCTGCGTATCGAGATCGATGGGGTGAAAGGCGTGTTACCGCCGATCCGAGAGGTCGCCGAATCTTTGCGCCGCGTGGGCATCGGCAGCGAAACCACGGTGGTGGGCTACGACGCGGTCAATGGGTTATTCGCCGCCCGGCTGTTCTGGGTGTTGGATTATCTGGGCCAGAGTCGAGGGCGCCTGCTCGATGGCGGATGGGAGGCGTGGCTGCGGGCGGGCTACGCGGTTTCCAAGGATATCCCCACAGGTCCGCCCGGTGATTTCGAGCCCAATCCGCAGCCGGAGAGAATCGCCGATCTGGAGTGGATGCGTTCCCATCTGAACAGCGCGGACGTGGCCATGGTGGACGCCCGCTCCCCGGAAGAGTACGCGGGGACGAAAGTCTATGCCTTGCGAGGCGGGCACATCCCCAATGCCTTCTCCATGGATTGGCGCAACCACTTGCACGACGGCATCTTCCGCGACCGGGAGGGGCTCGCCGCAACTTACCTGGATCTTGGCGTCACTCCGGACAAGACCGTGGCGGTCTATTGCCAGTCCCTCATGCGCGCATCTCATAGCTATTTCACGCTCAGATGGTTGGGATATCCCCATGTCCGAGGCTACGACGGCTCGTGGTCCGAGTGGGGCAACCGGATTGACACACCGATCGAGACCGGCAATTCGTCCACTTCCAAATCCGGGACCTCCCCACGTCATGGGGCTCCTGCTGAAAAACTCAATCTGGGGCTCTCGCAGGCGCAAGCCCGGCGCATTCTGGGCCAGCCGGCCCGCATCGAAGCACAAAATCCTTGTTGGGGCGAGCTGGCGGTGTGGCACTATCCGGCCCCCAGAGCGGGCGGGGCTGGCGCGCTGAAGCTCATCTTTCTGGACGGCAAGCTGACTGAAATTCAGCCCAGCCCCTGATAACCCCTGGCCGGTTTGTCCCACCGAAAGACGAACTTGAACCTCGATAAGTTTGATATCTAGATATATTTCGGTGTTGATCTTTTCCCCGCCAGATGAATAACAAACCATTATTACATTTGCACCATCGATCTATGTGATAAAGGGGGTAGCCGTGTCTGCGATCCCTGCACGGGTCTGGGTAAACTGATCATCGGTTATAACGAAGACGCGGGGCAAACCAATGTCCGCACAGGCTCCCACAACCTGGTGATCGGTGCCGAGCACAGCTACTCCAGCTACGGCGGCCTCGTCGCGGGGTGGGATAACTATATTACCGGAGCCTCGGCCACGGTGAGCGGCGGGTAGAACAACCACGCCACCGGTCCCTACGCCTCCGTCAGCGGCGGGGCAAACAACACCGCCAGCGGCACCCAATCCGCTATCAGCGGCGGGCAGAACAACATCGCCAGCGGTGACTACGCTTCGGTAAGTGGCGGGACCAAAAACGATGCAAACGGATTGGCATCTACAGTTGGTGGCGGCGCTGGATGCATGCCAATTTTGACTAATCGTTTTGTTTACGGATTCCAAGTTGATCCTACGGACGGATCATGCCCCTCAGGGAATCCGTGAGTGGTCCTGGGTTGTGACGAATCGAGAAAGTTAAAAAGTGATGAAAATCACCATTTACAAGAGTAAAGTTCTGAGCTGGACATCTTGCGCAAGATTCATATTGGCGTGAATGCTAATCTTCAGGTTTGCGATTATCGCTCTTTTGGGCTTGGCCCTTTCCAATACTGTATGGGGAGCAGGAATATATGGTGCTGCCATTGTTTGCAAAGGGCAGTTGATTCTGTTGCGTGAGGGTTCCCGCTTGGTGTTTCAGTCCGCGGATTCCGAAATCCAGATCAAACTCAATGACGTGATCCGTGCCGGTTCGAATTCCAGAATTATCGTGAAATCGGAAGATAACCCCACGCTTGTTATTGGGAGTCATACAGTTTTACAAATAAAGAATTGGTATAGAAACGGAAAACGGGGACAGGTTAAAGTTTTGTATGGGAGGATGATAGTTACTGGATTTTTTGGTATGAAAAGTTTCAACGTGAAAACCGAAAATGCCACTATCGAGTCAAAAGGTTCTAATTATTTAATCATAGTTACAACCAAAGGTGCAACGATCGTGTTTGTTAAAAGGCGTATCCAAGAAACCACAAGATGCAATCTCGTGGGGTAAGGAGACGCGCTGGGCGGAATTCGCGAAGGTAATGAAGGGCACCATTTACGTCAATCATTCGTTGAAATATCAGCTATGCAACCCGAGGCCACGTTATCGAACGAGCCCGGCCGTTCTGAACCGGGCCGCCATGCCAGGCCAGCCACCGCCCACGGCCGTGTAAGCGCCATGTCAAAAAACAGTCGGCCGGGCAGACTGAATTGGCAACTGGAAGAAACGCCGAGCAATATCGCACAGCGGGCCGTGGAGTCGCGAAATCCGGCACCACCGTGCGGAATTCAAGTCATTGGTGTATGCTGTAAATCCTGAAGATTTTCGTTTTTCATCCACCCCATTAAAGGGCGCCTCTGATGGCAGAATCGAGTGCAGCCCCTGCTGGTTCTGCTGCAAAGCCGAAGATGCGGCCCGTGGCGTTCGCCTTCGACGCGCGTTCCAAGCCTATCGTGCCTCACGTGCTGGAATTGGAGGCGAAGCGGCGCAAGCGCCTGTTTTCGCGCAAGCCCAAGGTCTCCCTGGAGCAAATGGCGTCGTCGCTGGCAAGCGGGCCTTCGCCAAAGGATCTGCAAAAGCTGCTGCCCAAATTTAACGGGTTCTATTATAACAATGAACAAGCCGATAAGATTTACGAGGCCCTCGGGCGCCTTTTTCTCGACGCCGCGGCGAAGGAGGAAAACGACGGCGAACGGCAGCAGTTTCTCCTTTTCCAATCCATCGATGCACTTTCCATCGCCGTGCAAAAAGCGCCTAAGGCACTGAGCATCTCGGCCCAGGGCGTGATTGTGGCCGTATATAAGATCTTGGGACCACAACATTACGAGACGGCGGCCACCGAGCGGGAGGTGCATCGCCAGATGTTGAACATGCTCAATATCAAGAAAGACCCCAACGATCTCGCCTCCCGCGAGACCATCATCAAGCTCTATCTGCGCGGCAGCCGGTACTACGAGGCGCTGGTGCAGATGGCGGAATACGAAAAGATCATGCGCGTCAAAAGCCGGCCTCTTTATCAGCAGAAGATGGGCGAGGTCGCCTTCCGCAAGGCCGGAATTTTTCAGTCGATGATCGATTTCTACTTCAACGTTCAGTCGGGCAAGCGCGAAGAGTCTCAGAAAGTGCAGAACAATCAAAAACTGAGCGGGTTCATTGCACGATTCAATCGGGACAACCGGGCCAACATCACCCCGTTGGCCAACAATTCCATATTGGCGATGCAGAAAACGATTTCAAGCATGATTCAGATCGCCAATACGTTCTATCTGGAGGCGGCGCGTGCGGAGAGATTCATCCCCAAACACAAAGCCTACTTCTTCATCGCCCACAATTACCAGATCATCGAAAACTCGAAGGGCGCGATTCAGAACCTGCTCGAAGGCAAGCGCGTCCTGGAACTCGTCAAGATTCCACCGCAACAGAAGGCCGAAGAGAAGATCAAGTTCCTCGAGTCTCTCTATAGGGTATACAACGATCGCGGGCACACCAAAGCCGCCGACGACGCGCTGAAGGAAATCGCGCAAATGCGCAAGCAGAGTCACGCCAAACCCAAAGAGGACGAATCCGGCCAGACGGCGGAGTGAATGGCCTTTTTCAGCGACTGGCGGCGCCCGCCGGTTTCAGGGTTCCCCATCATCACGGCGCCAATCGATCCGTTCGGATATCTCTTTCTGCAGCATTTCCCTGGCCTTGTCGAAGGGCAGGGTGATTTGCGCTTTCGCACCATGCCGCTTCCAGCTGACGGCGGAATCGCTGGCTTCTTTCTGTCCCACGATGAACAGATTGGGCACCTTGGACGTGGCGCCGGAGCGTATTTTCTTGCCAAAGGAATCGCCCGAATCGTCGACTTCCGCACGGACGAATCCTCGGCGTAGGACGTCGCGCAGCCCCTGGACGTACGCGTTGAACGCGGGGGCCACGGGAATCAGGCGCACCTGCACCGGCGCGAGCCAGGTGGGGAAAACCCCGCCATAGTGTTCGATCAGGAAGGCCACAAAGCGCTCGTGGGTGCCCAGAGGGGCGCGGTGTATAATCTGGGGCCGGTGGCGCTCATTGTCTTTTCCGATGTAGGTCAAGTCGAACCGTTCCGACATAATCAGGTCCAGCTGATTGGTGGATACGGTTTCCTCGCGCCCGATCACGTTGCGGAGTTGCATGTCGATCTTCGGTCCGTAGAACGCCGCCTCGCCACGCACCGCCTCGAAGGGTATTCCAGAGTCCTCCATGGCCTCAATAACCAATTTTTCGGCGCGCGCCCATACATCGGGGTGCCCCACGAACTTCTTCCCAGCTGCCGCAAGATCGGGCAACGAAAGCCGTACCCAGTAATTCTCGATTCCGAACAAATCATAGTAGAAGGAGTGGAGCCGCATCACCGAGGCGAACTCCTCCCGCGTTTGCTCCTCGGCGCAGTATATATGCGCGTCGTTCATCGCCATGGCTCGCACGCGCAACAGTCCTGAAAGCTCGCCGGATTGCTCATAGCGGTAGCAGGTGCCGTACTCTGCCAGCCGCAGGGGCAAATCGCGGTAGCTGCGGGGGATCGCCTTATAGATCATATGGTGGAGGGGGCAGTTCATCGGCTTCAGGTAATAGTTGCCCTCGTCCCCTTCCATGGGCGGAAACATATCCGCCGCGTAATAGGGCAGGTGGCCCGATTTGAGAAACAACCCCTCCTTGGTGATGTGCGGGGTGGAGACTCTCTGATAGCCCCACTGAAACTCCGTCTCCTTGGCCAGCTTTTCCAGTTCATCACGCAAAACGGTGCCGTTGGGCATCCACAAGGGCAAACCCCGGCCCACCTCATCGGATATGGTGAAGATTTGCAGTTCGGCGCCCAGCTTGCGGTGATCTCTTTCCTTGGCCAGTTCCCGCTTGGCCAGGAATTCCTTCAGCTCGGTCTTGTTCTCGAAGGCCAGGCCATAGACGCGCTGGAGCATCTTGTTCTCTTCCGAGCCGCGCCAGTAGGCGCCGGCCAGGGAATCGATCTTGAACGCGTCCGCTGGCAGTTCCTTGGTGGACGTTACATGGGGCCCTTCGCACATATCGGAAAACGGTCCGTTGCGGTAGACACTCAGCACCTTCTGACCGTTGTCCCGCATTTCTTCAGCATTTTCAGTCTTGTAAATGGCCCCGTCGCCCCTGAGCCGCTCGATCAGTTCCTCGGCGGGAACGTCCTCCCGCTCGAATCTCTGGTCGGCCCCTATGATGCGCCGCATAATTTTCTCCAGCCGCGGCAGGTCCTCCGGCGCGAGGGGCGGGTGCAGGTCGAAATCGTAGTAAAACCCGTTTTCGATGGGCGGGCCGTAACCCAGCTTGGCTTCGGGACGGATTTCCATCACCGCCTGGGCCAAAACGTGGGACAGGGAATGGCGGATGCGGTAAAGGCGGGAATCAGGGTCGAGTCGCTGGCGGTTCATGGGCCTCCATGGCGAAGTGCGTGGGCGTGCGTATAGGAATCTGCAACCGCCGGGAATCTACCAAGGTACCGGCAACCTTGATTACCCGTCAATGGGCGTATTGACCCGCACTTCGTCCCCAATCGGCCACGGCGTCTACATAAGAAGATGGCCCTCGCTGGGCGACATGACCGGTGCGATCGAGGTTCGAATTTGTCGTGCCGGTTGGAACTGATCCGCCGGAGTCGAATCCAGTTACTAATAAATTAGCCTTTCTTTGCTGGGTGCGGTTTGCTCTCGCCTGGCGCCTCCGGCGGCGGCGCGTCGGAATCCGGAGCAATTTCGTCCGTGGTATCTGCGGCGGCTGGTTCTGCAGAATTGGGGGGGGCAGAGTCAGGGGGGGCAGAGTCGGCGGCGGCTGGTTCTACAGAGTCGGCGGCGGGGGCTTTCTCGCCGGAATCCACGGCTGCCCCATCGCCGGCGATCTTCCCTTCGCCGGACTCGGCCTGAAGCTGGGCTCGCAGCTTGAGCCCCATCTCATAATACTCCTTTGCCGGGGCCGTATCGCCCAGCTTGAAGTAGCGCTTGCCGATCTTGTCGATGAGCTCCAGCTGCCCTTCGCGATTGCCCAGCGCTTCGCGGATGGTGAGGTGGTTCTTATAGAGCCGAATCAGCTTCCGCTCGTCTCCGGTGCTTTCCTGCACTTCTTCGATGAGGGAATAGATACGGTCCATCGCCTCGCGCTTTCCGGACTGACGATAAGCGGAGAGAATCTTATGGAGCAAGGCCACCCGGGTGGCCGGTTCGGCCTCGCGCGGGACCCCGGCCAGCATTTCGTGCAAAACCTCCGGCACGTCGGATTCCGGCGGTTCGCCTTTCCGGCGCAGCATCTCCTCGAAGGCAATGGGGACGTCTTCCAGGCGGTCTTGCATGACCGCCAGCCGGGCGCGCAGCCATGCGGCCCGCCAGTCCATCAATTCGGGGGCATCTTCCAGCAAGGCCCCAAATTGCTCCAGGGCGGCCTCCAACCCCTTCCGCTCCCCGGCGTCGTGAGCATCCTGGGCCAGTTTCAGCAGGGCCGCGCCTTCCTGGCGTAAATTTTCCGGCGAGCGGGCGTGCTCTAGGGCGGCTTGCACCTCGTCCAAGGGCGGCGCGGCGGATTTGGCTGGGGCCTGATGCCCTCGTGGTTCGGGATTTTGCGCAGAGGGAGTTTCAGCCGCGTCAGCGCCCGCCATGCCGGGTCGAAGGTCGGCAAAAAGGTCGCGATCCTCTCCATCCTCGGCAACTGCCTTCGTATCGCCTGACGCGACAGTGGGCCTTTGGCTCATTGCCGGAAATTTGCTGGCCGGAAATTTACCGCCGGCCTTGGCAGCCGCCGATATTTCGATTTTATCCTCGGTCTGATCCGCTAGCGCATCGCTGCCATCCGCGTCAGATTCCGGGGGAGGCGCCTTGGCCGCTGCATCGCCGTCAGCTCCGCTGTCCGCAGCGGACTGTTCGAATTTTTCCAGATGGGCGCGGAAACGGCTGTATAGCTCCTTGTCGTGCGGATCGACAGTTTCCGTCGCGGGGACCGATTCCGGCTCCGGCGGCTCCGGCGGCGCCGGGGTCCCGCGCAACGCGGCAGGGGACGCACCATCCAGCGGTTCACCGCCCCTCGACGATGCTACGCGTCGGCTGGGAGCCGGTAGAACCGTGATATGGCGCCTGACGAGGATCACCTGGCCGGTGACCAACGCCACTATTGCCGCCAACAAGGCCACCCATTGGGCTGGAAACAAAAAGAGCAGCCCGGCGAAAACGGTCGCCGTTACCAGAATGCCGACTAGGGAAGTGCGATTCATCGAATCGTGCATAGGCGAGAATGAAGCCGTACTATCCCATTACACCTTTAGCAGGCTGCGGTCAAAATCGACGTTCCAGGGATCGTCGCCCCGCGGAGCGAAAACATCTGAGATGACCGAACGGCCAACCGCGGGGCCAATTTGCACAAACGTCGCAGCAGTGGGCGACACCGCCGGACAGCAAATCCTTCCGTGCAGTGGTGATAGTGGCCAGCACCGATACGCCGTGGGCGGGGGCGGTGAACTGACTGATACCGAAACTGTCTGATCTCCTATTTCAGACAACCTTCACGATCGGTGTCGTCGAGTTCCACGCCGTTTCGGGCGGCGGCAATGTCGATTTCCCGCAGGAAGCGGCACCCTTCGCGTCGACGTCTGTCGATGATGTAGAATGCGGGATAAGAGTGCCCCAACTCAAACTGCAGATCGAAGAAGCGAACCACTGCTCCGGCTGTTTGGTGCCGGGCCAGGTTCAGATACTTGCCATCCTTTTCACGCAACCAACTGCGAAAATAGACCAGCCCCCATTCCATCATCCGGTTGCCGGCCTCGATCCTGCGACGGATCGGCTCCAGGGTGGGCGCACAACCCGACGACGAGGCCAGGAGCAGCAATCCAATGACGATCGCGATCCATTTATGCATGACTCGATATCCTTACGGATTTTGGGTGGCGGCCGATCTTGCTGAATACCGCGCGGCATGGCGCTCGGCGCCGATAATGTGCGGGAATTGCCCGGCTCATCGGCGCAAGGCCGCGGGATCGCACCGGCACGTGGCTGGACGGGTCTATTTGATTATCGGTACTTGGAGGGATTTCTTGAGATTAGATCGGTTGCGGTGCCGCGAGGCTGTCGATGGCGAATGTAGCGTTCTCATCGATCCACTTGCCCAATTCGCCCATGTGTACCAGTTTTTTCCCGCCATCGCCGAACTTGACGCGCTGGGCAAAAATCTCCTCCACCGCCTTGGTCTGCATCACGATCGCGTTGAGGTTGTAGACGTGAGTTTCCCCCGGCAGGGAAAAGGAGAGGTTGACATCTTGCTGTACCTCAATGGATGTTTTCGAACTGAAACAGCATCCGCCACTGCTGATGTTCAGAATCATGGCCCGAACCAGCAACAGGTCTTTCTCTTCGGAGAGACCCGCGCTTGCCCGGACATCGGTGGGTATAAAGACTTTGATGCGGTCCGATTTACGCAAGTTGATCGTCTCCACGAATTGCGGATAGTCGGCCAGGATCAGCTTCACGGTGCGGTCCATGACGTCGCGGATGACGGTTTCGAATCCCACGACCGCGTTGCCCAGGAGCATGCGCAGGATCACCTTGTCCCCGGGCACCAGTTCCAAATCCCCCAGTGCCTGCAGAATCAGGTAGCGGTTGCCCACATTGCCCATCAGCCGGCCAATGTGGCGGGCTCCGCCGTCTTCCTCTTTGCGTTGGATCTGCACGGGCGTGGTGCAATCGAAGTCGAATCGCGTCTGCGTTTTGTTGGCTGCCATCTGCCCAATGTCACTTCGTGTTTTGGTGTGGCGACTCCTGCGGAATCCATGGTTTTCACGCCCCCGCTGTCCGCAAACCGCCCTTCTTGTTCGCTTCGCACGAACCGGTTCACATATCAGCGCCTCTTGCGTGGAATGTCAATCGCCCAATGCCGAAATCATCTTTATTTCGCATTTCCATCACCCCGTCCACATAATCTCTATCGGCCCATCTAGCTGAAATTGCGCGCTTATTCGCATAAATAAAAAAATCGAAACTCTGGGTTGACATGTTAGCACTCATAATGTTAGAGTGCTAACAGATGATGGTTAACGGGCTGAAGCCCCAAGGAAGCACCTATAGAGAAGGAGCAATCCATGAATATCATTCGCTATAACCCCAATCCCTGGTTCGATACTGTATTTGATCGGCTGACGACAGACTTTATCAGTTCGTTGCCGGTCGCATCGCCCAAATCCGAAGGACGCACCCTCGTGCCGCGAGTGGACATCCGTGAAATCGGCGACACGATCGTACTGACGGCGGAGATTCCCGGCGTCGATCGCGATGGCCTGAAGATCGAGGTCAAAAACGGTGTGCTGACGCTGCAAGGCGAAAAGCACCGTGAGGAAAGCAAGGAACAAAACGGATACTATCGCTCCGAGCGGGCATACGGATCGTTTTACCGCAGCTTTTCAGTCCCCGACGATGTGGACGGCGATGCCATCGAAGCCAGTTACAAGGACGGCGTGTTGACCCTATCGTTGCCCAAGAAACCCGAAGCGGCGGCCAAAGTGATCGCCATCACCGAGGGCGGCGGCAACGCCAAACCCAAGGAAGTCGGCGTCAACTAAGCGGCCGGCGAAAAAAGGCCAGCAGCGGGGGAAATCGTTTCTTCGCTGCTGGCCCATTTACCTCCAATTTTACCGCCAAAGCCATTTTACCACCAAGAAATCTGTCCCCACGGTTACGGGCGGCGCGGCGCGTTGCCAACGTTCACACCGATGTCCACCTGATGCCGCGATTCCACGGCAAGTCCGGTAAATTGGACTAGGGGCTCAATCTCCCACCCAATCGTGTCGAAGAATTAAATCGTTCTCGGCGTTACAATCGTTGGCGCCCGCAGCGAACGGCTACCCGACTGCCGGCTGGGTCTGTTACACCCAGGAATGAAGGCTCAGGGGGGGGGCATGGGCGCCGGTGTTTTGGCCGTTCCCCATAATTTCAAGATTCATTTTCGGCCAATGTGATCAGCAAGTCATCGGCTTGGAGATGAAATAACGTATCTTTGCAAGGTATGATTTGCACGCCAAAATTTTGCCCTTCATCGTCACCGGAGGCAGCAATTTTCACGCCGATACAGATCTCGTTTCTTTTCTGCGCCGCCAGCATAAGATCGGCAAATGTAGCCTGGACGGGAAAGTCTCTCAGAAATAATTCGGCTGATTTCAAATAGATCTCGCTCCCTTCTTCCCGGAATAGCTCGTCATAGACCATCTTGATGTCTTTTTCCTGGGATAGCTGGGCCATAATTTTGGATACGAACTGGTTCGAAATCAAGAAATCCCGCACACCGGTTTGCTTGATAATATCCGAATTGTCCGAGTCCATCACTTCCGTAACCAATTGGGTAGTGACCGGCTGGCCCGATTTTTCCTCGATCTCGCGAAAGTACTGGCGAAATTTCAGCAGGAGGAAGATCGTCTCCGCATCGACCTCCTCGGCATTATTCCCGTCGCTGGCCAGGATGACCACATTGTCATACTCGTGAGGCCTTACATTTCCCGGAAAATCAGGCGACATGTAGTCATACTCTATTAATTTCAACTCCGCGCCCGGATATTTCGATGCAATTCTATCAAATTTATTGCGGATATCAGGACTGATTTTATCGACGATCACGTGGATGCTTGATCCATCTTTGATATAGCTGCTGTATTCTTCGACCAATATAGGGCTTTTAGTGCTCCAACCGATGATCAGGAACTTTTCCACGTCCAAATAGAATTTTTTCGATGAGTAATTCAGCTCATTCGGAACGACCGGTGGCGTATCGTAGAACACGATGGCCGAGTCATCTTCAGCCAGTAACACCACTTCATCCCCCTGCTGCAACATCGTGGCGGGCGGCGGATTCAGTGTAATCTGCCTGTCCGCATTGCGAATCCCCAACGGCACGCTCTGTTTGAAATGAAATTGCAACTCTCCGAAGGATAGTTTTGTCAAATTCGAGGGAATTGGCGAGAAGTAAACCTCGTTGCCCTTGAAGCCAACCAAATCGGTGTAGACAAGAGATAGACCGGAAATTCGAGACGTCTGTACCAGTATTTTAGCCAGAATCGTGTCGTCATCGATAGTGCATATATTCCCTGGCAATATGCCTTCCGCCAGATGGCGGGTTCGGGAAAAATATAAATTCGCGACGATTTGTGGCGTATTGCCTTCACCCGTCGTCGCCAGTATAGCCAATATTGATTTGAGTACGCGATAATCGGACTGCGCCTTCACGTTCGGAGGATCGGCGGGGCCGGCGGTGTTCAATATTATTACGGAATTTGCCCTCTGAACCCCGAGCTTTTTCAATACTAGGTGACTGGAAGGCGAACCGGTACGTGTGATGATTCGGGTCGATTCCCGTTCTAACAGGTTGCTCCGGAAGTAATCGTCCATGACCTCTTTCTCCTCTTCCGCCAAGACGACCACAGCGGCATCTCTTTCCGACGCATTGGCTTCGATGAGTTCACGGATTATTTCCAGTGCCCGGTTACCGAAGCCTAATATCAGCGTATGACCGCTTTCTATAACCGCGCTATTTCCTTTCCTGAGAGACTCCAGCTTTTCTTTGAACAGGCTGGAAAAAATGGCAAGCATCGTCGAAAATAATAGCAATCCGGCGATCGACGTAACAATCCCCATGAATTTATTGGGATAGGCGGCTTCATTTTCTTCCGTGATAGCGCCGATATCCATGATCTGGAGGAATACTCTCCAGAGTTGATCCGGTATCCCCGTAATATTTTCATCGAGAGGGTCTGGATAAATCAGATTCAATACGACGCGAATACCACCCATTACCAGGAATGATATTGCAAATAATGGTAATAGAGCGACGATAATTGTCGCTCCGCCGCCAGAAAAGAAATTGTCGATTTTATACTGAATCCTGTGCTTCAGGCTCGGCTTATCGATATTAGTATCGCTCATATTTTTGTTGCATACGGATAGATTCATATATTAGCGGGAAAAAGGGCGCGATCTTTAGATAAAGCGTAATTTTGATAAATATGTACGAAATCTGCAGAACTCAGACTCTACTTTCGGCATTTCTGTTGCGCCCTTGGTTCGTGAAAAGGAGCAGTGAGCTTGACCCAATTTTGTTCGAGCCGAAGAAGATCTCTCGATAGGGCCGGCGTTTTGATGGTTTCCATGGACCGCCGCCGTCATAGAGAACGGGCGCGCCAATATGATCATAGAATCGAGTGGCTTGGCGCTAAAGTCAAGGCAGACCGGATCGCGGTGGCGACCCGAATTGCCCACCTCATCAAATTTGTCCCGCCCCACCCGCATTGACAATCCCACCCGCCAGTCTTTTTAATAGGAGCTAATTTCCGCGTTTGCCTGTTATGGAGGGACCCTGGTGGAGATGCTGGAATTCCTGATCGAGTATGGCGAATGGGTGCTGTTCGCGGGGGTATTTCTGGAGCAGATCGGATTGCCGTTTCCCAGCATCCCGATTCTTGTCGCCGCCGGTGCGCTGGTGGGCACGGGTGAGATGAACGGGCCGCTGGTAATCGCCTTGGCTGGAATCGCTACCATGACCGCCGATCTGATCTGGTACCAGTTGGGCCGCAGGAGCGGCACGCGGGTGCTGGGCCTGCTGTGCAAGATTTCCCTGGAGCCGGATGCGTGCAAGCGGCTCACGGAGCAGGTGTTCGCCCGGCACGGGCTGGCTTCTCTGCTCGTGGTGAAATTTATTCCGGGCCTGAGCACCATCGCCCCACCCCTGGCAGGTATCACCAAGGCCAGCCTGCCGCGATTCTTGCTGTACGACGGGGCGGGCACGCTGATCTGGGTGGGAACCTTCATCGGGTTGGGAGCCTTGTTCAGCGATCAATTGGAGCAGATCGGCATATTCGTAGCCCAGTGGGCGGCGGCGGCGGGTATTTTGGTGGCCGTGATCTTTGCCGGGTATATCGGGTATAAGCTGCTGGTGCGAACGCTCATGATCCGCAAATTGCGCATCGCGCGAATCTCCGCCGACGAGCTGAGGCGGATGATGGATTCCGGCGATGAGGTGATGGTCGTAGACCTGCGGCATCCGTTGGATATCGAAAGCGCGCCTTACTCCGTACCCGGTGCCTTGCGCATGTCCCCGGAAGAGATCGAACGGCGCCACGAAGAGATCCCCAAGGGGCAGGAGGTGATTCTCTACTGTTCATGACCCAACGAGGCGACCAGTGCCCGGGTGGCATTGCAACTGCGCAAGTACGGCATCCTGAAGGTGCGCCCGCTGGAGGGCGGTATCGATGCCTGGGTGGAACGGGAGTATCCCATCGAGGCTCACGCAAGCGAGACGGTTACGTGACGGCACGGGCCTGTGGTGTATTGTTTCCAGCGACCAAAGGGGCGCAGCGAGGAACGAGAGCTCAAGCATTGTTTTTTCTCAAGCACAGCAAAGGTTGACCCCATGACCGGACAGATCATCAGTGGCGATCGGGCGGTATCCATGGACGAGATCGTCGAGCGTGCGGCGCGGGCGGCCACGGGATTGGCCCGCCTGGGTGTGGGGGATGCCGATACCATCGCGCTTCTGCTGCGCAACGACATGCCGTACTTCGAGGCCAGTTTCGCCGCCGCTGCCCTGGGAGCTTATCCGGTGCCCATCAACTGGCATTACACGGGCGAGGAGGCGGGCTACATCCTCGCCGATTCCGGCGCCAAAGTGCTGATCGTCCATGCCGACCTGCTGCCCGCCGTGGAGGCGGACATTCCCCCGGGCGTCGAGGTGCTGGTGGTGCCAACGCCTCCTGAAATTCAGGCGGCCTACGATCTTCCCGCCGGGTCCAGTCCGGTGCCCGGCGGCCGCTCGGAATGGGGCCTGTGGCTGGAAGATTTTACCCAATGGGAATCCCCGCCACCCAATCTGCGGGGGAGTATGATTTATACGTCGGGCACCACGGGCCGGCCCAAGGGGGTGCGCCGCCAGCCGATGACCGAGGCGCAAGTTGTGGGTCTGACCGAATTGACGGCCCGCGTCTTCGGGATTCAACCGGGCATACGCACCGTGATCACCGGACCTATGTACCACAGCGCGCCCAACTTCTTCGCCCTGCAATCGGCCCTCGCCGGCGGCACCCTGGTGCTGCAACCCCGCTTCGACGCCGTCGAATTGCTGACCTTGATCGAGCGGCACCGGATCGACACCCTGCACATGGTGCCCACCATGTTCGTGCGCATGCTCAAGCTGCCGCAGCCGGAACGCACGCGGCACGATCTCTCGTCCTTGCGCTGGGTGGTGCATGCCGCGGCGCCCTGCCCGCCGCAAGTGAAACGGGGCATGATCGAATGGCTGGGGCCGGTGGTCGCCGAATATTATGGCGCCACGGAGAGCGGGGCGGTGGTGGCCTGCACCAGCGAGGAATGGCTGGCCCATCCCGGCACCGTGGGCCGCCCGGTGGATGGCGCACGGGTGCGCATTTACGATGACGCCGGCCGGCCGCTTCCCACCGGCCAGGTGGGGGAGGTCTACATGCGATTGGACGCCATCCCCGATTTCACCTATCACGGCAAGGACGCCCAGCGCCGGGAGATCGAACGGGACGGCCTGATCACCTGCGGCGACGTGGGCTATCTGGACGACGAGGGCTATCTCTACCTCTGCGACCGCAAGCGGGACCTGGTGATTTCCGGCGGCGTGAACATCTACCCCGCCGAGATCGAAGCGGTGCTGATCGGATTACCCGGCGTGCAGGATTGCGCTGTATTCGGCATACCCGACGACGAATTCGGAGAGTCCCTGGCGGCCATTATCGCCCCCATGGACGGCGAAACCCCCTCCGCCGCGGAGATCCGGGCGGGCCTTTCCGAACACCTGGCAGGGTACAAGATACCGCGGCACATCGAATTCCGCGGAGATCTGCCGCGCGAGGATTCGGGCAAGATCTTCAAGCGCAAGCTGCGCGAGCCCTTCTGGCGGGACGCGGGCCGCAGCATCTAGCTCACGGTCTCTACGCCGGCGGTCTCACCGCACGCTGCATCCACAAGGAACAGCATCCACAAGGAACATGGGAGGTAACATGCCGGACGGAGGACTGATTGCCAGCGTGGTCACGCCCCACACGCCGCGGATGGGGGTCGAGGAACAGGCGCCCGAATTCGTGAAGGGGATGATCGGTGGCATCCGCGAGCTGGGGGATGCGCTGCGCGCGCTGAGCCCTGACTTGATCGTACTGCAATCGGCCCACTGGGTGGCGACCTTCAACTGGTTCGTCACGGCGCACGAGGTGCACGAGGGCTTCTGCATCGCGGACGAGGCGCCGGACCTGATCCCGGGGCTGCCCTACCGCTACAAGGGGGACCCGGAATTCGCGCACACCCTGGCGGAGACGATCGCAGCGGCCGGTGTGCCCTGCGGAATCATGGATTCCCCCCATTACCAATGGGACTATGGCCAGTTCGTGCCGTTGCGCTATCTGGACCCGCAAGCGGCCATTCCGGTCGTCACCCTGCCCACCGTCATCTGTGCGGACCTGACGGAATGCATGCGCGTGGGCGGATTGGTACACGAGGCCGCCGCCCGCACCGGCCGGCGCGTCGTGTTCATCTCCAGTTGTGCCCTTTCCCACGATGTGGTGCGGGGACCGGAAAATTGGCCATCGGACGAATTGCAGGCGCTGGACCGGCGGCTCGTGAAACTCCTCTGCGGGGGCCACGTGCGCGAATTGATGGAATGGGTACCGGCCTTTTGCAAGGACGCCGTGGCCGAGATGGGGGGGCGCACCCTCTGCGGCATGATCGGTGCCGTTGAGGCTCTGGCCAGTGCGGCGGGGCCGGTGGCCGGGCGCCAATTCGGGCCCTACGGGCAGAGCTCGGGCAGCGGCAACGTCACCGTCTGCGTCACGCCCGCGAATGCATAGCGGCCAAACCCCGGAAAATTAAATCGCTTCCTGCCGAACCAGGAAGCATACGAGTCCAACTACGGGGAACTGATCGGGGTTGCGGCTCACGGAAAAGATCGGACATTCGCGGCCAAGGGCAAAGCGGACCAGCGGGCCGCTCAGATGCCTGGAAATGCCGTATTCGGTTAACCCATTCTCCGTACAGGAATAAACTTCCCCAGAGTTTGTCAGCACCATGCCGCCGATGGCGGTGGTGCCGCAATCCGATTAGACCTCGATGCTGGGCAGGCAGAGGCCCACCGGCATGTGCTACGGTGGGCGCAAGCGGGATGGTGAATTTTAGGTGCGGACGCCTACAAATGGCCAATCTGAGGTTGACAAATGTCAGAGCATTCCCCGGAATACTGGAAAGAGGAGTACGAGAATCTGGTCGTATCGCTAATGCAAAGGTCTCACTCGCCCATTAAAGACGAGCGGCGCAATACGCCGAGATTCGATTTCCCCATCGAAATAACGGTCGGCGTATCGGGGCCGCCCATCAATTATCGAATATCCAATGTATCCGTCGGTGGTATCGCCATATTTACCGATCAGAATATCGAAATAGGAGTGAACTTAACGGTCAATATCAAGAATCAGTGTTCCATCATAGCTGAAGTCGTCGATGCATCCATTGAGAAAAAAGATTCACCGTACATGGACTATGCCTACCGGGTCCGATTGAAATATACCAACGAATCCGATGGCTACCAAGCCTTCGTCTCCTTTTGGAAGAATGATTAAGAAACTACGAGAGCTCCGCAGCAAGGTCGAAGGCGGTAGAAGTTTTCAACGGCGTCAGCCGCTTTCTTCGCCGGGAATTTCGTAATCCAGGTCCGTCGCGAAGGGGTTGTCCGCCACATGGGCCCATTCCGCCTTGGGCACGTCGTAGGTGATTTCCACGGCATTTCCGTCGGGATCCTTGACATAGAAGGAACGATTGGAGAAATGGTCGATCGTGCGCACCACCTTGTATCCCGCCTCGGTGACCAGCCGGTACAGCCTGCCGATCTCCGCTTCCTCGTCCACCGTAATGGCGAAGTGGAGCCCGCCCACGCTGTGGCGCGGCGGATCGACGGCATCTTCGCCCATCTCCAGCAGCGCGATGTGATGGTGATGTCCCGCCACCGCAAAGAACAGCATGCGGTCGCGGCTGCCGGTTTCCTCGAACCCCAGCAGCTCGTAGAACTTGCGGGAGCGTTCCAGGTCGCGCACTTTGAGGGCCACGTGGTTGATGCCTGTGATGGGCATGACGATCTCCTTGCACGCTTGCCGATGCCTGGCCAGGGCGGTCGTTCAGCCCCCAGCGGAACCGCGGTCGTCTCGCCGCCGGCGAAACCGATGGGCCGATGGCCGATGACCACTGCCCAGTGACCCTAACACTTTCGGCGGCTCGCATCAGGTCCTGCCCATTCCGCTTTAGGGCCAACGCATCATCCCGGTCTGCGGCCGTAATTACACCAGCTTTTCTGCGAACGCAGGATGGGTGGGGCCCGCCTCCGTGCTGGCCAGGTATCGCGCGGGCCAGGTATCGCGCGGGCCAGGTATCGCGCGGGCCAGGCATCGCGCGGGCCAGGCATCGCGCGGGCCTCGGTTCGCTTGTGCCGCATCCGCCGTCGGGTATGATAGGTGTGGTTCGCACCGTCGTGCGAGAATACGGGCAGACTTCTCAACCATTGGCCGCATCCCATGTCTGAAATCTACACGCCGTTCGCCGCCGCCTTCACGTTGATCGAGCGGCTGGATTCCGATTTGATGGAGATCGTCGCCCTGTCGTTGGGGGTCAGCCTGACCGCGGTGATCTTGTCCGCCGTGGTGGGCCTGCCCCTGGGCGCCGCGCTGGCCCTGTTCCGGTTTCCCGGGCGGCGGGCGGTCATCGTGGTGCTGAATTCCCTGATGGGACTCCCCCCGGTGGTGGTGGGACTGACCGTTTATCTGCTGCTGTCCCGGTCGGGTCCATTGGGGGCGATGGGTCTCCTCTTCACCCCCACCGCGATGATCGTCGCCCAGTGGCTGCTGATCACCCCCATCATCGCGGCCCTCACCCTGCAGGTGGTGGAAGACCTCTGGGCGGAATACGGGGAGCAATTGCGCTCCCTGGGCTCGGGGCCCCTGAGGGCGGTGCCCACCCTGCTCTGGGACGGCCGCTACAGCCTGCTCACCACGCTGCTGGCCGGATTCGGCAGGGCCAGCGCGGAGGTGGGCGCCGTGATGATCGTCGGCGGCAATATCGCCCATGCGACCCGGGTAATGACCACCTCGATCGCGCTGGAGACCAGCAAGGGCGACCTGGCCCTGGCCATGGGGTTGGGCGTCGTTCTCATCACCCTTTCCATAAGCATCAATGCGACGGCCTACCTCTTCCGGGAATTCACCCGGCCAAATTACGCCTGAAGCCCGGCCCCGCACCTTGGACGCTGCCGCCGCAGCGGATGCTCTGCTTCCCCTGCACGTGCGGGGGGTGTGCTTCGATGTGGCGGGAAGACGGTTGATCGACGGTGTCACTTTCGATCTGCGGGCCGGCACGCGAACCGTATTGCTCGGTCCCAACGGCGCCGGCAAAAGCCTCATGCTGCGCCTGTGCCATGGCCTCATCCAGCCCACGGCGGGACAGATCGAATGGAATAATGGCGGCGCCCGGCAAAAAGGGGCCCAGGCGATGGTCTTCCAGAGACCGGTGATGCTGCGCCGCTCGGCCCTGGCCAACGTCGAATACGCACTGGCGGTCAGCGGCTGCCCGCGCGGGCGGCGAAAGGAGATCGCCATGGGCGTCCTGGAGCGCACCGGACTGGCCCGCATCGCCTCCCGCCCGGCCCGGGTGCTTTCCGCCGGTGAGCAACAACAGGTGGCCCTGGCACGGGCCTGGGCTCTGGAGCCGCAGGTGCTCTTCCTCGACGAGCCCACCTCCAGCCTGGATCCGGCGGCCAGCGCCGCCGTCGAGAAACTGATCGCGGCCATCTTCGCCTCGGGCACCAAGATCTTCATGACGACCCACGATCTGGGCCAGGCGCGCCGCCTTTCCGACGAGGTGCTGTTCATGCACCATGGCAGGCTGCTGGAATGCGCCCCCAGCGAAGCGTTCTTCGCCCAGCCCCGCACCCCCGAAGCCGCCGCTTATCTGCAAGGGGACCTGACATGGTAGGGGCAGGCACCGATCCCGCCGGCGGCGATCGTGCAGTACCCGCCGCCGCCGGTCATGGATTCGTGTGGCCGCGGGAATGGTGGCCGCGGGAACGGTGGGCGCGAGAACGGTGGGCGCGAGCGGCGTTGATTCTATGCCTGCACCTGTTGGCAGCCGCGCCCCTGGAAGCCGGCGAGCGCTTTCTCACGCTGGCCTCGACCACTTCCACCGAAAATTCGGGCTTGTTCGCCCATATTCTTCCCCTGTTCGAGGCCGATACGGGTATCGCCGTGCGCGTGGTGGCGCGCGGTACGGGTCAGGCCCTGCGGCTGGCCCGCAACGGGGATGCCGACGTGGTGCTGGTGCACGATCGCGAATCGGAGCTGGCCTTCCAGCGGGAGGGCTGGGGAGTCGAACGGCGGGAGGTGATGTACAACGACTTCGTTCTGCTCGGCCCGTCCGCCGATGCTGCCGGAATTCGCGGCAAGCCCATCGCCCAGGCATTGCGGCTGATTTTTAATGCCGGTGCACGGTTCGTTTCCCGCGCCGATGAAAGCGGCACCCACAAAGCCGAGATCAGGCTCTGGCGCGCCGCGGGCCTGCAAACGCCCGTGGGATCCGAGTGGTATCTGGAGACCGGGTCTGGCATGGGTGCCACCCTCAACATTGCCTCGGCCATGAATGCTTATGCCCTTGCGGACCGGGCCACGTGGCTCGCCTTTCAGAACAAGGGCCAACTGGACATTCTGGTGCAAGGCGACCCCGTTCTGATCAACCCCTACGGCATCATGCTGGTCAACCCCCAGCGCCACCCCCACGTCAAGGCCGAGGAGGGACGGGCTCTGATCGCGTGGCTCACCTCGGCGCGAGGCAGGAAGGCCATCGCCCAGTTCAAGGTGGCGGGCCAGCAGCTATTCCATCCCTACGAGCCATAAACCGCGGGCCTCCAAGATACCCGGCGCCATGGCATTGGCCCCATCAATCTCGCGGATGCAGAGGAATGACTCCATTCAGGACGTTGCGTTTGCCCTGGGCGGGTATGCACGAAACGTTGCTATAAAGGGTTAAGGAAGCTAGATTTGCGGTGTCGGGGAGTTCTTACTGGGAGCGGCCCTGGACGAATTCCGGGGCATCGAAGAAGCCCTAGGGGCGGAACGGATCGCCGCGAGAACTCTTTAATGACCAATAAGAAAACCAAACTCAAGAACGGCAAACCTTCGCCGGCGCGCATCGTATACCTGCGGGTCGTGAACTACCGTGCGCTCCGCGACGTCGAATTCAAGGGCCTGACGCCGCTGACTGTACTGCTCGGGCCGAACGGCAGCGGCAAATCCACGGTGTTCGATGTCTTTGCCTTCCTGTCGGAATGTTTCGAGTCGGGCCTGCGGCGGGCCTGGGACCGGCGAGGGCGGGCCAAGGAACTCAAGACGCGCGGTGGCGAAGGGCCGGTGGTCATAGAGATAAAATATCGCGAACCCGGTTATCCACTCATCACCTATCACCTCGCCATCGATGAGCAAAAGGGCGCACCGGTGGTGGCCGAGGAGTGGTTGGAGTGGAAACGCGGCTCGCACGGACGACCATTCCGCTTTCTTGAGTACCGCGAGGGCCAAGGCCGCGCAGTCAGTGGCGATTTGCCCGACCTAGAGGACACACGAACGGAAATTCCGCTCAAATCGCCCGACCTGATTGCCGTCAACGCACTGGGACAGTTCGCCGAACATCCGCGCGTGGCAGCGCTGCGCGACTTCATCACCGGATGGCACGTGTCGTACTTATCCGTCGATGAGACGCGCAAGCAGCCCGAAGCCGGGCCGCAGGAAAGGCTTTCGCGCACCGGTGACAACCTGCCCAACGTCATCCAGTACCTTGCCGAACAGCACCCCTCGCGGCTGGAAAAAATATTTCAGATCATGCGGGCACGTGTGCCGCGGGTGGAAAAGGTGCTGACTAGCTCCATGCCGGATGGGCGTCTGCTGTTGCAGATCAAGGACGCGCCCTTCGAGCACCCGATACTGGCGCGCTTTGCCTCGGATGGCACACTGAAGATGCTGGCCTATCTGGTGCTGCTTCACGATCCCAGCCCTCCGCCGTTCATTGGTATCGAGGAGCCGGAGAACTTTTTACATCCGCGCCTTTTGCCGGAACTAGCCGAAGAATGCCGCAAAACGGCCGGGGAGGCCCAATTGCTGGTTACGACCCATTCACCGTTTTTCCTCAATGGGCTGCGGGCCGAAGAAGTACGTGTGATTTACCGCAACGAGCAGGGATACACGAACGCGGTCCGTGCCGCGGACATCGAAGGTGTCCCTGATTTCATGGAGGCAGGCGCGTTGATGGGGCAATTGTGGATGGAAGGCCGGTTCGGCGTGGGCGATCCGCTGGTCGAAGCCGGCGCCCCCAGGCCAAAGAGAGGCGGACAATGACGACCACCCATGTGGAGGTTTTGGTCGAGGAACCGTCAATGGAGGCGGCGCTGCGGCTGATAATACCGAAGATCATCGGCAGCCTCTCATTCGATGTGTACCCCTTTCAAGGCAAGGATGATCTTCTGAAGAAGCTCCCGGAACGACTCCGCGGCTATGCCAATTGGCTACCACCGGACTACAGGATTGTGGTCATCGTGGATCGGGATGACGAAGATTGTGACGAACTCAAGCAGCGGTTGGAGCGAGCCGCAATTGACGCGGGATTGACCACGCGGATGCAGGCCGGGCCACTTGGCTATCAAATCGTAAATCGTTTGGCGATTGAAGAACTCGAAGCGTGGTATTTCGGGGATTGGGAAGCGGTGCGCGCTGCCTACCCGCGAGTCGCGGCTAAAATCCCGAACAGCGCAAAATATCGTGATCCAGACGCGATCAGAGGCGGCACATGGGAAGCTTTTGAACGTGTCCTACAGAGGATTGGATACTTCGATAGTGGTCTTCGCAAGATCGAGGCAGCCCGCGCCATTGCGCCACACATGGAGCCTGATCGGAACCGTTCCCGAAGTTTTCAGGTGCTTCGGGCTGCCTTGCTCGAAATGGTTCCGACATAAACCAGAGGCTCACCGAGTCCGATGTCGAATTCGCAGCCCTAGATGGGTTGCGCAGACTGGGCTATGCCGTGCTGCACGGCCCTGACATCGACCCGGTCCAAAGACAACGGGTCGGTCAACACAAAGGCGATCTCATTCTCTCATAGATGGAGGCCCCACGTCTGATCCACCGGCGGGCAAAGATTCCAGAATCGCGAACGGCGGACGGTGAAAGCTTTCTCGATGGCACAATTAGCGCCCCTGTTCTCATTATAGTCCCGGCAAGCCGGGGTGATGGGGGCCAAGGCTGGGACACGGGAAGTAAGCCGCGTTCCTGAGGAACGAGCGAAGCGAGTGTCTCGCCTGTCCTGAACCCGTCAAAGGGAATGACGCGGCGGCAAACCAGCGACATATGTGAACAATTTATCGCTCCCATTAAGTAGGTCACCTCTAGCAGGTTGCGGAAATTCGGGCTGAGTCTGGTATAACAGATTCAACCCTACCCAGAGTGCTTGTCACGGAGGAGAAGCGATGCGCGGCCAGGATACCCAACAAGGGGCGTTGTTCAGTTATGTTTCTTTGGAAGAGCGGATTCCCGCCGATCATCCTCTGCGCGCGATGCGCAAGATGGTGGATGAGGCGTTGCGCGATTTGAGTCCTCTGTTTTGCAAGCTTTACGCGCCGACCGGGCGGGAGTCGATTCCTCCTGAGCGGCTGCTGCGGGCGTTGTTGCTGCAGGTGCTTTTCACGATCCGCTCCGAGCGGCAGTTGATGGAACAGCTCCATTACAACCTGCTCTTCCGCTGGTTCGTGAATCTGGACATGGACGATCCGGTGTGGGATGTGACCGTGTTTACCAAGAACCGGGATCGCCTGCTGGAAGGCGAGGTTGCCCAGGCATTTTTCGATGCTGTACTGGCACAGGCGC
This sequence comes from SAR324 cluster bacterium, assembly GCA_022574555.1. Classification (GTDB taxonomy): domain Bacteria; phylum SAR324; class SAR324; order SAR324; family JACQKK01; genus JACZRV01. The sequence goes on from JACZRV010000005.1 coordinate 68,565, forward strand.
GGGCCGGGCATCTGC
>JACZRV010000050.1 GCA_022574555.1 SAR324 cluster bacterium
TCCTCCGTCTCCCACGGTTCCTCCGTCGCCGCCTGTTCCTCCGCCCCCGTGATTCACCGTCTCTTCCGGCGGCTTCTTGCCCAGGTCGATCTCCATGCACCCGGAGAGAATCAAGAGCAGGACAATCACAGGGGCGAGCCAGCCAGTGATCGGCGCGACCCAAAGGAGCGAGCAGCCCGAGATCAGTATGACGCTGAACAGGATCAGGCCGTACGCCATACGCCGAGATCGGCGGGGGATCGCTTGTTTGTTTGGGTTCGGCAGATGCGACATGTTTCACCCCATCTACGGTGCGAAAATCTTATTCGCCGCTTACCAACGGAGCGTCCAACCGATTTGCACCCGTGCGGACGATATGTCCAAGGAAACCGGAAAATCAGCGGCCAACAGGCTGGAATCCGGCCCACGCAGGGCGGTGCCGGCCCCATCATCGGCTGACGCATAACCGATGATCAAAGCCACACCGATCAACGCGGCGATAGCCGCCGATTGGTAGGCTTCCTCCGCCTCGGTCTTTTTGGCTTGGGCCTTCTTATAGGTATCCCGGTCGCCATCGTCACGGGCATCGCCGGCCAGCTTTTCCGCGTCGTCGCCCGCGCTGAATGCGGACTGGAGCAGCACTCCGCCGGCGGCTAGAAAGACGATCCCGGTGGCCAACAACCCGCCGGATGCGCCGCTTTCCGTCAACTCCGGCGCAGGCGGCACGGGCTCGAGACGTGCGCTCAAGGGCGTCGTCTTGTCCCCTTCGATACGTGCTTTCGCCGTGCGCGACTGGTAGCCCTTACGGCTGAGCAGAACGCTGTACGTACCCGGCTCCAATTGCAGCCGTCCGCGGCGGTCCGGTTTGCGAGACCGGCCATCGACACTCAGGCGGTGGTCGGGGGTCCACCCTGTGAGGCTCAGGGTTCCCTGGGCCGGCGGCGGTTCGGGCGCGGCGGCCACTGGGGCCTCCTCACCGATCAGGCGCAGGGCCAGGATTTCCACCTTCGAGTAGAGTTGGCTAATCGAGCAATTGTCGCAGGTGTCGTCGACCGTGCGCCGCGTGTCACCCGTGTACAGGGTGATGCTGAGAACCGTGAATGATCCTTCCCTGAGCACTTGCAGGAAAAACAACCGCTCCACCTGGAGGAAGTCCTGGATCACACGGATGCAGGTTTCCTCGGTACATTGATCAAGATCCAGCGAAGCGAAGGCGGCATCCTCCGCCGCCTGATACTCCTCCTGCGATATCAGTTCAAACCGATCCGATAGGAAGCTTTCGACGCGGGTGGCCAGGATACGCTGCTGCACCTCGGAGATGTCACCGAGTACGGCAACCCGGGCCAGCGCGGCCACCGGCTTTTCCGTCTGGCCTGAAACGGTTGCGGGGAGCCCGAGACCCGCAAGGATCAATGCCCCCAGAACAACAAAACTGCCCCTACGTCTCCTATTCATCCGCATTCGAACCGGAGATGGGTCGTGAAGGTAGTTGACCGGTATGAGATCATCCCGACTATACTTATAATTCTCAAGTTCAAGAAAATCAAGTATTCATCGTATCTCCGCCAATGCCAGCTCCAGGTCTGCCGCCACTGTGGCAAGACGCTTGTCGCGTGTCCACAATCCCGCCGCCCCGGCCAGGGCAGCCGAGGCCAGCAGGTGGACGTCGATATAGCCGATACCACGGCCCATCAGGGCGCGGCGGTCGATGAAGCCCAGGACCTCGCGCTCCGTGACGGTCGGTGCGGCTGGCAGGTCACTCAGGAGTTGAAGAACTTCCTCCCGGTTCCTGAGATTACCGCAGGCCAACTCACCCAGCACGAAGGGATGCATCATCACGCGCCCTTCCTCCAGCGCCGCCGCCAGTGCCGGCAAACCCTTTCGCAGGTGGTCGATCCAGACGGAGGTGTCGACCAGGATCATGCGGGTTGCGGGCGCCGCCGGGAGATGCGCGTCAACACCGGCTCGCTGCCTCCCAGCTTGGCCAGGCGCCGAGCACTTTCGCGCTCGATCAGGGCGCGCAATCCCGCGTGAATCAGGGCAGTTCTTTCCTTTAAGCCGGTAATGAGCTGGGCTTCCTTGAGCAGTCGGTCGTCCAGGTTGATGGTTGTGCGCATGGCGGTCGCCTCATGAATTTATGCATCATATCACACATCATTGTATGCCGATTTCAATGCATGTGTCTATTCGACGTTGGCGCTCTTCCTTGAGCGCCGTCCCCGGGGAGTGTGGGAGAAAAATTGGCTGGGACGTGACTCGGCCCTACCGGACGCTTCCGGTGTATGAGAACAAGAATGGCCGGGACTTGGCCCGGCCATTCCCGGTAATTAGCGGCCAGGGGCTATACCGGGAGCAGGGCAGGGGGTAGAATGCATATGGGCGGAGACCTCGGCGTGACCGCTAAATGCGGAAAAATGGGCAAGTTGCGCTTGTCCAATTAAGGCGGACAGGGGCCGGAACACCGAATTTTTCCAAAACGAAGCCAATTACATCTGTGATATCAGTAAGTTGAAAATTGGCTTTTCTACAGCATTCCCGTTCGTCAATCGAAAGCGTGTTTAAATCCCCTGCCAATCTTCCTTCATCTGCGAAGGGAATTAGCCGCCGGATAATCCTCAGACCGAGCCTAATCGCCCGAGTCGATATCGAAGTGGAGATGGGCGTGGGCTTGGCGTAGCGCCGCCTCGACCGCGTCGGGGGTTTGGGCGTGGGCGAAGATGAACCCCAGGTAGCGGTCGCCCTCGGGTGGAGGCACCACCTGCTGTCCGATGGGGATGGCGATCTCCACGTCGTCGATCGCCGGAACCTGGGCGGCCTGATCCAGTCCCCGTACCGCCCGCAGCACTCCGGCCGCCGGGATGGGGATCATCATCACTCCGGCGGCGCGATCTTCCCGCTGCGGCGATTCCGGCGCCATTCCCAGGGCCTGGCGCAGGATCAGCTCTTCCAGGGACATTCCCGCCCCGAAGCGGAGCACACGGGAGCAATGCCCCCCGATTGAGCGCGGCGCGATCTCCAGGGGCACCGGAGCGCCGCCGTTCATCCTCAGTTCGGCGTGTACCGCTCCGGTACGGAGGCCCAGGGCCGCGACGGTCTTTTCCGTGATTTCGATAGCGCGGCTTTGCCACTCGACGGGATGGCGCGAAGGCGTGATCAGCAGGGTCTCCTCGAAGAAGGGTCCGTCCAGGGGATCGGGCTTGTCGAAAAAGGCCAGCATCTGAAATCGGCCCTCGACCACGATTCCCTCCAGGGCCACCTCGGGACCGGGGATGAAGCCCTCCACCAGGGCCACATCGGATAGGGCCACCTCGGACAGAGCCACCTCGGACAGGGCCCCGCCTTGTTCCCGGTATTCCGGCCGAGCCAGCAGCCGGGCCACCCGCCGAAAGGCCTGCACGAATCCGCCGGGATCGTCGGCCCGGATCACGCCGCGGCCGGCGGAAAGGAACAGGGGCTTGATCACACAGGGGTAACGCAATGTCTCGGCAAGCGGCTCCGGCGCTTGCAGCAACGACACTTCGCGATACCAGGGCGTCGGCAAACCCATGGCCCCTGTGATTTCCCGGAATACCTTTTTATTGGCCGCGGCCCGCACGGATTCCTCGGGATTTCCCGCCAGGCCCAGCGCCGCTGAGGCCCGCGCGGCGAGCGCCGTTGCCGAATCGTCGACCGACACCACGGCGTTCAGGGGGTTTTGGCTGTGAAAGGCGCGAATGGCCGCCGTTGCCGACTCGGGATCGCGAAAATCCAAAGTCAGGCTATTTGCCGTCGCCTCGCCGGTAAGCACATGGGGTAGATCGCACCCCACCGTCAGCGATACCCCGAGCCGTCGTGCCGCGGCAATGAAATCCCCGGCTCGATAGGTTCTGGCACCCATCAGGAGCAGCAACCTTTTGGAGTGGGACACGTCAAGTAATGTGCGTTGGTTTGATTCCGGGTGATCCGACGCGCCGCGGGCGGATATCGGATGGGTTGGCAGGGGCGAGTCGTGACGGAAGCGGGGGCCATGCCATCAGCCAAAGGCAGCCGAGCCAATGGCGGCTGAGCCATGAACCAAGCTCCTCTGGCACGTTACGCCGGTAATGTCAGATCGAACCGCATCGATATACCGCGGGGATCGCCCCCCGATGGTGGCGGCTGGGGCGGAATGACCACCCGTTCCCTTTCGCCGGGCGCCAACGCCATGAGGATTCGATCCGCTTCGTTCAAGGGTTGCCCGGCGAAGTACATTTGGGTCACCAACTCGCGGCGGCCCGCCGCGCGGACCTTGAAGTGGATGTGGGGTGGCCGGGTCCAATTCGCCGTAGCGGGATAAGCTCCCGGGAGTATCGTCTTGAAGGCGTAGCGGCCCTGCTCGTCGGCCCGAGAGACGCCGTAGTATTGGAAGCGTGGATCCAACGGCGCCGGATTGCTGTCCAGGAGATGATTGTAGCGGCCGCTCCAGCACGCCTGCCAAATCTCCACCACCGCGCCCGCCGCCGGACGGCACTGGGCGTCAAAGACCTGCCCCGCCACCACGATGGGTTCTCCCCTGGCCGGCGTGGCCGATCCTTTGAGCAGGGTCAGGTCCGCGTCGTTTTCGATCTCGTGACCAAGCGGATAGAACGGGCCGGCGGTTTGGCGAGGCGTCGTTGCGCAGGGCCTCGGGCTGTCGGCGCCGAATACGGAAAAGGGCACCACCAAGCCGGGCAGTGCCACCATTGAAGACCGCAACAGGGAGCGGCGGCTGATTCGTGTGCGTGAATTCATATTCCGGTGCTCTCCGGCTTATGTTGCGGGCCTTAACCGGGGTTCCGAGGGGAAGCCGGCGGTGGAACTTTACCGCGTCTGCTCTTCGATCCAGCGCAGGAATGGCGCGTGGCCGGCCTCGATCGGTAGCGCCACCACGCAAGGGCACGAGTAGCTATGGAGCGATTTGACCTTCTCGATCAGCGGTTCCACGAGCGCCTGCCGGGTCTTGGCGATCAGCACCGACTCGGCGCTGCTTTGCACCTCGCCCTCCCACCAGTAGTAGGATTGGATGGACGGCAGGATGTTGGCGCAGGCCACCAGTCGTTCGCGCACCAGGGCCTCGCCGATCATCCTGGCTTCGGCCTGATCTTCGGTGGTGATGTAAATGAAACGGTAGTCGGTCATGGCGCGGCTTTGATGGGACAAGAAGCTCCGTGGCTCACGTCCCATGCCTACCACAACTTGCGCCAAATCCGAAGCCGGTCAGAACTGGAAGGTAACAGTGAGCGCGGTCACGTCGGCGGTGGCGACAACTCCGGTCGCATCGTCTTCCAGTTCGGCGTCCTCAACGTGAATGCCGACGGTAAACCCCTCTTCGGGGGCCCAGGCGAAATCAGCCGATTGAACGGTCAACTTGGTTTCCACTCCGGCATTTGTGATCGTCGTATTGGTCACCCGGTACCCGAGGATAAAATTCAAGGCCCCCAATTCAAGCACCCCGACTTGGGATTCCGACTCGTCGATCTTGAACCCGGAGATTTTATACGGATCGCGGTTGATCACATAATATTCGGCGTGCACCAGCACGGGACCCCCCAATCGTACCCCGGCACCAACCATGATCAGATCCCGCTTGGCGTCGATACTCGATCCGCTGGAAGTTATTTTCAATTCTTCGGTGCCCATGGCTGCACCGACGAAGAACATTTCCGCCAGCCGGAAGGAAACCCCCGCGACCGTCTTCTGTTCGTCCGTTTCGCTCGTAGCGCCGGTGGCAATCTCGCGGGAATATCCGCCGCCGATGGCTAGAAAGTCGGTCACCTCGCCTGCCAAAGCGGCATTGGCGGTATCAACATCGAGTTTTTGGGTCTTGCGATTCTGCGATATGATTTCGACGGCCTCCGCAGCCACGGAAAATAATTCCCCCACCAATCGCAATCCCACATATCGCCCGTCGAATTCGACTGTTTTTTGGCCTTCACCGCCGGTTTCGGCCTGTACTATCCCCAGACCAAACCGCGACGGGGCGCCCCACTGCGTGGCAGCAGGATTCAGGGTCACGAAACCCGCCTGAACCTGGCCGGGCGGGGCCGCGATATCCGGCATGGCAGGATTCAATGGCGGAACGGCCACCTGGGCATTGGCGACCGAATATGTGCAGATTCCGGCCGTGATGGCCAGCCAGATTCCAAAAGCGTGGTGTATCCGATACATTTTCTCTCAGCGGAAAGTCGATGATTTATTAGGCCCTCGGCCGGCCGGCGGGGGATTAACGCCGCCGATCGACGCACGGGTGCGCGGGCCAAAATGATCCGTGACCCATTTTCACGATTATCATGCAAATATCGGGCAGAATCGGTGGATACCCAGGCTGAAGCGATAGTAGCGCCAAATGTTGTGGGATATTTTCTCGACCGGGAAACGGTGCTCTGCGAACGAAGACATTTTCTCTCGTAGCCATCGAGCCTGCCAGCTACCATGCCGGACTGCCAATCGAGACACGGCAACTTGACAGTTTCCCTCGTCGTCCGGTAGCGCTACAGTGCACCGATGAATTTGCGAATCGGATCGGCGCTCGTTCCAAATTGTGATTAGATTTGGGCGTCCATTGATTATCTGCGACAGAGCAATGGTACCATGAACCCATCAATCTCCGGCGCCGAGGATGCCGCCAAAATTTCGAGGCAAGTAGCCGGTGATGTCCGTGCACCCATCAATTTTATAGTTCGGCAGGCCAGCAAGCCATACTTTCTCAGCTCGGTATCGACCGGAGGCGTGCCGAAATTGTTCTTCGAGACCGAAGAGCACACGGTGACCATACGCGACGTACGTCCGGAGCTGGATAGCCTGTCGATCGACAGGCAAGGGTTCGAACTGTACCGCCACGAGACGTCGGTCGACGATTTATACGACGACGCAGCGGTGCGTGACGTTTATAACGTCGAAATCGAGGATCTCTTGCAGGAGGCGACGGGAGCGTCTCGCGTCGTGGTGTTCGACCATACTCGCCGAGCGGACGGGCCAACGGGTGCCGCCAACCCGGATGGAATGCGCGGTCCGGCATATCTTGCGCACGTCGACTACACCGTCTTGTCGGGTCCGGAGAGGGCCCGCAAATTTCTGGGCGCCGAGGAGGTGGATCGCGTTTTCGGCTCGGGCGGGCGAATAATGGAGGTGAACGTCTGGCGCCCAATCACAGGTCCGGTACAGCGCTCGCCCCTGGCGGTGGCCGATGCCGAAAGTATCAAGATAGAGGAGTTGATCGCAACAGACCAAAAGTATCCGGACCGAGTCGGCGAAATTTACCTGGTGGCGCACGGGCCGGATCAGCGATGGTGTTGGGTGTCCGGCATGGAGCGGAACGAAACGCTGCTGATTAAGGGCTGGGACAGCCTGGACGACGGTCGTGCGAAATTTACGCCCCACAGTGCTTTTCCCATGCCGGAGCAAGATCCGGACGCTCCGGCGCGCGAGAGTATTGAAACGCGCACCTATCTGATCTTCGAGGGCTGAGAACGCCACAGGGTCAACCATCCGACGACGGTTCGCTATATTCGACCCAATTCCCGAATCAAATTTGGTGTTCAGGTCTGGTGGGCGAGTAATCCGGGCAGAAGTCGTACGGCGAATGGCCGGAGGGGGACGGGGATAGCAAAATAAGCATCGGTATCTGTAGTATCGGATTGAATGGCCCATTCGAATTCAATCCGATGTTATCAGAGTATATTTTCGGTAAACAAATTGGGAGGCACGCCATGGCACGGCACAAGCACGTGATCAACATCAGTGAAATTTAAGAAAAAGAAATTTCCGTCGCAGACAAATTCCATCATGCGGTGAAAGGCCTCGGGAGTTCCACGGGTGGTGTCCAGTTGGGTTGCAGCTATTTCAGGGTCGCAGCAGGAAAGTACGCGTTTCCATTGCACTCCCATCACGCGAATGAGGAAGCGATTTACGTCCTGGAAGGTAAGGGAACCCTCACCCTCGGCCCCGACGAAATCCCAATATCGGCGGGAGATTATGCCTCCATGCCCCCGGATCGAAAGCTGCCCCACAAACTCGTCAATAGCAGGAGATACCGACCTGGTCTATTTGTGCTTGTCTAGCAACGTCGTCCCAGAGGTCACCGAATATCCAGACTCAGGGAAGATTGGCGTATTTGGAGGGGCTGATTGGAACACGGTGCTCGCAGATTTCTACTCGGGCAAGGACGTTTCCGACGAGTACGTGCTGAAATTTTACAACAAGGACACCAACGTCGGATATTTTGACGGCGAAGCCTAATTGGGCTGTCCGGCAGACGGGGCGATCGTGTCGACGATGTGAATGGGTCATCATTCAGAAGTACCGGCCGTTCAGAAGTTCCGAGGCGGTGCGGGGCCGGGACGAGATCACTCGATTGGGATTGTTGAGGAGCACGTGTTTGGGCTTCGGCGAAGCCGAATCAGTGAATTTGACCTGGTGCTCCGTTATTTACCAAGGCTGATTACCAAGGCAAATATTCGCCGTTCGAGTGGCGGAATTTTCCCGAAGTTTCCATCGTCAGCTGGTCCATGTTCCGGATCAGACCCTTCGCTGCCTGATCCGGTTGAATCCAGGGCATATCGCGAGGGAAGTCCTTCGTGAGGTCGGTCGCGACAAGCCCCGGATGAAGCATGAGCACCGCGATACCCCGGCCCATGAGATCGTGGTGCAGATTTAAGCCGGCCATGTTCGCGGCGGCCTTGCTCATGCGATAGGCGTACATGCTCCCGCTGCTATTGTCTCCCAGGGACCCGACGCGGCTCGTGACGATGCCGATTTTGGAACCCGGCTGGAGCGTTTTCACCAATGCCTGGATAACTCGCAGGGGTCCGATCGCGTTGATCTCGAACTGACGCCGGACTTCTTGGAAATCGATTTGTCCCAACTCGTCGACGCCAAGCACACCCGCATTGCTGATCAGCCAATCCAGCTTAATACCCTCATCGATGAGGCGAATGGCCAACCGGTGCACCGCGTCGTCCTGGGTGACGTCGACGTGAGGTTCGACGTGGATGCCGCGGTCTCGCAGTTCCTGGGAGTCGTCAAGGCAGGCCGCAATGACCCGTTCGCCTCGCGCATGCAACTGCAAGCACATCTCCCTTCCGATGCCGCGATCTCACCCGGTGATCAACACAACGCTCATGATTTTTCTTCATCTCCTTCCCCTATCATCTCGCTGCAACGGTCGACGATACCTGGATCAACCACCCGCTGAGATTCGATTTACAAGGTCGCAAGTTAACAAGAACTTATCATACTGTCCTATGTTTATTGCTCTAATTAATAATTTGACGGTATGGAGCCAAGCGGGAAGGTCGTGCTACCGAGAGCGAAACGCGCCTGCCCATATTTCAGGCGGCGCATTATAGATTTCCCATGGGTTTTGCTTCCCGGCGCTATGCTTCAGTACCTCCATCCGCGTTTGAACCAGCAACTCGTAGATTCCAGGTACACCGGAACGAATTCCATTTGCCAGGTACGAGCCGAACCGTCCGGCTTCGGCTGTACGGCCGTGAAGCATCGATGCAAACGCAATGATGGTTTTTGACGGAACCCGAATATGCAAGGCCTCATTACCGAAGTGCTGCGTAAATTGTGCATCGATCAGCCAAAGAGCGCCGCGTATTTTCTTTGCTGCCAACGCTGACATCAAATCGCTCAAATTGTTGGACGGCGGTAGTCCCAAGGGGGACATGTTTGTTGGGAAAGGCAATAATTGGCCGTGGACGATGCCCCCACGTCCGGCGAAGTAAACGATCGCCATCGCATCCCGAGGTACGGCCTCGAAAAAATCATAAAAGGCGAGTTCCATTTTCTTATCTGTCGTATTTTCGGCTATGGTGACCACAAATCCAGCATTCCTTAACGAATCCGCGAGAGAGCGGGCATTCAGGATGACTGGATCCTCATCGCGGCGGACATGGGAGCCGTTTGCGATTATCAGGGCTACTCGAGGGGAAGCGTCAGGTTGCGGCGCATCGGCGCGTGTTGCGGTGCAATCCGATGCGATCGTGATCGCCAGCCCAGCAAGGATGAATCCTCGCAGCAGCATTGAATTGAATGCGTCAGAAACCAACACAGGCTTTGATCCTCCGGAGGTGTAAAGATTCTTGCAGAAATGCGATCTGATTTTGCAAGATGGATATTTTCCAATTATTGTTTGATTAAGAATCCAACCCAACCCAAAGAGAAGCGCGGCTTATGCTCGATATCACGATTGCCGAAGCGCAGGAACTGATCAATCAATATCCGGTCAGCAGACCTTTATGAAGGCCATACGGGTCGATGCGAAAGAAGAAGGGGAATATTTAATATGCCTATTCCTGCAGCTCAGTGAATATCACCTAACTTATTGTTATTGTACGTAAAACATTACCAAAATCCCTTCTCCACAACGTGGGGAGGGGAGCGCCGCGAGACTTCGCAGGGGTGCCGCAGGGCGGGGTGGGGAAAAGTACGAGCACCACGGCGGCTGCGCTCCCGCATGCAGCCATACCACTCGGCTGCGGAGTAGTGGAGAGGCGGCCGTTGGGATAGTATGGGGCGTGTCCAGGCCCGATCCAAACATCAAAATCGAAGCCGGTTTCTGGACCGATATTGAAATGGCTGGACCCTCGCAATTATTTTTCTCGGCCGCCGGCCTGGAAATGGATGAATACTCTGCAAGGATCTCCGGAGCAGATCGCCGAAGCGGAATCCCTCCTGGAGCGGCATCGGGATCTGATCGGCCAGGTGATTGCCATGTTACGGCATGACGCAACCACCAGCTCGCATGCTGTGGAGGCTGCCGGCGCAACCATCGTGGGATTTGAGGATCTGCGCGATACCGGCGTTTCCGAGGACGTGATCGCAACGGCGAAATTTGGCAGTCCTGGTATCGAACGTCTCCAGGACGGTTACAATCTAAATTCTGCGATCGTCTACCAATACCTCGCAATGGCTTTCAAGGCGATGGCGCCCGTAGTCCGCCGCTTCCCGAAGGGCTTCGATCCGAACCCGGAGGAATGGCGCCGGGTTGAGGACAATCTCTTTGAGCGTGTCCGCAGGCGCTTCCCGGCGGGCTTTGAGCCAAACCCCGCCGAGTGGCGCTACGTCAGGGATAATTTGTACGAAAAGATTCGCTAGCCTGAAATGGTTCCGGTAAATGGGACTAGGTCGTAATGACCCGGTCAGCGTTCGCCACCAGATCCGCCAAATCTTTGGGTGACTTGAATCCGCTTCCAGACCACTCCCGGACGGTGTCTTCCGCGACCCCACGGGCGCGGCAACATATTCCTCAGCCATAGACTGGGATCTTGTTTTCCCGCATGAACGCGAGCAGTTCCTTTATCGCTGGGAAGCCAACGGGTATCACGGCTTCGGCGACCGCCTCGATGAAGAGTACAACGGCATCGCCGTAGAGAAATACTTCAACATCGTGGCCGGCTTCCTTCGCCCCTTGGGCACTGCGCAGATTAAGCCCGGCTCGTGTGGGATCTTCCGATCCATGCGATCCGATATACAAGAATTTCATGGCACTCCTTTCTTGAAATTAAGTGTTGTCATAACAGGCGACTATTTCCCCGCTGGTCTCCCAAAGGCCATCAGGAAGATGGCGCTCTTGCCCGCCGCATGGGGCGAGAAGAACTCTGTCACCTCGTCGTCATAGAAGGTCAGCCCAGTCGCCCCTATCCCCAGCGCATACGCTGCCAGATACATCTTTCCACCGATAATGCCTGCCTCCAACTGAACGGCGCGGTAACCGCGGTTACCGAACCGCTCCAAGATCGGATTCAGGTTGGCGAGGAAAAATACCGTCGCGCTGGCATCGGCGGGCAACTCCTGATCCAGTCCCAGGTGGCCGGCCTCCCGGCGGAATTGCCCCGCCTCGAGCTGCTCCAAGACCCATGAGTCGCGGTGCAGCACATAGGCCCCGGCTGAAAGGTCCTCGACGGCATGGACGATCAGGTAGAGGTCGTTCAACAGGTTCCCGGGCGGATCGAGAAAATCGGCCGGGATTCCTTGGGTAGCGTGATAAAGGATAGAAGAAAGCTGGTTCAAGGCAATGGCCTTACGGGCAAATTGGCGAGTGGACCCTCGGCGGATGATAACGCGATCAATTGAATCGCTGGGCGCAGCATCGGGGATAGGGCTCAGCGGAACGAAATCGGCCGCCGGTTTGAGTGGGCGAATTGTATTTGGGCCGGATCGCCAATCCTGCGCTTCCGGCTCTGATATCAGGGAGGAGGCCTCGTGCATCTCTCTCAGGAGTGGATAATCCACTTCCGATTTCGAATACGCGAGTGTGGCGTGGGTGAGTGGCTCGACTGTGGGCACATGGTCCGTAGGCAGGCCCTCTTGATAACCCAACGGCACCAGGGACAAGGCCACCTCCCGGGATGTGTCGAGCCCCAGCAAGCCATTCACCGGGGCATCCACGAACCCCAGCACCACTCGTGCCGAGAGCCCCACGGCGGTCGCGGCGGCGAGCAGATTGGCCAGCAGGGTGCCACCGTCCCAACCGAAATGGCGATAGGTGCGGGCTTGATACTTCCAGGCGTTTCGCCAATAGGTGCCCGTAGAGACGATAATCGCCGGGGACAGAACCATGGCAGGCTCGGCGGCGGTGGCGCGTACCAACACGCCTCGCAGGTCGCCGCTGCGCAGTTTGCGCAATGCGAAATCCCCTGGCCCAAAGTGGTACACCCCCGCCTCAAGTCCCGGCAGGTCGCGGCATACCAAGTACAATTCGATGGCGTACATGGCACCCGTGTGGGACGCCGCGCGAAAAAAGAATTCACCCCCGGAGTGGTTTCGTCTCCGTGTAATCCCAGCAGAGAGATAGAGAATCCGAGCCAATGCGCTTAGATCGGGCAGCGGTTGACCGGCTGTGGGCGCTATCACCGACGAGATCGCAGAGAGCGCTTCGTGGGACAGGGGTTCGGTCGATTGCGGCAGTGGGATGGGTTCGAGGTCAGGATAAACCTTGAAGGGGAAAGGGCGGTTATCCCAATCCAGCCCATGGCCAGAGGATCGTACGCTCCAATAGGAGTGCTTGGTGGCATCGTGGTAATTCCAGGCAATTGAGTTATCTCGGTTCTTCATCGATCTCCGTATCGATCTCCGTATCGATCTCCATCATGCGGAACGCCGTGGACGATGTTCCATCACGCTACGCTATCGCTAGGCTTGCAGCTTCAGATCGACGTGACGTTTGGCGGCAAATTCCGAGCCCTCCGATTCGTTGAGCAGGTAGTGCATCAGCAGATCGGGGAGAAGCACCGGTTCAACACTTACTTTGCCGCCGGTCGAGGAGAGCTGATACAAGCTGGAAAAACGCCGGGAAAAGGCTCTTACGTAGAAATAGCTTTTTCGTCGCTCGAACCACTCGACCAAGGCGGAAGCGGCGATGCGGTGAACGATACTCCCATGGCCGTTGGCTTGTTCGCCAGTGGTCAAGCGCACATGATTGGCGCGGAATTCGAATTGATAGCAGTCCGGCTCAGCATCCGGGTAGACGATTTCGACGGTATATGTCACCCGATGATGCAGGTATTGGGCAATGACAGGATGATTGGACTGATAGCCTTCGTCGATGAAAACGCCCATCCCTTGCACGAAATTTTCGGTGAGTTCTTTCAGCCGGGCGAGGGAAAATCCACCCGGGTTCAAATCCAACAGCGGGGGAATCGATTGCGTGGGGTCGTATCGAATGCGGGCGGTATCCTGCTCTACCGTCTCGGCGACATCGGAAGCTCCGGGATGGTGGCCGACCGCTTGTTCTCGAAGTTCGATGATGTCGCCCGGATTCATGATCCGGGCTTCGATGTTCGTATCGAGTTGCTGCACGTCTCCAGTGAAGCGTTCCCTGCTAATGGGAAACAGAAAAGCATTCAGCCATTCCTGCGCCTCGCAAAAGCGGAACCCTGCCGATCCCGGCACCACCATGCGGGGACCGATGCGGAGCACATTTTCCAGGTTGGCGGCGTGGATCCCGTAGGGAAAATCCGTGGACCGGTCTTCAAAAAAGTCGAAGTTCTGGCTGGCATACATCGCAAACAACAAATCGATTTGGCCGTACCGCTGTGCGATTGCCTCAATGGTCGTCACAGAAAGCTCGGTATCCACCTGATTCCAGAACGTTCCACTCGAATCGTGAAATACCATCCCAAATTCGCGTACGCTGGTGACCTCGGATTGAGTCGGGTACAATTCCCAGTCTTCCGAACGGATTTCTCCCATGGGATGCACCGGGTGTATGTCGCGAAATCCGAGCTTTTTGAGCGCGTAGACGATCAGTGGATCGGCCGGGCAGATTGCGGTGCAATCCCGTGAAAGCAGAGCCAATGACGAGATGTCGAAGTGGTCGGGATGGCGGTGGGAGATAATGAGGATATCTACCTTCGGAAGCCGATCGGGATAAACTTTTCGCTTGGGGCAGGTGACGACGGCGCCATCTTCGAAGGGATCTGCAAAGACCGGATCCATTAAACACGTGGCCCCGTTCATTTCCACCAGGATTGATGCGTGGCCCAATAGGGTGACTTTCATCCCGTCCACATCGCCAATTTCCCACAGGCTGCTCGTTCCGCCGAGCCGGCGTCATCGCTGCGCCCGCCTGGACCCCGCATCAACATCCGGGAAGGGTTTTCAAACCCACTTTCTTCTCCGCAGCCTTTTTCATCTCGTCGGCAATAGAGAGCGTTAAATTCATCGCCTTGCGGGCTTGTTCCTGGGCCTCCGGCGTCGTGATCAGTTTGGACAATCCGCAGATACCGAGTTGATGATGATGGGTCTCGTCAGGTTGAATCTCTTTGGGTCTAATTCCCCGCCGCTTGCGGCGTAAGGGACGTAAAAATTTCGATACCCGATACCCCGCCGCTTGCGGCGGGGTCATTCATTTATACCGTCGACAAGCGCTATTCGGATTTAGTCGCCATCTGAAGTGACGCATGCCCAGCCGCGTCAGTAGACAAGCGCACTGATTCGGTGCCCACACGGTCCGTGAGGACGATACTCGGGCTTGAGTCGAGGATCACCTTCCTGCGATCGCCAGAACTGGCGACCATGATCCAACCCCCATCCGCTCCGTCTGCCCGGAGCGTCACCACGACCCGGCCCTGGGTGTTGACGACCTCGACTTTTCGAGCGCGGAGGACATCCGGCAACGGATCGCCCATGCCGCTGAGCACGAGCACGAGCAATCCTGCTCCCACCGCCGCAAGAACAAGCCGCAGCATTTTCACTTGTTTTTCAAGGTTGGACAGCCTGGCTTTATCATCCATATCGTCTCCATAGGCCGATAAACTATGAGTGGGTAGGTATCACCATTACCATGATCATTGCTGTGGCTGCGAAGGCCCGCAGTTGGCGTCGCTTGCCAAACCTGAGGGCCAGTGTCCGCGTCAGCCCGGCGTAGAAATGAATCTCGTCATTTTCCCGCAACTGCCCATCGTATGGAACGGAGACCGAACCAGCTGAGTCGCCGGGCGCCGAATGGCCCGCATTGGCTACGAGGTCGTGGAGTCCCCCACCCGGCAGTACATGGACAAGGGCCTGTTCGGACAGCTTCCATTCGTACCTCATAGTCTTCCTCCGAAAACTTGAGCCCGCCTAGTCCGGTGACGGTCACACTTCCCGCCACTCCCCATCCCGCTTGCGCTCCACGTTATCAAATAGCTCCGCAAACCGCTCTGGTACGAAGGAGTGGATAGGAACCAGTCTCTTGGGGTTGATCGCTTTGGCGAAACGTTGGAGATCGGCGGGTGATGCGTGCCCGGATGTGTGAACGGTCTCCATGACGATGCCGTGCCGGTCGAGCCATTCCAGGAAGGGTTTCATTCGGGACGCCTTTAGAAGGGCTGTGATTTTCTGCCTCTGGCGGCCAAAGAGGCTCTGCCCCTTTGGAATCCCTGGCAGGGGTCTTGACCCCTACACCCCGAATAATTTTTGGTTTAAGTGTATCCCATTGGTTTAACAAACTATACAGGGTCAAGGGAGCCTCGCTCCGTTGCAGGGGGTGAAGGGGGCCAATAACATGGCATCGTGCCCCCCTTCCCGCCGGAGGCAGAAAATCACAGGGCTTTTAGGTAGCCCTCCCATAGCGGGTAGAGCAGCCGGGCACCCGCCAAGCACTGCGCCCGCTCCAGATCGCGCATCATGGACTGCCGGAAGAGCAGCACGAATTTTGGTGCGAGTTCCGCCAGCCGTTCTGGGTAGACCCGATGGGCGTGGTGCGGGCGCAAAACATCGAACAGCTCATTTTCCTTGACGTGGACGCGCCGTCAGTACGGAACGTGCACGTCCCGCCAATCCGACTGCGGCAATCGAGGGTTCTGAGTGGCCGCCAGCACTGCCGCCGTGTAGAGGTCAATGATGAAGCTGCGGCCTGTTCGCTTCGCAGCTCGGTAGATGGTGACCAGCCGGCCGATATTCTGGCCCGATGCCAATACCAGCGCTAACCCTTCGGTTTCACGGAAATGTTCAGAAAAGCCGGCTTCCAGGTCTTGCTCCGTATTCAATAGGCTCTAGCACGCGGGCGGTGGTTCCGCCGCTTTTCCGAGGGACGTCGCGGGGGCCTTCGCGGCGGTCGTTTGTCGGCCGTGCCGGTAGCTGCGAGGGGCGCTGGTGGTTTGCCTTCCCGACGTTCCAGGCCCTCCTGACGTTCCGGGCCCTCGTGACGTTCCAGGCCCTCCTGACGTTCCATGCGGTAGCCTGTCAGGCGCTCGATGTTTGCCAGCTTAACCCGGTCCAGGGGCCCCACCAGGGAAATGGCTGTGCCGGAGGCGCCGTTGCGCCCGGTTCGCCCGATGCGGTGGATATAGTCCTGGGCCACCATGGGCAGGTCGAAATTGATGACGTGGCTGACCCCCAGCAGATCGATGCCGCGCGCCGCCA
Source organism: SAR324 cluster bacterium (assembly GCA_022574555.1). GTDB lineage: Bacteria > SAR324 > SAR324 > SAR324 > JACQKK01 > JACZRV01. The sequence continues at coordinate 16,831 of JACZRV010000050.1, forward strand.
CGTCCGTCGCCACGAGGATGCGCACCTTCCCGCTGTGCAGGGACGCCACGGTGCGTTGCCGCGCCCCTTGGCGCATGTTGCCATGCAGGGGCGCGCAGGAATGACCGTGACCCGTCAGCCGCTTGGCCAGCCGGTCGGCCCCACGCTTGGTGGCCGTGAAGACGATGGCCTGGGTCATGGTGGGGTCGTCCAGCAATTTCAGCAGCAAGGCGTTCTTGTGCTCCGGCGATTCGGTGAGGTGCAGGCGTTGGGTAATGGCCTCAAGGCGAACCTTGGCGGTTGCCAAGCTGATTCGTGCGGGATCGGTCAGCAGTCGGCCGGCGATCTTCTCCACGTCCCCCTCCAGGGTGGCGGAAAACAGCAGCGTCTGCCGGCCGGTGGGCAGCTTCTCCGCGATGCGCGTCACGGGCTTGACAAAGCCCATGTCCAGCATGCGGTCCGCCTCGTCCAGCACGAGCATTTCCAGCCGGGAAAAATCGGCCAGCCCCTGGGCCATATGGTCGATCAGGCGGCCGGGCGTGGCCACCAGCAGATCCAGCTTATTCCGCAGCAGGCGCTCCTGCGGCGCGTAGGAGAGTCCACCCACGATGACGCCACTGCGCAGGCCGGTGAAGCGTCCCAGCTGCCGGATCACCTGTTCTACCTGCCCGGCCAATTCGCGGGTAGGGGTGAGTACCAACACGCGCGGCCCGCGGCCTGCCTTGGGCGGCGCGGTAAGCAGCCGCTGCAAGGCCGGTAGCACGAAGGCCGCCGTCTTGCCCGTGCCGGTTTGGGCTGAGGCCATCAGATCCCGTCCGTCCATCGCCAAGGGGATGGCTCGGGATTGGATCTCGGTGGGGCGGGAAAACCCGCTGGCTGCGAGACCCCGCATCAGGGGGGCGGCAAGCTGAAACGACTGAAAGGATTCGGGATTGGGAAAGGATTTTGGTTTGGATTTCTCAGAATGCAACAATACGTAACTCCTCATTCACCCGTCAGGGGTGAAAACAAGGGCGATGAACCTGTCTGTTGGGGGCGGCTGCCGCTTGGGCGGGAGAAGACCACAAGGCTCGCGAAATGTCCCTCACAACCCAGGGGAGCGGGGGACGACTGTCACCGATCAGTAAATCATGGCAACAGAAACCAAGCCGGATCGGGTACATTAACTTTTCATTAGACAGGATTAATTGGATAATCGCAATAAAATTCTCCTGGTAAATCACCGCTTTACTGTCACATGATTCTGTGATAGAGGGACACTATAGAAAACATCCCGCAACAGGAGCCCAGCCATCGAATCGATTTCGGAATATAAACGCGAGGATTGTGCCGGCCTGATCGACATGGTGCGCAACGCCGTGATCGGTGACGACCGGGTTATCGAGGGCCCGTATGGACCCCGCAGGCTGGTCTACGCCGACTACACGGCATCGGGGCGGGCGTTGGATTTTATCGAGGACTTCATCCGGGGCGCGGTGATGCCTTACTATGCCAACACCCACACCGAATCTTCGGGCACGGGCCTGCAGACCACTCGTTTCCGCGAGGAGGCTCGGGAAATCATCGCCCGAGCCGTCGGTGCGGGGCAGGACGACGTGGTGATATTTTGCGGTTCAGGAGCCACCGGAGCGGTCAACAGGCTGGTCGACATCCTCAACATCCGCATTCCGGCCGAGCTGGAGCGCCGATATGGACTAACCGCTCATATCCCTGCCGAAGACCGTCCGATCGTGTTCGTGGGTCCCTACGAGCACCATTCCAATGAATTACCTTGGCGCGAGAGTATCGCCGACGTGGTTGAGATCGATGAAGATGCCGATGGCCAAATCGGCATGGGCCACCTGGAAAACCAATTGCAGGCGTATGCCGGCCGCAAACTGAAGATCGGCAGCTTTTCGGCCGCGTCCAACGTGACGGGCATTATCAGCGATAGCGAATCAGTGACTGCGCTGCTTCACGAGCATGGCGCCCTTTCGTTTTGGGATTACGCAGCGGCGGCACCCTACCTTCCCATCCGCATGAACGGCAACGGGCGTGGAGGTGCGCCCAAGGATGCCGTGTTCATTTCGCCCCACAAACTGGTGGGCGGTCCGGGTTCGCCAGGTGTGCTGGTGGTCAAGCGGCATCTGCTGCAAAACCGCGTGCCGTCGACCCCCGGCGGCGGTACCGTGGCCTATGTCAACCCGGTGCGGCATCATTATCTGCGCGATCCGCTGCTGCGGGAGGAAGGGGGCACGCCGGACATCCTGGGCGCCATCCGGGCGGGGCTGGCGTTTAAGCTCAAGGAAACCATCGGCAGCCCGGCCATCATGCAGCGCGAGCACGATTTCACCCGCCGCGCCCTGAAGTCATGGAGCGGCAACCCCAACCTGGAAATCCTGGGCAATCTCAAGGCGGAGCGCCTTTCCATTATCGCCTTCCTCGTTCGTCACGGCGAGGGCTTCCTGCATCACGAATTCGTGGTGGTGTTGCTCAATGATTTGTTCGGCATTCAGTCCCGCAGTGGTTGCTCATGTGCCGGGCCTTACGGTCATCGCTTGCTGGGCATCGACGTGGCCACATCCGGGCAGTTCGAGGAGGCGATCGTACACGGCTGCGACGGTGTGAAGCCGGGTTGGGTGCGGCTGGGCTTCAATTACTTCTTCAGCGAAGCGGTATCCGACTATCTGGTGCGCGCGGTACACTGGGTGGCCGACAACGGTTGGCGGCTCGTGCCCGACTACCGTTTCGACCCCGTAACCGGGCACTGGCGTCATCGGCGCTCGCCACAGGAACCCGTGGCGCGGCTCGACGACCTGCGCCTCCATGCCGCAGGCGCCGATTGGCCGCTCCGCCCCGCCGGCGTTCCGGATACGAGCCTTGCGGAATACCTTACACAGGCGGACCAAATCGCCCAATCATGCCCCACAGGCCAGGACGACCTATGCAGCGACCCGCCCTTGCCCGCCCGGTTCGCCCGTCTGCGTTGGTTTCCCCTACCCTCCGAAGTTGCGGCCCAACTCCGCGGCGAGCCCCAGGCCATAGATATCCCCAACGTCATGCGGCCGCGCCGGTAGGGGGGGAATCGGCTTTACGCAATAAAATCAGTCGGGTGCAGCTTCAAATTCACACCGTTCGGTCACGGACAAGGGGGGAACATGCAGCGGCCGCCGACGAAGTCTCGGCCGACAATGGACATTAGAAGCAGGAACAGGGCGACCACGCCCAAAGTAGTCACCATCACCACCCAGCCGATCCACTTCGCCGGTGGCTGGTGCCCTTTATCGAATCGATGATAGGACGGATCGTTGCCCACCAACCCACCCCTATCGTCTAGTTCGATGATCTTCCGCGCGTAATGGCGGGCCCAGGCGGGCATTTTGTCGTGATACAGATAGGTGAAGAAGAACGGTTCGATGACTTCCGGCGCTGGGTGCCTGCCGTACCAACTTTCGTAACTCAATTGAAAAAGCTGGAACTCTCCCACGTCGAGCCGGTTGGAGGCTTCGGAGATTACGTTTGCCAGATCCGCATCGGCTTCATCGGGATTGTGGAGGAGCTTGAACATCTGGTCTCCTTGGCGATAGGGTCAACTGTGCCTGATTCACCTGCCGCCGGCCGTGCCGAGCCGATGATCGCACCCTGGTGCCACCCGATAATTTGCTCAATCGCAATCATAGCCGATGCCTGAATTGTTATCCGACACCAACCTGGTAGACCTGATCTTCGTGGGGGTCACGGGCTTTATCGCATGGCACGGGCTCACCTTCCGCGACAAAAATGGCGAGCAGGAGTGGGTGCATCTCTTGTTCGGCTCGATCGCATTACTCTACTGCCTGTGGGTTTTGGGCCACGATCTCCTCGGTATCGTTTAGCCGGGCTGCAAATCGCATAGAATCCCTACTCACCCTCGTACTTGTAGGCCCGCTGTGACGCGTCGGCTTCAGGTACCTTGAGCACCCGCTCCAGCAACGGTTTTTTCAGTTCGCGTTCCAGGTACCGCGCGCGATCGGCAATGGTGGGTGGGCGGTCGTATTGATTGCGGAAGAATCGGGTCAACCAATCCGGCCCCTCCCCAAGCTCCGAATCCAACGTCAACGCGCGGTGGTAGTTCTGCAAGGCGTTCTCGTGCCGGCCCAGCCGGTCCATGAGAATGCCCCGGTTGGCAAAAGCCGCTCCGAATGCGGGACGTATCTGCAAGGCCGCTGCAAACGCCTGCAAAGCGCCTTCCGCATCGCCGAGGTCCATCAGTGCCAGAGCGCGTCCCAGATGGCCCTCCGCATGGTTTGGATCGATGCGCAGCAGAGCATCGAATTCCTCCAGCGCCTCATCGTAGAGTTGGTCCTCGAGCCGCAGATTGCCTAGACGGTATTTGAGCTCGGCATCGCTGCCGCCCTCGTAGATGTATTCGTACACGGTGGCGGCAACGACGAATAAGGCGGTAGCAATGGCTGCCCATTTCAGGATCGATACCATGGCCGGTATATGAGATTTCCTCGACGGGATTTTCCTCAAAGGGAGGCGGCGAGGGGGCAACGGCCAATCCCAATCGTTGGCTGGTCGTCGTCATGCGTTAACGATGCGGTCCGCACCTATCTCTATGAAAGCAGGACCGATCCCTATGACAGCAGCGCCCTGTTGAACAGGAAGGCGAAAGTGATGGCCACAACACCGCCGATCAGCCTCGCCCTGCGCAGCACCCGGTGCCGTTCCGAGTCGTCGCTGGCGCGGCCCAGGCGCTTCTCCAATCGGCGTACCGCGATGCCTCCGATCAACTTGCTGGTTGGAAAGAAAAGCAACACCGCCAGAAAAAGCGAAGTGCCCCAAAACCACAAGATTTGCCCAAGCGGTGATTCCAACGGATCGCCATCGTTAAGGCCCGGCTGATTACCGTGCCGCATCCGGGAAACATCGGCCGGGCCAGCGGCGAACTGGAACCGGGTCCGCTCCCCCCCAATAGCGAAGGGAGCGGAATGAACGCGGCCAGGGAGGTCAAGCCTTGGCGATCTCCCGGTCTCCGATGTCCTCGACCAACGGTTGCACCTCCTTATGCGGCACGATGGAAAGCTCCATCTTATAGGCCAGGAACCACATCATGCCTACACCCAGCACCCACCACAGGATCTGCCACGCCCAGATGGACGGCATGCCGAAGATCCAGGTTGTGGCGTCCGTCGGGCTACCGAAAACGGTATTGCCGATCACCGCGCCGGGACCGATGCCGAAGAAGAACCATATCAAGGTAACGATCCACGCCACCGGTACCAGGCCCCGTTTTCCCGGTGAAAGGCCCGCGTGCTCCTGCAGGAACTTGTGAAAGGACATGCGGTGCTCCCGGGCCTTCTTTTCCTGGGTGAAGTAGGAAATGAGGATGGCCAGTCCCATGTTGAACAGCATTCCCCATCCGGCGGAATGGATGGTCCACGGCCAGCGGCCCCAGGGCATGTACACCGCGCCGATGGATTCGGTCAGCGTGACCGCGATGATGCCCACGAAAAGCCCCCACGAAACCCCCTGCCGTGTGAGCCATGGCCACCAGCAAATGGCTATCAAAGCAGGCCACATCTGGAAGCCGTAGGCCACTGCCAGCCCACCCAGCAGCACCAGCGCGTCCGTGGTGAAGGTCGCCACCGCCAGCGCGGACGAGACGATGATGCCGACACCGATCCGTCCAAAGAGTACCTGGGTGGCGTGGCTGGCGCTGGGATTGAGATAATACTTGTACAGATCGCGGGTTAGAATGCTGCCCGCTGTGGACATATACGCGGCGCCCGTGGACTGCATCGCCGCCAGCGCGCATACCGCCAGCAGGCCCACCAGCCACGGCGCAACGTCACCAATCAAGTTGATCATCAATGGCACCAGCTTGGTCTGCACGATAAGTCCGGTCTCCAGAAATTCATCCGGCGTGGTGCCGAAGGCGTTGACGGCCACGCCGGCGTCCAACAGGATTTTATCGCCGCCCAACAAGTGGCCGGCCACACCCTGAAACGCCGTGAAGGTGAACAGGATGAACCCGATTCCGAGCGCCGAGGCGAAAACCTGCTGGGGGGCGAAGGGTTTGGGACTTTGGTTGGCGAATGACCACATGGTAAAAGCCGGCGCCGATTGAATTCCCATCAGCGCAAACATATAGGTCAGAATCATGATCCCCGTCCAGGCGCCGCCCACCGCCGATGGCCCCGACGAGACGAATTGGATCACGCCGGGGATGGCGATGTAGTGACTGTACCCCTCCTCCGTCAGCTTGGTGTCGTTGGCCGCCATGGCAGCGATCCCCTCGTTCAGCGCACCCCATCCGCCGATGTAGACAAACCCGATAATCCCGATGATCGTGATCCCCAATGCAAGCAGGATGCACTGAACCGTATCCACATAGGCCACGGCACGCAGGCCGCCGGAAGCCACATAGATGAATACCACCAGGGAGAGCAGCCACATGCCCACGTTGATTCCCAGAGCGCCATCGGTCAAAACGTTGAAAAGGAAACCCGAGGCGCGCAATTGCAGGCCCAAGTAAGGGATGGAGAAAAACAGGGCCACGATCACGGTGAGGATGCGAATGCCGTTTCCCTGGAAATAATCGGAAAGCATCTCCCCCGGCGTCACGTAGCCGTATCGCTTGCCCAGCATCCACTGGCGCTTGAGGAACAGGACGCCGGTAAAGGGAATGGTGATGGTATAAAATGATGCGTAGGCATACTGGAAGCCGTCCCGGAAGACCAGCCCCGGATGCCCCATGAACGTCCAGCCGGAAAACGATGTGGCGGTCGCCGCCAGGACGAACACCCACAACGGCAGCCGGCGGCCGGAAATGAAATAGTCCGCGGCGGTCTTGGCCATCATGGCCCCACGGACGCCCCAATAAATGCAGTAGGCCCAGTACAACAGGACGAATGCGGTCAACCAGAATAGCTTTGCTGTCATCTGTATATCCCCTTCACCTTATGGTGAACTCTCAACCCCGCGCGGGCCGCCTCCATGGCGCTGCCTCCGGCCTTCGTATTTCCGCGCAGAGCGATTTGCCCGTCACGCGAACCAGCCCTCGGCCCACTGCGGGACACCTGTGCACTCGAAGAAACCCGATTCGTCAGGTATTCAGACCCGTCCATAAGGCAAAATCAACCAAAAAGCAAGTGATCCAGCTCACAAGATACTCAAGCGCAAATTCACAGTAATCCGACCGCCTCCCCGTCTCAGAGTAATTGCCGGGTAATGGACCGCTGATGGCCCGCCGGCTATATCCTGAGCCCCGCCGTTGGTGCTTCTCTGAGCCCCGACGCTCGCCCATCTCTGATCACGGACGCTGGCCTGGATCCCAGCTGAGCCGATGAGACGGGTTAAAGAGCGGATCATCATGAGGAGCGGCCGGGGCCGCGATATTCCGACGCACCGCTCCCAGGCGCGATTTCAGTCGGTAATCCGGCGAAAATCCCGGGACGCCTTTACGTCCAGAAGCGAACCCTGAACGAGATTCGGGAGTGTGATAACCTGTCCGGCGACGGAACATCGCACCATTACGCGAGAATGGCGGAATTGGCAGACGCGCTGGATTTAGGTTCCAGTCCCGAAAGGGGTGGGGGTTCGAGTCCCTCTTCTCGCATTGCGCGGTCAACACGTGCGCAGACCAGGCTACGATCACGTGCTCAATGCGCCAAACGATTATTTTTAACCCGATCGTCCGTGATACCTCATTAGCCGGATGCCAAGGGCACCTATTAATTTTAACGATCAAGTGAAATTCCGATTTATTCACTCCTTTTTGCCCAGAGCGATAATCTTATAAAAATATATGTTGTAGGAAGTGTCATGCCGGTAAACCTCGATAAACCACAAAAATGGAAACACGATATAGCGCGCTCAGTCGATATGTACAACGATTGGTTCATAAAATTTGCTCCAAAAGCATTTCGCGAAACCAGGGTTCAGACAACGATAGATGTAACAGAGACTCTAAAACGTACAAATAACCTTTCCAAGATTGACCCTTCGGTCATCAAAACCTATCCAGAAATTCTTCCGACACTACGAATGTCTACATGCCCACCCCTTGCGGTTGACCGTCTAATTGGGCTTGCTGGCGTATCGCCAAATGTGGTCAAGAAAATCGACAAGGAAAAGAAACTGCCAACAAGAATAACCGAAAGTAAACTTAATTCCGAACTCAGGAAGGTATGCGCGATAATAGAGCAGATGGCTGATCCCGATATTTTCGTTTGGCTCAGCCGATCTGACCCGGCTTCTGACGAAGAAATTTATCGAGCTGCAACAATCGTAGCGGATCGTCTCTGTGGTGCCGTTGCAAATCCGATTATTCGAAATGCACAAGAAAAGAGACAGCTTGCCACTATCAAGTCATGGCTGGAGAGACGGAACTATCACCACCTACCTACAGGCCATGGCGCGAAATTTAACGAGATGAAGCCCGGCACGTTTAGTTTTCGTATGAATGTCCCAGTAACGCTTAATGACGCCAAACAAGTGAATATCCCAATAGACGCAGTTGTTATGCCTAAGACTGCGAGCGAAGAAGAATTGCCCATTTTCTTCGAGGCAAAATCCGCAGGTGATTATACAAATGTCAATAAGCGACGAAAAGAGGAAGCAATTAAAATGTCGCAATTACGACACACTTATGGAGATAAAATACAATTCAATCTTTTCCTATGCGGATATTTTGACAGTGGATACCTCGGATACGAGGCAGCTGAAGGAATCGATTGGGTATGGGAACATAGGATCGGCGATTTTACCAAATTTGGTCTTTGAGAAAATGGATATTCAAGAACTGGAAAACAAAAGACAAAAGATTCAAGAAAGCCTTGATGCAGAAAAGTCCCAAACCGAAAGAAATCGTCTTGGTCAATTTGCCACGCCTATCCGACTCGCACGGGAAATTCTAGCGTATAGCGTTGCTCAACTAATAGACGATTGCTCTATTCGTTTTCTTGACCCTGCCATAGGCACGGGCTCGTTTTATTCTGCACTTCTCCATACAGTTCCGTCTGATCGAATTTTGTCAGCATCCGGGTATGAGTTAGATGAAGGTTTCGCCGATCATGCATATAGGCTATGGAAAGATACAAATCTTGTGGTAAAGCAGCATGATTTTACAATAGCTGTGCCATCGGGGAATAAATCCGACCTCTACAACCTCCTCAT
>JACZRV010000051.1 GCA_022574555.1 SAR324 cluster bacterium
AATAAGGTTTTCGCCAATATTCTCGTAATATCCTACTACAGCAGCTTCCAGTTCCTGTATAAACTTCTTACGACTCGAGAATCGTCCGCCGAGATGTTTAACTAACTTAACCCTAAAACCAATAGGCAACAAAGACTTGTTGTTTGCAACAAGGGCTTCTGGGTCCTTGCGCGCTATCGCGAGGGATTCTTGGGTCGCCTTAGATCCCTTTGGCCAGTAAACCTCGACGAATACGTCCTTATCATCGGCTTCTATTATACACTCAAGCAATTTCTTGATCCGCGTGACAGCACGAGAATTCTCGGGAGCATTCGTGGACATTGAGCACGTTACCGTTGCATTTTTTAAATTCGCAGATATATCCAGATTGCTTGCAGCGTTTGGAATATTTAGGTTAGCGGACAACTCATAATTCTTCGCAAGGATTGCCACATCATCAGCTAAATGACGCCTCGGGTCTGCACGATGTTTGGCCGACATCCGGACGGATATGGGTATCTGCGCTTTTCTGCTCAGCTTCAGGCTAATATCCCTGATCTCCTCGTGCCAGTCAGACACGGTCTCTTCGAGGTGTGGGTCACTTTTTTTGATGACTGCATTGCTTTGAACATTGGTGACGAATGATTTCCAATTTTGATGCATCATTTCGAAAAATCTGAGACTTCTTCTGTCGTCACCGAAGTACCGAATAAGTTCATCAAGTAAATATTTTTGATCTTCAGATTCGAAATCCTCCGAATTCTGCAACATTGTCGCGTGTGTCAATATAAACGACCACGACCAATGAAACATATCTACTGATTTAGTCAACATCCCACTAACATTGACTGGTGAATGAGTCGGCATTGGCACAAATTGATTTGAGATTGTAATCAACGCATCAATGCGATATTCACGGTCTATGCGAAGATATGATTCTATTTGTCCTCTATCTAATTCTGTTGTGTCGACCTTTGCTTCCAATAGTGCTGTCCAGGTATTGTTACCTGTCTGAATTCTAATCAACCCGTCTGGACGGTCGTTCTGTTCATCACTTGGGAATCTTACTTCTTCGTAAACATCGACCCTAGACCTAACTCCTACCCTTCGGGCGATAGAGCCGAGCAACTCCCTCCTGAATGGATACACTCGTGCTAGAACAGAAAGAAAGATTGAGACTGCACGACGTTCTAGAGATGAATCTCCAACGATTGGGAACAATCGGGCGGGAATTGAAGCGTTAATAATTTCCTGTAGGTTCATAGTGATCTCCGCTGTACATGGTTGATTCCACCGAAGTCAGATATATCAAATTACGGGAAATAAACAAATACCAAAAAAACGACGAAATCAAGACAAATAGGCAACACGAGGCTATATTCCAAACTTTGGCACGACTTTTCACTAATTGACAGAAAGGCAAGGGTAGGAGGGAAAACCAGGGCTACAGATTATCAAACATCGTAGCCGACATAACAACGCCGATCATTCCCACATGCTATGCACTTTTTCCGGCTTTCATTTGCAGGCCATCCTGCTCGATGGGGATGGCGATTCTAGCGAGTAGTGTGAACAGGAAGACCCCGATCGCCCAGATGGTCGGGGAAATCAAGAACTCGTGCTCGGTGGGTGTGAACTCGAAGCGGTCTCAAAAATTGTAATATATTCAAGCGCCCGACCCTTCGAGACACCCCACCACTTACCAGTAGTGGGGTTCCTCAGGGAATCGGGCTCTGGTGTTTTTGAGACCGCTTCCAACCAGACACCACTTTCCGAACCAAGATATGAAGCACGCCATCATCGCTTTAGCCGTAACCCTGCTCTTCGCGAGCCCCGTCCGGGCCGAGCAAAAGCCGTGTCCCCCCGGAGATGAATTTACGCGCTGCCGCGCAGAACAGGGCGAATCGATAGCCCAATTCGAAATCGGCATGGCGGCATTTAAGTTGGCCAAAGGCACCGGTGATTACAAGGAAGCGCTGGTCTGGCTGACCCGGGCCGCAAAGGCGGGCCACCACCACGCCGAGGCCGCACTGGGATTTATGTACTGGGAAGGCTGGGGCGTTCCCGTGGACAACGTGAAGGCTTACCGCTGGTTCAAGCGTGCCGGAAAAGGCGGGTTCCCCAGCGCGGACCAGTGGATGGAGAAAATCGAAGACGAGATCATGCTGGATTTGATACGGGAGTGACCGGTTGCCTGGCCGCGCCTCGATGCGTGGCCGGGGGCTCAGCCCGTTTTGCGATCGGGCGGTAGGGAAATCCCTATGCGAGCAGGTCCAAGAATATGACGGGAAGGAACGCCATGAAATTGAATCCCACGTGAAACGCGACGGAGTGCCAGAGCCGCCCGGTGCGCTCGCGCATCCAGGCCAGTAGCCATCCGCAAACGCCGATCCCCAGCAGCGCCGGCCAATACGCTCCGGTTTGAAAGGCGTGCATGGCCGTGAACAGGGTCGTCACCGCCAGGGCGGCAACGGGAAACCCGAAGCGCAGCCGCAACGCCGGCAATAGCACGCCGCGGAACATGACCTCCTCCATCAGCGGAGCCAGAACCACCGCAATGACGAAGAATAATATCAACGGTGCCGCTCCGCTGTGTAGAAAGATATCGAACGCGAATTGATGATCGTCGGCCGGGGGATACAGCGCCACCAGAATGACCGTGGCAATTTGCAATGCCATCCCGCCGCAGAATGGGAACAGGAGACGGGCGGGGGAATAGGCACCCAGGCCAAGAGCGTGACGGAACGGGCGGCGGTGACGTTTCACCACCAGCCAGTACACCGCCAGCCAACCGGCAAGGTAGGAAACGGCCAGCGCGGGCGGGAGGGTGAAAAGCACCCGCTCGAGCTCCAGTTCGCCGTTACCCAAATCCCCGGGGGCGAACTGATATACCAGCCACGCCGCGATGCCCGACGCGATCAGCTGCGCCAATAAAAAAAGCCCCAGCAGGAGCAATCCCTCCCAGATGCGCCAGGGTGGGTTGCGGGGTAAATCCGGCTGCTCCGGAGGAGGCGGGATCTGCTCTCCGGGAAAGGGCGCATCCTCGCTGATGCCCCCGTCGTGTAGGTTCACGGTAACCTTGGGAAATGAGGAATCGCCGGTGTGATGATGCTAGGCCCCGGCAACGACCTGCTGCTCCATGAGGGAAGCGATCCGGTCATCGTCGTAGCCCAATTCGCCCAGCACTTCGCGGGTATGAGCACCCAGCCGCGGCGCTGGGCGTGCGGAATCGATCACTCGGCCATCGAGATAAAAGGGCAGACCGGAAAGCTTCAGCGTACCCAGTTCGGCGTCTTCCACCTCGATAATGGAGCCCAGCGCGGCGACCTGCTCCTCGCCCAGCATCTCGGGCAGGCTGTTCACCGGAGCGCAAGGCACGCCGAACTCGTTCAGCTTGGATTCCAACTCGGCGAAACCGTGGGGGCGTATTGCCTCGCTTACGTAGGCCAGGCATGCCTCCCGGTTGGCCACCCGGGCTGGATTGTCCTTGAAACGGGGATCGTCCAGGAGTGCGTCGAGACCCAGGGCGCGGCACAGCCGTTCCCAGAGATTCTGGTTTGCCGAGGCGATCATCATCGGCCGGTCCTGAGTGTGGAAAACCTGGTAGGGAACGACCATCGGATGGGCCGAGCCCAGCTTGGTAGGCACCTCGCCGCCCTGATAATAGTTGGTCACCTGAATGCTCATCAACCCGAGCGCGGTCTGCAACAGCGAGTTATTGAGCTTGCCGCCCATACCGGTACGTTCCCGGCGAAACAGGGCGGTGACGATGGCGAATGCCGAGGCGATCCCGGTGGCCATGTCGTGGAAGGAGACCCCGCAGCGAACAGGTTCGCCCTCCGGCTCCCCGGTAATGCTCATCACGCCGCTGTAGGCCTGCATCAGCGCCTCGTAGCCCGGTTTTTCGGCGCGGGGGCCGCGGTCTCCGAATGCGGTGATGGAACTGTAAACCAGGCGCGGGTTGATCGCGTGGAGGGTCTCGTAATCCAGCCCGAAGCGGCCCATGGTGCCGGTCTTGAAATTTTCCACCAGCACGTCCGCCGAACGCGCGAGATCGCGAATGATCTGGGGACCGTCTTCGCTCTTGAGGTCCACGACCACGCTGCGCTTATTCAGGTTGAGGCCGTAAAAGGTGGCGCCCAGACCGCCTATCAGCGGGGGCCAGGCGCGGCTCTCGTCTCCCGTGTGGCCCTCGATCTTGATGACATTCGCACCCAGCATCGAAAGCAGCAGGGTGCAATAGGGGCCCGCCAGCACGCGGGAGAGATCGACAACGCAAATTCCATCCAGGGGAAGGTTGTTGGATTCCATCTAAACCTTTCGTGTAATTTCCGTTGTTGCCGCCTTGCCGACCGGAGCGAAGCGAACCTGTTTATCTACCCTGTTTTCCTACCCTGTTTTCACTGTGGTGGGAATAGGCGGCAGGAAGGCCAGATCCGAAGGGCGGCGCGCCGGGGCATGCTGCCGAAATGGAACGAATTTTTTTGAAGGGAGACAGGCAGTGGGATGCCATCCTTGGCAAACAAAGCTTCCTTGTTACCCGCTGCCCGAAAGAGGAGTACTACTGATATTGTTATCGGAGGCATCCGGGAGAACTTGAGGGGCGCGAACAATTATCTTGTTTATGCGGCGAGGGAAATCTGGCGCAGATGGCGCGAGCGGGTCGAATCAACCGTCCCGTCCATCGAGGGGGATCGTGAGCCGGACGGGAGCGCCTTCGCGCCGAACCATTACCTCGGCCATCCCCTCGGGCGGCAACGCCTCGTAAGCCAGGCGAAGGGCCACTGCACCCCCCGGGCGCGCACCATTGAGGGCCACGATCACGTCCCCTTCCCGAAAGACCGCCAATGGCGAATGGTCGAAGAGTTGCAGCCCCGCCACGCGCACGCCGTCTGGATCTTCTTCCAGTTTGAGGCCCCCCAGGCTGGGCAGGGCCGGTTTTTGCGGATCGCTGATGTACACGCGGGCCAGGTCGGCAAGACCGACGGGAATCCGCACATGCCCTTGGCCATCCGCATCGGCTAAATCCACCAATTGATCCACGAACGTGAGTTGAGTCAGCCCGGGGTGAGCTCGCGCGGCCCGCAGGTTGGCCCCGATCTTGTAGCCCAGGTGACCCGATCCGATCAGCACCACCACGGTTTCATCCGGCCCGGCCCGCGCCGCGAGATTCGCGGCCCTGGTGCCCATCACCATGTCCCACAGCACCTGCACCCGGTGATAGGAGCGGAACTGCGGAGAGTTCCGCGTCATACCGTTTCCGTGGCCGAGATCGCTGAGAATGTCGAACAGATACTGCCGGTGCGGCTGGAGGGTCAGATCCAATGCCGAAAACTCGGCTTCCAGCTCCGGTGCCAGTTCGCCCCGGCGCGCCGCACGGCGCTGTTCCTTGGTGACGTTGATTCCGTGGAGGGTGAGGTGATGCTCGCGGAACAGTGCGAACAGATCCCGGTAATAGACCCACGGGAATCCCCAAGTGTCATACCAGCCGGACGCTTCGAGAAATTCCAATTCGCTCAGCCGCCCTTCGCTCCATGCCCGCAGCGCCTCGTCGGCGGCAGGGGAAAACATTTCCAGGGCCACCGTCACCTTCTTGCCCGCCGCGATGAGGGATCGCAGGGCCAGCACTTGAAACCGGTGGCTGCGCGGCTCGTCGTGCGCTTCACCGAGAAATATGAGCCGCGACCCGGCCAGCCGGGCACCCAGGTTGGCCTCCTCCAAGGGCCGGCCCTGGGCCAGATCGAAGGTGATTCCCGGTTGCACCGCATAGGCGTAGACCCGCGGCAGCCCTTCTTTTCCGGGGCCGATGGCCGTGCAGCCGGCCAGAAGGGGAAACAATACGGTCAGGAACAGGCGGAGATATAAATTAAATTGTGGCGCCGGCCAATATGAGACTCGCGCGATGGCCTGTCCGTTTACTTGCAGTGTCCACGGCCGATCGCCTTTCACCCCCTCGCTCCCCCCAGATCGGTGCGCAAGGGGGTCATGGAGATGGCGGGGGCTTCGTCGATGGCGGCGGCGAGCAAAGCACCCTGCTTCACGGCGGTGTAGCGAACCATGGCAATGGCTCGCCGCTTGCCATCAACTGGCACTTGGTTTTGGCTGGTGATACGGCCGACCTCGGTGCCATCGTGAAACAGAGCCGATCCCGGATTCAGGGCCGGGGTGTGGGTTTCCGGCCATTCCACGACCACCAGTTTGCGATTGGGATGGCCCCGGTGGTGCATGCGGGCGTGGATTTCCTGCCCCACATAGCAGCCCTTCGTGAAAGAGACGTGGGAAAGCACGGCGGCCTCCGCCGGTAAATGATCCTGGCCGTAATCGGTGCCGAAACGAGGAAGACCGGCCCGAATCCGCAGCTCCTCGCAGCTTTCCAGTCCCATCAGGCGTACCGCCGGCTCACCGAAAATCAACGCATCAACGAAGGCCGGTGCGTTGGATTCAGGGATCAATACCAGGGTGCGGGGCAGATGGCCCAGGGGGTCTGATAGGGTGACCAAGGCGCCTTCTGCGAAGCGCCCGTCGACCGATACCTCAGCTATATCGTGGCTCCGCAGCACGCCGGGTACGGCCGGGCCCAGGAGGTCGAGCCGCACCAGACCGCTTTGTCCCATCTGGAGTTCTTCCCGGATGTGGTAGAAATCGAGGTAGGCTCCCACGGCCTCCAATTCGCCCGGTTCGGTGATCAGCAGGTATTCCTCCTCCTTGGTGCGGACAAGGCGGCAATGGTGGAGGATTTTCCCTTTGTTGGCGCAGATGAGGGTGTGCTGGTGTTTACCGAGGGCCAAAGCGTCGACATCGGTGGTGACGAGCCCGTTCAAGAACGGCCCCGCCTGCGGCCCACGTATGATGATCACCCCGCAGGGACCCGGATCGAACAAGCCCGCCGAGGATTCCACCGCGGCAACCTCGTCGGCCAAGTCGCCGTAACGCAGCGCGACCCCCGCCTGATCCGTAATCGCCCCTTGGGCAGCCTGCAGCCCGGCCAAAGCCCCGGTCATGGCACCTCATCGTTATGGTGATTTCGGGCCGCTGACGCCCGATCCGCACCCCTGCCCAGATTACCACTCCCTGACCAGATTACCACGGGCGGCGGAGGTCGCCAACCGAGGATACCAATCATCCTGTCCTTTTCTCGCCTTGGTTCTTATGGGCCCGGCGGGGAGGGGATTTTTTTTTGGTGGCGCCGGTTTTCAGCCTTCGCTTTATTTTCTTGAACTGGAAGAAACCTTGCCGTGACGGAAGAAGCCGCCCAGCCAGGGTACGACTGCTGGCCCCCACCACAATGGTGCCGATGGGGCCGGCTGCACGATCTGGGGAAAGGGTCGCGCCGCGGGCGCGGCGGCACGATTCAGCCGGACGGCATCCTGTACCGCATCGGCCTCGGCCAGGAGATCGGAGAATGACCGCTGTGACGTGCCGGCATCCTGGGGTGTGGTGCCCCCACTCTGTTGCGCGGGCGGGATCAGGGTGTAGACGGTATCGATTTTCTCGGTCATGGTCGCCTTGCTCCGGGTAGGGTGAGTGCATGAGTCCACCTCAAATATCGGCGACACTGGCGAAAACTTGAGCCGCTGTCTTCGAGAGGCGCCCCTAGCCCAGATTTCAGGCGCATCGGTTCTACTCGCGTACCGATGAAAGCGCGGGGAAAAACTCCTGAATTAATTTTAACCTCGTGCAATGGAATCGCCCTTGCCCCGCTGGGCACCGGTGATCGGCTTGACCGCTCTGCTGCCCTGTGACATGGATGCGGAACCACGGAGCACGGGCCGGGCCGCCCATCGGCGCCCGAAATCGCGCCCCCTGAATATCCGTCGCCGTCCGGTGCCGGCAGGCGGTGCGCCTGCCGTTCATTCAACTATCCGAGGATTTCCATGGATTTCGAGCACAGCGACAAGGTCAAAGCCCTGATGAAGCAGGTCAACGATTTCATGGAGACCCACGTCTACGCCGCGGAGTCGGTATACGATGCGCAACGCGAAGCATCGGGAGACAAGCACTTCCACCCGCCGATCATGGAAGAAATGAAGGCCAAGGCCAAGGCGGCTGGATTGTGGAATCTCTTCCTGCCCCATCCCGATTACGGCGCGGGTTTGAACAATCTGGAATATGCGCCCTTGGCTGAGATCATGGGCCGCAGCTTAATCGGCTCCGAGGCGTTCAATTGCTCAGCGCCCGACACGGGCAACATGGAGATTCTGGCCGAATACGGAACTCCGGAGCAGAAGGATCAATGGCTCAAACCCCTGTTGGAGGGCAAAATCAGATCCTGCTTTTCCATGACCGAGCCCGACACGGCCGGTTCGGACCCCACCCTGCTCAAGACCCGGGCGGTTCGCGACGGGAACGATTATGTCATCGACGGGCACAAGTGGTTCACCTCCAATGCCACTCATCCCAACTGCAAGATCGTCATTGCCATGGTGGTCACCGATCCCGACGCATCCAAGCATCGGCGCGCGAGCCAGATCCTGGTGCCCATGGATACCCCAGGGTTCAAGGTGGTGCGGCCCGTGCCGGTCTTCAACGACGACGGCGGCCATGGCCATTGCGAGGTGCTGTACGAGAACGTGCGCGTGCCGGCCTCCAACCTGCTGGGGGAGGAGGGCGACGGATTTCCCATCGCTCAGGCCCGGCTGGGACCCGGGCGCATTCACCATTGCATGCGGGCCATCGGCGGCGCGGAGCGCGCCTTGGACCTCATGTGCGAACGCGCAACGACCCGTTTCGCCCACGGTTCCGTGCTGGCAGACAAGGGGGTGATCCAGAACTGGATCGCCGAGTCGCGCATGGAGATCGATCAAGCCCGCTGGCTGGTGCTCCACACGGCGTGGAAGATGGACAAGTACGGCAAAAAAGAGGCGCGCCAGGAGATTTCCATGGTCAAGACGGTCGCCGCCAACATGTTCCAACGGGTATGCGATCGGGCCATGCAGGTGCACGGCGCCCTGGGCATCACCAACGACCGGCCCCTGTTCGGATTCTGGAGCTATGCCCGAATCCTGCGCATCGCGGACGGTCCGGACGAAGTGCACAACATGGTCGTCGCCCGCCGCGAGATTCGGCGCTTTGCCAAAATCGCAAAGCCGATGCCGCCGCCCGCGGCGGGTTAGTCGTCCGGATTACCGTCGTGCTCCGGCATCACGTCCATATCTGACGATATGCCGGCCATAACTACTTCTTAATCAACATGTATATCCATTGTTCTGCAGGGACAGTGCCGTGATTGTATAGGGACACGACGTCTCCCAGCACATCATTCCAGCGTCCACCCGCGGCGTAGACGGCCGTTGTTCCTTGTGTGTGGTTGACAACGGTGAACGCTCCCTTCGTTCCGTGGCAATATCCCTCCCACTCAATTTTGAGGTCTTCCAACGCAGCTCCGGGCTGCATGACCAGCCTCACAAGCTGCACCTTGGCGACACCCGCCATCTGCGACGGATATTCAAGTACGACTGTCATTGCCACTGCTTCCGCCCCCATTCCAGCACCACACGGATTACAGGGATTGCAGGGATTACAGGGATTACAGGGATTCGCCGCGGTCGCCGTGGTTGGCGATCCCCATCCCGTGTACATCCCTACTCCAATGCCGCCTACAACAGCCCACAGGACAGCGACGGTCAAAAGAGTGATGGCCTTCCGGTTTAATTTTGCGCGATACATTTTGTCTCCTTGAGATATGAAACCTCGGAATGTGCAGTGGGATCGACCGGCCAATTGATAGCTCGTCCAGCCAAGCCGGCATCGAGTCCCAGACCAGACCACTTTCAGTCAGCCCCGAATTAACTGCTCGATCGGGAGCGAACCAAAGAAACTGTCTCCTATCGGAATCTTTTGATAATGTAAAGTGCTTGCCAGTTTTGGTGGCGAGGAAGCCGCGGAAACCAATAAATGCGCGATCGAGCGTGCCCTGGGGCGACGGGTGCGGGCGGCTGTGGAATGCGGTGGCGAGGGTTTCTGTATGATCCGTAGCGCGGATGAGCGCAGATTCACGCCGATAAGTTTTGCATTGCCGCAGCCATCGGCAAATCCAGGCGGCAGGGCTGCATCAGCGTCCCCCCCGTTCCAACACCGCGATCTCTGCCAGCCAATGCTGCGCACCGGTGGGGTAGTGGCCAACGATGTGAACTCGGCAGTCCTCTTTGAACCTCTCCATGAATGCGACCATATACTTGTCGGCGATTTCGAACTTTTTCCGGTGTGCCATACCCAGTACAAACTGGTTAGACGCCGTAAAGCATTTGGTATCAGGATATACAATACGCGAAACGCGATAGGCGGTGCGATAAGAAGCCATTAGTTCTGCTTCCTGCAACGGTGCCGCAACTGGCACGGAGCTAGTAAACATCAACGAAAGCGTTATGCTAATCAGAGTTTTATTGAGGAAATTCATGGTCATACCTCCATGGAAAGAGATACTTCGCATGTCCTGTTTTTGAACGAATATGCTTTATCGAACGAAATTGCTGAAACTGGATTGAACAGGTGGGCAAGATAGTGAGCCGATCCATTCCACTCCCGCTGACCGTTTCAGGAACTATATGAGCAAATTTCGTGCCAATTCATAAGTAATTGATAATTAACACGAATACCGATTATATTCCGTGTAGTACAGTGGTTACAAGGAGGATTTCCCGCCCTGTACACGGAGTTTGGAGCATCATTCAATGATATCGACGGGCCGGAAACGCGGGCAGGCGCAATATTCGAATGATACGACTCGACCGAATGATTGGGGCACTGATCCATTACATTTCCTATATCGGCGGCTTAGAATTTTTTAATGATTATAAACTAATTATGACTGATCGATCCAGGTTTGTCAATATGAATAATAATTTATGACGAGTATTTCCGATTGGCGTTAGCAACGGGATTGCTGCCAGGTCCCCGCAAAAATGACGAAGCCGTGTACCGAACCACTATGGATTTACCGCTTCAGGCGGCTGCGATGTGGTGAGCCCGGAGGCAGGCCGGGCGGGCGGTAAATCGTAGGGATACCGGGCCACTTCACGACCTGGCGAAATTGCCCCAGGGTCCGCTTCCGCGTAAGATCCTGAATTTATTTGCCGCTATTTGGAACATCTGGCATTTATCCAAGGGTTCCTTGACGATGCGCATGAATGAGTGCCAATCTCGGGCGTGAATAGTAAAGATTTTCCCGTTCCGCCCAGGGCCGGGGGAACCGGTGGAGAAGAATACGCGAAATACTCCGCACTCAGATGAGTGCCGTTTCGGCCGGGTAACCGCGCAATCCGAGGTTTCCAATCGTGTCAGGTCCGAAAGGAAGCAGCACCACGATGCCAAAGATGTGCCGCGGGAACCCGGCTTTCCCAATGGATGATGGGATGCGCCGCTGAGGGCCTCGCTCCCGGTGCCATCAATCGCTGCCCATGGAATATGTCGTCCTGGCCCGCAAGCTTCGGCCTTCACGCTTTTCCGACCTGATCGGTCAGGAAACGGTGGCGCGCATCCTGCGCAATGCGATCCGCACCGACCGTGTGGCGCACGCTTTCCTCTTCGCCGGATCTCGCGGAGTGGGCAAGACCAGCACGGCGCGCATCCTGACCAAGCTCCTCAACTGCACTGATCCCCAAGACGCCGAGCCGTGCAACGCGTGCCACAATTGCGTGGAGATCACCAACAACGCCTCACCGGATGTCTACGAGATCGACGCGGCTTCCAATCGGGGAATCGACAACATTCGGGAACTGCGAGAGAACATCAAATACGCGCCGGTCAAATGCCGCTACAAAACCTACATCATTGACGAAGCGCACATGCTGACGACGGAATCCTTCAACGCACTATTGAAAACGTTGGAGGAGCCGCCACCGCACGTGAAGTTCATCCTGGCCACCACCAGCCCCCACAAGATCCCCGAGACGATCCTGTCCCGCTGCCAGCGCTTCGATTTTCCGCGCATCCCGGTCGCGGTGATGACGGAGTATTTGATCAAGGTCACCGATCAGGAAGGAATCACCATCTCTCCCGATGCTCTGGAGGCCATCGCCCGCAACGCTGCCGGAGGCATGCGTGACGCCTTGACCTCATTGGACCAGGTGGTCTCCTACGCCGGACCCGAGGTGCCGGACGATCAAGTGCGCCAGATCCTGGGATTGATGGACGACAGGGAAGTGCTCACCCTCCTTGATGCCATTTTGGAAAAAAATCTCGATGGCGCGCTCGACACATTTGCCCTTATCGTCGAGCGGGGTCACGACCTCCACGTGCTGCTGGAATCGATTCTGCGCGAAATCAAGGATCTGTCCCTTTTCATCGCCCTCGGTGGCGCGAAATCATACTTTCAGGATCACCCCCCCGATACGGTTCGGTTCTATGCAGAACGGAGCGCCGCAACGGGTCTGGACGAAACGCAGCAGCTCTTCAGCCTCTTTCTGGAGTTGGAAAATCAACTCAAACTGAGCCAGTTCCCCCGGGTTTGCTTCGAGATGGCACTGATTAACGCCTGCGGCGTGAGCACCCTGGTCGGCGTTCCGGAACTGATCGGCCAGGTGCGTGGTCTCCTGGCTGGGAGGGGCAATCGAGGGGCGGCACCCACGACCCCGGGGCCATCGGGTGCCTCAGGCGGGCCTTCGGGCCGCGCGCCCGCGCACGGCAATCCCGGCGAGACGACTCGCGGAGAGCCGGCGGCGCCCTCGGAAACCAGCCAAGAGCCGGTTACGGATGAACCGATTGCGCGTTCTGAAGAAGCGTCCGCTGCATCCACAAGTGCGACGCCTGAAAACGCAGAAGCCGGCGAAACCCACCCGGTGGAAGATCCGCGTTGGGAAAATTTGATTCGCCGGGCGGCCGATGCCGGCAAGCGTAGGCTGGCCAGCGACCTGCGCCGCGTACGGGTGGTGGCGTTGAATGCGCACCACATCGAGATTGAACCTCCCGACGATCTCGCCGCTGAAACGATCCGCAATACGCGCGAATGGCTGGAGGAAGTACTGGCGGAACTCTTCGGGGATGCCTTTTCCCTTAAAATCAGCGATGATAGTGATGGGAAGGAGCGGGGCCGATCGGTGATCGAAAGAGACCAGGCAGTGGAGGATTCCCGGCAGAATGCCCTGCGTGCCGAAGCGGAGCAGGACCAGGCGGTAAAAGTCATTCGCCGCATGTTTCGTCAATCCGCTATCGAATCCATCCAAATACCCCCGTCCAGCCGGAGCAGAGGATAAATGTTCAAAGGCAATTTCGGCGACATCATCCGTCAGGCCCAGCAGATGGGCGAGACTTTGAAGTCCAAGCAGGATGAGATGGCCAAGCGCCATTTCGAGGTATCGGTGGGGGGAGGGATGGTCAAAATGACGTTCAATGGCAAGGGACAAGCGCTTTCCATCACGATCGATCCTGAGATCGTAGACCCCGGCGATATCACCACGCTGCATGATCTGGTGCTTTCCGCGGTCAATGAGGGCATCAAGCAGAGCCAGCAAGCGATGCAAGAGGAGATGTCCCGGCTTGCCGGTGGACTGAAAATCCCCGGACTCACCGCATGAACATCCCCCAATCCCTACAGAAGCTGGTCGATGAGCTTTCCCGTCTGCCGGGGATTGGACAAAAAACCGCGCAAAGGCTGGCATTCAGCATTCTGCGCGACGACGGTGACAAGGCCCGCAATCTGGCCGATGCGGTGCTTGCTGTAAAAACGAAGATTCGTTTTTGCAGCCTATGTTACGGCTATGCGGAAGCAGAGCTTTGTGACATCTGCAACGATCCGCGCCGGGACGACAGCCTGCTGTGCATCGTCGAACAGCCGGACAATATCTACGTGATCGAACGCAGCGCCGTGTTTCGCGGCCGCTACCATGTGCTCATGGGCACCATTTCCCCCCTCGACGGCATCGGGCCCGACAACCTGAAAATCAATGAACTGATCGCTCGGCTGGACGAGAAACCGGTGCGGGAAGTGATCATCGCCACAAATCCTTCCATGCAGGGCGAAGCCACGGCGTTGCATCTGAGCAAGGTGCTGGCCAGCCGGGTACAACGGATTACCCTCCTGGCGCGAGGCCTGCCCGTGGGGGCGACCCTGGAGTTCACCGACGACGTGACGCTGCACCAGGCGTTTGCGGGCAGGCAAAATTTTCTGCCATAGTTCCCCGGCGGTATTTCCGAATCGGGTTTCAATAGGTCGGAGGATGCCTGTCCGTTGACGTTCGAGGCACAGGCCGGCATTCCATGAAATTCGGCCATTGAGCCATGACTCGCGCTCCCCATTCATGATCCACCGTATCGAGATCGTCACCGCCCCGCGACATACCGATCCTCGCGGCGAATGGGTGCGGCATCACGCCCAAATGTTCTCCGGGCTGAAACTCGCCGCCGTGCGAACCTGTGACGTGTACGCCTTCGACAGTGAGGCGATCGCCGCCGGGCGCGGGCGGAGCGGCCATGACGGGAAGCTGGAGGCGGAGACGCTCCATGATCTGGGAGGGGAACTCTTCGCCGATCCGATTCTCCACGAGGTCTATGCCGACGGCGGGGCGCTGGAACGGATCGGCTTCGACTGGTACGTGGAGGTGGGTTTCCTGCCCGGCGTGACCGATAATCTGGGCCGCACGGCCAAGGAATCCCTGCAATACCGCCTGGGGAGCGGATGGGCAGAGGGCCATCAGGTGCACTCGGCCACGGGTTACTTTCTTACAGGCGATCTCGAGCCGGAAGACGTGGCACGGTTGGCGCGGGAGTGGTTGGCCAACGAGCTGATCCAAAGCACCCTGATCATGGCCAAAGGCGAGGTCGCCGGCTGCCGGGACAAACTGTTCCGTTTGCCGAGAATGGAACTGACCGCGCCGGTTCGGGTGGAAACAGTTACCCTTGGGGACCGGGCGGCCATGGAGGCGATTTCTGAATCCCGCCTGCTGGCGTTGAACGATGAGGAGATGGCCGCCATCCAAAGCTATTACGCCCGCGACGCCGTGCGCCGTGCCCGCTCCGCGGCGGGATTGGGGCCCGATCCCACCGACGTCGAACTGGAGGTGTTGGCCCAGACCTGGTCCGAGCACTGCAAGCACAAGATCTTCAACGCCGAGATCGAGTACACCGATGAGCAGGGTCGCACCGAGATCATCCGCTCCCTTTTCGATACCTATATCCGGGGCACCACCGATCGCGTGCGCGAGGCCCATGGCGAGCGGGACTGGTGCTTATCGGTGTTCGTGGACAACGCCGGCGTGGTGAAGTTCGACGACGACTGGAGCTTCGTCTTCAAGGTGGAGACCCACAATTCCCCCAGCGCGCTGGATCCTTATGGGGGTGCATTGACGGGCATCGTGGGCGTCAATCGCGATCCGTTCGGCACCGGCCGCGGTGCCGAGCTGTTGTTCAACACCGACGTTTTCTGCTTTGCCTCCCCGTTCCACGAGGCGCCCCTTCCGCCCCGGTTGCTTCACCCCCGGCGCATCTACGAGGGTGTACGCCTCGGTGTGGAGCACGGCGGCAATAAAAGCGGAATCCCCACCATCAACGGCTCGCTGACCTTCCACGAGCGCTTTCTGGGCCAGCCCCTCGTCTTCTGCGGGACGGGGGGAATAATGCCGGCAAGTCTCGGCGGTAGGCCCAGCCATGAGAAATGGGTTTCGCCCGGCCATCGCGTGGTGATGGTGGGGGGGCGCGTCGGCAAGGACGGCATCCACGGCGCGACCTTCTCCTCGCGTGAACTGGACGAGCGATCCCCGGTCAGCGCGGTGCAAATCGGCGAT
Organism: SAR324 cluster bacterium; assembly: GCA_022574555.1. Taxonomy (GTDB): domain Bacteria; phylum SAR324; class SAR324; order SAR324; family JACQKK01; genus JACZRV01. Next base: position 15,696 of record JACZRV010000051.1, read on the forward strand.
CCGATCACCCAAAAAAAGATGTTCGATTTTCTCATCGTGGCCCGTGACCGGGCGCTTTATACGGCGATCACGGACAACGGGGCTGGGGGTCTCTCGTCCTCGGTGGGGGAAATGGCCACCTTTTGCGGTGGCGCCGAAATCCATCTGGATCGCGCGCCGCTGAAATATCCCGGCCTGCAGCCCTGGGAAATTTTCATCTCCGAATCCCAGGAGCGGATGACCCTCGCCGTGTCTCCCGATCACATCCCGGAATTGTTGGAATTGGCCCGGGCCATGGACGTAGAGGCCACCGATCTGGGTCAGTTTACCGATTCGGGTTATCTGCGGGCCTGGCACGACGGGCGCGTGGTGCTGCTCCTGGACATGGATTTCCTGCACCACGGCGTGCCCACCATGCGCATCAAGGCCCGCTGGCAGCCGCCGATTCCGCATGAGCCGAATTCGCCGGCGACGGAGGATGCGGGGGCCGTGCTGATCGCGCTACTGGGACGCCTCAATATATGCAGCAAGGAATCCGTGGTGCGCCGGTATGACCACGAAGTGCAGGGCGCGTCGGTCGTCAAACCCTTGGTCGGGGTCGCCGACGACGGGCCCAGTGACGCGGCGGTGATCAGGCCCGTGCTGGAAAGCAATCGCGGGCTGGCGGTGGCCCACGGCATCTGTCCCCGCTACAGCGACTTCGATACCCACGCCATGGCCGGGTGCGCCGTGGACGAGGCGGTGCGCAGCCTTGTGGCCGTTGGAGCCGATCCGGAGCAAATCGCGGGACTGGACAACTTCTGCTGGTGCGATCCGTTGCCGTCGCCCACCAATCCGGACGCGGAATTCAAGGCGGCGCAGCTCGTACGCGCAGCCCAGGCCCTGGCCGAGGTCTGCGAAGCCTATGGCGTACCCCTGATTTCGGGTAAGGACAGCATGAAGAACGACTACGTCTGGGAGGGCCGGCGCCTATCCATCCTCCCCACCCTGCTATTCTCGGCGGTGGGGATCGTGGAGGACGTGCGCCGCTGCGTGACCATGGACGTGAAGGCGCCGGGCGACGGGGTGTATCTGATCGGCGATACCCGCCGTGAAATGGGCGGGTCGGAATACCACGCCCATCTGGGGGTTTCCGCAGGCGATGTGCCGCGTGTGCTGGCCCATCAAGCCCGGCACTGGTATCGCGCCCTGGCAGGGGCAATCCGCAATGGCTGGGTGCGCTCGGCCCACGACTGCTCCGACGGCGGTCTGGCCGTCGCCCTGGCCGAATCCGCCTTCGCCGGTGGATTCGGCATGGACCTCCGTCTCGGGGAACTGGCCCGCGAGGAAGGACTGAGCAGCGACGAACTGCTCTTTTCAGAGACACCAAGCCGTCTGGTGGTGACTGTCGCTTCGCAACATATCGACGATTTCGAAGCTCACCTGGATGGGCTGCCCTGCCATTGCCTGGGCCATGTGAGCGAGAGCGCCCGACTTCGCATCACGGGGGACTCGGGCGAAACCTGGCTGGAGGTTTCCCTGGCCGATCTCAAGGCTGCCTGGCAGGAGACTTTGCGGGAGATGTGATAAATTTGATACAAGGGATCGTTGACTCGATTACAGGGTGGCCACCGCTACCAATCAGCACCGTAATTGACGGATCACCATGACAGGCCTCGACCAAGTTCGCTCCAAATGGAAGACGGACATTCTGCGCCTGGCCGCGGAGCACGGCGCCCGCAACATCCGGGTCTTCGGCTCCGTCGCTCGGGGAGAGGGCACCGATATGAGCGACCTGGATCTGCTGATCGAATTGGAACCGGGCCGCTCGCTGTTTGACCTGATCGGCTTCGAGCACGCCCTGGAAGACCTTCTCGGCTGCAAAGTGGATGTGCTCACCGATGGGGGGGTCAGCCCCTACTTCCGTGAATATATCTACAGAGATGCAACCCCTCTATGAAACTCGACCTTCCGTATTTTCAACATATTCGTGACGCCATAGAATCAATAGAGGAATATACTTCTGGTGGAAGGGATATATTTTTCACCGATAGGAAAACGCAGGACGCCGTCATCCGGCAATTTGAGATTATTGGAGAGGCAATCAAGCATGTATCTCAAGATTTGAAAAGCCGGCATCCGGATGTGTCTTGGCGAACAGTTGCCGGATTGCGGGACAGACTGATCCATAGATATATGGATGTAAATCTGGATACGGTTTGGGAGATAGCGGAAAATAGACTTCCGGCTTTCAGGGAGCAAGTGACGAATATTTTGTCTGACCTTGAGAATCGCGAAAAGTGAAAACCCTGATCCTTTCCGGGTTTGGCACCAATTGCGAGCGGGAAACCGCGCTGGCTTGCCGGTTGGCGGGCGGGGCCGAGGTGGAGGTGCGCCATATCACGGAGATCTACCGGGCCGACCCGCAAGGGCGGCTCACCCTGGACGCGTACCACTTTCTCGTGCTCGCCGGCGGATTTCTGGACGGGGACGACCTGGGCAGTGCCCGGGCCTGCGCCAATCGGTTTCGGTATTTGAGCGTTCCCGGCGGGGGCACCTTTCTGGATCAGCTCGTTGGGTTCATCCGATCGGGCAGGCTGGTGCTGGGCATCTGCAACGGTTTCCAGCTATTGGTCAAGCTCGGACTGCTGCCCGGCTTGGCAGAGGGCCAGGGGCGGCAGCAGGCGACCCTCGCTCCCAACGCCAATGGCCGCTTCGAGGATCGATGGGTGAGGCTGGCTCCCGATAGCGCATCGTCTTGCGTGTTCACGCGCGGGATCGAAGGGATCGAGTTGCCCGTGCGGCACGGTGAGGGCAGGCTGATCGGGGAAGACGATGGCCTGGTCGCCGGGTTGATGGAACGGGGGCTGGTGCCCTTGCGGTACGCCCTGGAAGACGGCACACCCACCGAAGCTTATCCGCACAATCCCAACGGTTCGCCTCACGGCGCGGCTTCCCTTTGCAACGCCACCGGGACGGTGATGGGCCTCATGCCCCATCCGGAAGCGTATCATCGGCGAACCAATCACCCCCGCTGGACGCGCATGGATGATACCGGTGACGATGGAGACGGTCTCCGCATCTTTCGCAACGCGTACGAACACCTTGCCAACGCCGACTTCGCAGCGGCTTAAGCGACGGGGAGGTTTTCTCGTAGGATTCAATCCGGCCAGGATCGGCGATCCGTCCAGGGCCGGTCTCAATCAGTCCCATCCAAGGCGCACCGTATTTCCATCGCGGCCGCGTCGTCCGTTTCGCGATCCAGTGCTGCCCGCAATGCTTGTCGCGCCTCATCGCGGCCAAAGGGGCCCAGAGCCCAGGCTGCCGCTCCGCGCACAACCGGCTCGCGATCGTGCATCGCCGCTATCAGCGCACGGATCGCGCCGGCTAGCCAGCGGGGCCTCCCGCCGCCTGATGCCTCCAGCGTCGCGGCACCCTCCCGGACGGCATTACCCAGGGCAATGGCAGCGTTTCGCGCAAGCCCCTTGCGCTTCGCCCGCCGGATAGGGGAATGTCGATACCGTGCCTGGAATTCGGATTCGTCCAAGGCCAGCAACTCGATCAAGTCGGGGGCCGCGGTTTCCCGATCTCCCTCAAAAGCGGACTCGGCGGTGGCCGGTGCCTGCCGGTTCCACGGGCAAACATCCTGGCAAACATCGCAGCCGAAGACCCAGTCGCCTATGCCGGCCCGCCATTGTTGCGGGATGGGACCCTTCAATTCGATGGTCAGATAGGAAATGCAGCGGCGCGCATCCACCGTTTTTTCGGCGATGATGGCGCCCGTGGGGCAGGCGTCGATACATGCGGTGCAGCTGCCGCAGCTTTCCCACAGCACCAGTGGCGACTGGTCCGTTTCCGCCGGCGGGGCCGCTCGGGGTTGCCCATCGTCGTCCGCGGCGTCCAAGGGTTTCAATGCCAGATCGACCAGCAGTTCGGCGAGGAACAGCCAGGATCCCAGTCGGCGGTCGATGAGCATCGCATTTTTGCCCACCCAGCCCAGTCCTGCTCGAGCAGCCCATTCGCGCTCCATCACAGGCGCCGAATCCACGGCGTGACGGCGATTCACCGGGCAGCCGGCGCGCTGCTCGATGAACTTTGCCAGCTCGTCGACTTTGTCGGAGAGTACCTCGTGATAGTCCCTCCCCCAGGCATACCGGCTCACCCGGCCCCGCAGAGGCGATCGCCCCCGGGAGGAATCCGCACCGGTGATGGGAGCGGGAGGATTGTAATTGGCGGCCAGACAGATCATCGATCGCGCCGACGGCTGCCATCGCGTAGGATCCGCCTTCAGCGGAGCATGGCGGTGGAGATAGGCCATTTCGCCGGCGTACCCGCGATTCAGCCATTCCCGGTAGAATTCTTGGGTGCGGCTGGGCCCGACGGGAATGATGCCCACACGTTGGAATCCCAGGGCGTGCGCGCGGGCTTTGATTTCAGCGGAGAGCTCCATGGCCGATGGACGGGAGGCCGGCAGGCCGGTAGAGGCGAGGAAACATTGGCCGCGGCGGCCGCGGTCTCCGTTTACGATAAATCCTCTGCGAGAGCCGCAGCGGTATCGGGAGTCAGCGTTTCCTCATGGCTATAATGGGGATGGTCCACAACGATCTTCAGCCCTGCGGATCCGCCTAGGTCCTGCCATTGCCCTCGCTGCGCTTCGCTGAGGGCGAATCTAAGGTACTGCACGGAACTGACGCGGCCCTCGCCGATCTGACGGGTGTCGAATTCGGCTTTGATGCGGTCGAAGCCGCGAAGCTCGAGCCAGATGTAATTTTCAATCCCTACCAGCTTGGGAAGCACGTCCTCGCGCAATTCCCGGCTTTCGTATTCCAGGAACAGCGTCGCCGAGAGCCCCCCTTCCGGTGGAACGAGTTCGTTGTACGTTTCGATTTCGTGCCGAATCGCGACGGGGTCCACGATGCGTTCCACGCGCATCATTTCCTGAATCTGATACAGAATGGTCGTGTGGTTCTCGAACAGAAACATGAAATTCGGGCCGGCGCGCACTCGGCGCCGGTCTTTGAGCGCCATGACCTTGGCGCGGATTTCCGGGCGAGCCCGCTCATACTGGGCGATATCCAGCAAATCCGATTCCTTGACTAAATTTCTCGCCATACCCAGTCTCTCGGGGCCTTCAGCCATCGCCGTCTTTGACGACTTGAGTTGGAAAGCCGTCGGGTTCGTATGCACGCGCCAGTACCTGTAAGGGGTGCAACGGCGCCTTGCCGGTCGCCTGTTCGAATTGTATCGCCGCCAGGGGACAATCGGTCACCATGAGGGCCTCATCATCGGCTGTCATGGCGGCGAATGCCTTTTGTCCGGACTGTAAAGAAAGCTCGAAATACTCCGTTTTCATGGCCCATGTGCCGTCGTGGCCGCAACATTCGGTAACGATTTCGATCTTCGTTTCGCCGCCGATGGCTCGCATCATATCGCGCGAGCGGTAGCCGATATTCTGGGCGCGCAGGTGACACGGGACGTGGTAAGCAATTTTTCCCGGCGTCGAGCGGAAATTCGTGTCCAGCCGCCCGTCCCGCCGCAACTGATCAAGGTACTCGTTGGGATCCATCACCGCGTCGGCCAACTCCTGGGCCTCGTCGGAATCCAATAGCTTCGGGTATTCCTTGCGCATCATCATCGAACAGGTGGGATTGACGGCGAGCACCCGGTAACCTTTGCGGACATAAGGCAGCATCTGTTGGACATTGCGCCGCGCCAATTTCGAAGCTTGCTCCACATCGCCGCCGTCGAGGGCCGGCATGCCGCAGCACTGCCGGTAGTCGCAGTGCACGGTCAAATCGTTTCGGGAGAATACCTCGATCGCCGCCTTACCCACCTCCGGGTTGTTGTAGTTCACGAAGCAGGTGGGAAAGAAAAACACCTTGCCGTTGTCTCCATTCAGGCCGTAACGGGCACGGTTTTTTTCGAACCATGCCTGGAATGTTTCACCGTGGAAATCGGGTAATATCTTCCGTCGATGAATGCCCAGAAATTTTTCCAGAAGTAGCCGGTTGGGTGCCCATCGATTGGCCCAATTGGCCAGCCGGGGGGCTAGGCTCGCCAGCTTTCCCAGAAAATCGGGCATTCCCAAAAGCCGCTCGCGCAGGGCCAATCCGGTTTTACGAACCCGCACCGCCTTCGCCCGTTGCATGAGCCGGGGAAAATCGAGTTGAAACGGGTGACCGTCGTCCGGGGTATATGGGCATTTGATATAGCACAACTTGCACTGGTAACAGGTATCGATGACGCGGTCTGTTTCCGGCTGGGTCAACCGGCGCACGTCTCCTTCATGCCCATCGACAAATTTGAACAGTGCCGGGAAACTCGGGCAGAGATTGAAGCACAACCTGCAACCGTGGCAGATGTCGAACACGCGCTCCAACTCGCCATCGAGCATTCCGCGATTGAAATATTGCGGTTCTCCAGGGCTGTACGACATGCCCTCGGTGGGCGTCGCGTGAATTCGATCCATCAGGGATTCACCTTGCAATAAAACCGGCCGGGGGGCTCTGTGGCCCCCCGATGCGGCGGGCGGCTGGACGCAAGCCGGCTACATCGTATCCAGGGCTTGCTGGAACCGGCCGGCGTGAGATTTCTCGGCCTTGGCCAGGGTTTCGAACCAGTCGGCGATCTCGTTGAACCCCTCTTCCCGCGCCGATTTGGCCATTCCGGGATACATATCGGTGTATTCGAACGTTTCTCCCACCACCGCCGATTCCAGATTCTTGTCGGTCATGCCGATCGGCTTGTCCGTCACAGGGTCGCCAACGACGCGCAGATAGTCCAGGTGACCATGGGCGTGGCCCGTTTCACCTTCTGCGGTATCGCGGAACAGACCGGCGATATCGGGATAACCTTCCACGTCCGCGTTCTTCGCAAAGTACATGTAGCGCCGATTCGCCTGAGATTCCCCGGCGAATGCGTCTTTCAGATTCTGGTGAGTTTTGGTTCCTTTCAGTTCAGGCATCGCTGATGCTCCTTTCCGATGATGTGGGTGTAAGGAAGAATTTTCGTAAACGAGAATAATTGTTATTTACCAACTAGGCCGGCGAAAGTCAACACCCTCTGCCAAGATGATGTACGTTTCAAACTCGCTCCTATTTCATAGCGGGATTCCTACCGGCGGGACAACGACGAATTCGCGTGCCATGTGGGTCTGTTCAAATTCTATGAGTATCGCCAGTGTTGGAAAATGGAACCATTAGCGAATGCACGGCGGCGGCGCGAGTCCTTCCCATTGATGCTGTCACAGTGCCATGTGACTGTAATATTTAAAAAAAAACGTTTGATAGCGGTTGAATTGCGGCGATTCCATGCTACCCTGAGAGCATCCAAAACAATCGGTAGCCCGGCCGTCTCGTCTTCCATGACGTGGTATTTGGATCGGCGCACAGACATTCGGGCGCCATCAGAGGCTTTATGACAGATAACGGCAAAAACAATTTATCACCCGAGGAGATCAGCCGCTACGCGCGCCACCTCACCTTGTCCGAAGTGGGTGTCAGCGGGCAGGTCAAGCTGAAGCAGGCCCGCGTCTTGCTGATCGGAGCGGGCGGCTTGGGTTCTCCCGTGGGACTTTATTTGGCCGCCGCGGGCGTGGGTCATCTGGGGATCGTCGATTTCGACGACGTGGATGCATCCAACCTGCAACGGCAGATCGCTCACCGCACTGAAGACGTGGGCCGGCCCAAAGTGGAGTCCATGCGGGACACCCTGAAAGGGATCAACCCGCTGATCGAGGTGCATACCCATCCTCTGCGGCTCGATACATCCAACGCGCTTGAATTGTTCTCCAAATACGACATCATCGTCGATGGATCCGACAATTTTGCTACGCGCTATCTCGTTTGCGACGCCGCCTTTTTCGCCCGCAAGCCGTTGGTATATGGTTCTATCTTCCGGTTCGAGGGTCAGATCTCCGTTTTCGACTCGGTGGCGGGCGGACCGTGCTACCGTTGTTTATACCAAAGTCCGCCGCCGGCAAGTCTCGTGCCGAGTTGAGCGGAGGCCGGGGTCCTGGGCGTGCTCCCAGGCACCGTTGGAACGCTCATGGCGACGGAGACCATCAAGTTGATCCTGGGGATCGGCGAAACCCTGACTGGGCGTTTGCTGCTCTTCAATTCTCTGAATATGCATTTCAAGGAAGTGCGCATCCGCCCCTATTCCAAGTGCGCATTGTGTGGCGATTCGCCCACCATTCATGAATTAATTGACTACGAGGCGTTCTGCAACGTGGCATTGCCGGCAGGCGGCAATGCGGCGGGCCAAGAGGAAAAATCGTTCGAGGTCACAGGGTCGGAATTGAAACAGATCCTCGATGCGGACCGGCCGTTCACGTTGCTCGATGTGCGGGAGCCGCACGAGTGGGAGATCAATCGCATCGAGCCGGCGCGGCTGACCCCGCTCAGCAAGTTTGAAAGCTACATCTCCGAGCTCGATCCGGACGACGAGATCTATCTCTACTGCTACAAGGGCAAGCGCTCCATGACGGCATTGAAAAAGCTGCAGGATCGCGGCTTCAAGAATTTGAGGAGTCTAGCCGGAGGAATCGACCGTTGGGCCTTGGACGTGGACCCGTCCATGCCCCGTTATTGATCACGTTTCAACTGCGTTGCACCAGCGGATCGGGAAACCGTCCCCCAACAGGAGCCTCCCCCGCTGAAACCGTTGGCTTGCAGGGGCTTTGAACGATCGCGGGACAGCCCGTCCCATTACTTGCGTATGCGGTGATTTGTGACCTTCCGTGTAGCCGCACGCGCCTCCTCCACCGGTGGATCGCCACGGAGCGGGGCATAGTTGGTGCGAAGCGCCCGCACCGATTGTTCGTCGTGGTCTCCCCATGGTAATGGCACCCATTCGGCCTGAAACTCGGCCTCGAACGCGGCGATGAGTTCCGCCTGAAACTCCGCTTTACTCATTCGTTTCCAGACTCCCATCGACTCCAGATCGGTCATCGCGCCATCGATCGTCTCGCGGCGGGCCCCTTTCAGCAGCTTCGCCAGCATGCCGCCCTGCGGTGAAAAAGGGATCGATCCGTGTTGAATAAAAGCATCGTGTCGGCGTCGTTGGGCACTGCCCACCAGCTTCTTTCCGTCGATCAGAATTTCTTGCGCGGAGGGAGTGGCAAAACAGACCGGTGATGCCTTTGCCAGCCGGTCCCGGCCGCTAAAGGCTTGGGCCGTGGGTGCAAAATCGAGATTGCCGAAGAGGCGCAGGAATACCCGCGACAGCACCTTGTACGTGGACATGATGGACGTGCCCCACACGGCACCCTGCAACGGCGCCGTGACTGCATAGGTAAGATCTGTGCCGTGCAGGACCGCCTGCCCCCCCGTCATGCGCCTAATGATAGGCACACCCGCTTCCCCGCAGGCGTCAATATTTACGGACGATTCCAGACGTTGGTTGCGGCCTATGGAAAGGGTGGGTTGGATCCATCCGTACAACCGCAATATCGGCCCACCGAGATCGCCGGTGCGTCCCATCAAATAATGGTCCACGGCCATATTGTAGGCCCCATCCCCCGGTGGGTCTTCGATCAGATACCATTTCATTGGTTACGAGACGTATTTGTGCGGAAAATACCCGTTGACAACGATTTGTCTGACATCAATAATCTTCACTCAATGTAACTTCGTTCTTTGGCATTGAAAAGCCACTGGATTTCCGTAATATTTCGTGGTACACGCAGAATATAACGTTAAGAACGCATTCCATCACATCGAATTTTGGTGCGATCACGTATCACGGGGGGCGGGCCGTCAGTTTCCGCGGTTGATCCAAATCCAATCGAATTACGCTGATGGAATTGGGCAAGGCTGTTCGCCGTCTTTTACAAAATTGCTCGCCAACGCGGGCTGAAATATTATAGTTTTTAGCGATTGTCCGGATTTCGGGAGTTTGGCCTCCTTACGGATGCGCCGTACGTTGTGCTGATAAACCCGCACCGACTCAATAGGAGCCTCATGAAAAAATCTTGGTTTAGGCTTGGGCTGTTTGCTTTGGTGGCGCTCTTCATCTACGGGTGCGGTGCCTCCGAGGAGACAAAAGTAGAGGACGAGGCCGCACCGCCGCCCGAACCGGTAGTGGAAGAGCTACCACCACCGCCACCACCACCGCCCCCGGTAGTGGAAGAGCCACCACCACCGCCTCCACCACCGCCCCCGGTAGTGGAAGAGCCACCACCACCGCCTCCACCACCGCCCCCGGTAGTGGAAGAGCCACCGCCTC
>JACZRV010000052.1 GCA_022574555.1 SAR324 cluster bacterium
GCCCCATGGCCCGGCGCCACCTCATTTGATGTAATCCTCGGCGTAATCGCGGACGCTGTGGCGCTACAGGACGTGGCAGTAGCGGATATTGTGCAGGGTGGCGGGGCGGAGGGAACCGAGGGGGACGTAGACCACTTGGCGGTCCAGGCGCGCGGCGATGGAATGGAACCAGGTGCGGGGGGGGGGCTTTTAGACTAAGCATTTGTGTCAACTGAATCACTCCATTCGATCATATCGAAGTTTCTCACGTTCGCTTCCGATATTGTCTGCTCCCACAACCGGTCAATTTCAACTCGCTCAAAATCTGCACCTTGTAAAATTGCTTTATCTAGGTTTCTGATATTGCAAAATTTTGCATTGCATAAATTTGCATTCGTCAAATTTGCTTCTTTAAAGTCTACTGATATAAATTTTGTGCTAACTAAATTTGTACCGGAAAGATTAGCCTGAAAAAACGACACTGAACTAAATTCAGCGCCGAGAAACTGCATCTTCTCCGATACAACATTCGAAAAATCACAACGAATGAATTTTGCACCAGAGAAATCGGACCCTACGAGTTTTGCCGCACAAAACCGTGTGTCATTGAACTTTGATTTAGCAAAACTAGAATTACGCAAATCTGCCAAATCAAACGTAGCTCCTGTAAGCTCCATATCTTCAAAGTTGGAGTTGCTTAATTCTGCATTCTGAAGCTTGTCCTTTATTCTATCAATTGTTTCCGTACCAAAATTGATAAGATATGTGTCTCTAGATTTCGTTAGATTGTAAAGAGCTTCCAGGGAATATTTTTTTAGCAAGATCAGATTAGTTCTTGCGATTTCGGAAATTGCGGTTTTATGCGAGTCGGGTTGACCTATGCTATCGGCAAGAAGGCGTACGTTGGCTAAAACCTCTTGAAGTTTTGATTGTCTAAGCTGCTCTCTTTGGGCGTCGGTCTGACCTTTGATTTCCTCACGAGTAAGTTCCAGTTCCTCTACTTGCCTATCTAACGTTTCAATTTGAAGACTAATATCTCTTCTTTGTGCCGCAAGTTCTCTCGTCTGAGTATAGTAACCAAGCGCAAGAATACCTAAAGCTGCAGAATTTAAGAATCCACCGAAAAAATCTCCAATCGACCCCTTCTCTGACCAATCTGATCCGTAATACGCGGTCAAGGCCATAATCCCGACCAGAAGTGTAAAGAAAATCGCAAATATTACGCCCGGCCATAATTTTTGGGTAAATTCTATTTGATCGTATTTTCCCATAGTCTTACCGGATGTAGTCCTCGGCGTAATCGCGGACGCTGTGGCCTTCCAGGACGTGGAAGTAGCGAATCTTGCGCAGGGTGGCCGGGCGGAGGGAACCGAGGGGGATGTAGACCACTTGGCGCTCCATGCGCGCGGCGATGGCATGGAACCAGGTGCGGGGGGGCTTTTCGGCGGCGTAGACCACGAAGCGTTGCTGGGAGTAGTCGAGCCCGGCCAGCAGGAGCCTTTCGGCTTTGGTTCGGGCGGCATCGAAGAAGGGATCGCTCCAGACGTCCATCATGCGCCCCGGGGGATAGGACATCATGAAGCCGCCGTATTCGCAGCGCGAGATGCCCGGCCCCACCAGGTTTTCCCCGGCCGGCGTGGCATAGAGCGCCATATCCGATTCCTGTTCGTGCTCTCCCAGCCAGGTGACCCGCCAGGGGTACTGATCGGTCTCCGGCGAATCCCACGCGCCGGGTTCTGAGAGGGTGTGGCGGTCCTCATCGAAGATCACCACCACCGCGCCCACGTCGCCGGAGATGCGCCGCAGGTCGCGCACGTAGAGCTGTCCCTCGTGCCAGTTGCGCAGGGTTTCGCGCACGTCGATACCGTCCTTGAGGGAAACCATGAAGGGCTCCACTCGGGTGTGTTCGGCCGAAAGTGTTCCCTTGGCCTTGTGTTGCAAGTAGCGCCCGAAATCCTCCACGACCAGGTCCTCGGGAACATGGGAGCAGATGACCCTCCCAGACCACTTGGATTTCCACTGACCGGCGAAGCGTTCCTTGAGCCGTTTACGGTCCGATATGCCCGTCAGGCGAGGCCGTTGGCGCCGAATCTTGTGGCGCAGGGTGAGCCGCCGCGCGCCTATCCAGGCATAGGTCTCGTCCAGATCGATGGTAGGCAGCAGGCCCGAGCCGTCCTGCCACGGGTAGGCAGAGCCCCGCTCCCAAACGATCTGGGCCAGGTCGTCGTCCGCCACGCCGCGGGCGGCGACAACGAGTTGGTACAGGTCGGGAACGATCATGCCCTCCACCCGGGCATATTTTTGAGCAAAGTGGCCCAGCAGCCGAATCTTGTGAGGCGAAACAGGATCGCCCCAGTCATCGGCGTAAGCCTGGACCGCTTCGCGCAGAAGTGCTTCGCTCTCCGCCTCCCGGTCCAGACGCCACGCCGCCGCGAAATGCGGCGATCCACCGGCAATTTTTTCGGTCGTGGAAGATGCTTCTGCCGGTCGAGCCCTCTTGCGGGCCCTCTCGTAAGCGGCGGCCAGGAAGGGCGCCTCGGTGAGGAATTCGCGGGAAGATTTCTCCGACCAGTTGTACAGACGCAGATCACGTGATCTTGCGCGGGCCAATGGCCGGGGTTGTGGCGTGTTCAACTTTTCCATGACGCCGGTGAGGTGGGCCACGCCGATCACGCAGTCCACCCGCTGGCCGCCGGCGCTAAGCCGCTGGAGGGCATGAGCCATCATGGTTTCCCGCTCTTCGTCCAATTGATGGCGCGTAAAGCGGGTCTCCCGCACCACCTTTTCCATGACGGCGTCGTACCCCAAGCGCGAGATGGGATGGCTATCGGGCACAGGATCGCGGTGAAAGGGATAGGCGTCCACATCGAGGTCGATCAATTCAGTCTGGAGACCCAACTCGCGGGCTGTGCGCAAGGCCTCGACGCAGGCGTCGGTAGGTTCGATGGGCAGGTAGAGATGGCCTTCACCCGTCTCGGCGAGCACCAATGACAAATAGGGCAACCGATTGACCCCTTGCAGGATTGACTCCCGCCAGGTTCCCGGCAGCTCGACGGCCACCACCTCCGGCGCCTGACCCGCATCGGCGGCAGCCATCAGCGCGCCGCGTACCACCGCCGCAAACTCCATCCGGAAGTGAAAGATGGGCCAGAATGTGATGGATTCGTGGGTGCGGTAATCGGTCACGTCAAGCGCCGATGGAAGGATCTGCGGTCGCCGTTCGGCCGGCCACTATTGGTTTGTGGGCTACAAGGTCTGAGGGGCCGTATTTCCATACCGCGAACCGCGCACGGACGCAATCTGGATTAACCGATCGGTGTCTATCGGTGTCTATTTCTATGGGGGTTGGGCTCGAATCCGGTTGGGCCCAGGGGAGCCGGCTTGTGGGGTGCGCCGAACCTGAACTACTTAGGATTTTCCTCTTCGGATGGCCCCGATTTGGCGCTCACCTCTTTGGCCACGTCCTCCAACACCGATTTGTCCTTCTTTCCTGATTTCGACTTGTCCCTGCGCTTGGGCTTGTCGTCGGCGAAGGGATCATTTTCGTGACCGACGAGCTGCACGATGGCCAATAGGGCTCCATCTCCTTTGCGGCGGCGGGTTGTGAAAATTCGCGTGTAGCCGCCATCCCGGTCGCTATAACGCTCGGCGAATTCGCCGAACAGATTGGCCATCGCGGCCTTGGATTTGACAAATGCAAGGGCTTGCCGCCGGGCATGGAGATCGCCCCGCTTGCCCAGGCCAATCATGTGGTCCAGGGGTTTCCGCAGCTCCTTGGCCCGCGTCAGCGTGGTCGTGATGCGCCCATGCTCCAGCACGGACGTCACCAAGTTGCGGAGCATGGCCCTGCGGTGCGAGGGCGTAACACCCAGGGCTTTGCCGGCTTTGAGATGTCGCATTTGCCGCTACGCTCCTATACGAATTCGCCGGTGGCGGCGGGGGATACGGGCTTCTGTTTCGGATCGAAGTGGTCCAGCTTCATGCCCAGGCTCAGCCCCATGTTGTTGAGGATGTGCTTGATTTCGTTCAGGGATTTACGTCCGAAGTTTTTGGTTTTCAGCATTTCCTGCTCGGTTTTTTGCACGAGTTCCCCGATGGTTTCGATCTTGGCGCTTTGGAGACAATTGATGGATCGGACGGAAAGCTCCAATTCGCTGACCGGGCGGTGAAGGTGTTCGTTGGGAGCCTCGCCATCGTGCAGGGAGACCGGTTCCTTGGCGATCTGCTCTTCATCGAAATCGACGAAAGTGCTCATGAACTCCTTGATGATCTTGGCACCATAGGAAAGGGAGTCCCGCGGTTCCACCGACCCATTGGTCCAAATTTCGAAGATCAGCTTATCGTAGTCGGTCTTCTGACCCACCCGGGCGTTTTGCACCTCGTAGTTGATCCGTTTTATCGGCGTGTGAACCGAATCGAGATAGATCACGTCGACCGGCAGATCGGCGTTTTGATTTTCCTCCGCCGTCACGTAGCCCCGGTTCAGGTTGACGTACATGCGCAGCTCCAAGGTGGCGCCCTGGTCCAGCGTCGCGATCACCAATTCTGGATTGATCACTTCCACCTTGCCCCCGGTGACGATGTCCCCCGCGCGCAACTCGACGGGTCCCTCACCCACCAACTCCAGCTCGTGTATCCCTTCGATCAATTGATGGAATTGGATCGATTTGAGATTCAGCAGGATTTGGAGCACGTCCTCGCGTATCCCGCTGATTCCCTCGAACTCATGGGAAATGCCTTCGATTTTTACGGCGATCACGGCGCACCCCTGCAGCGAGGAGAGCAACACGCGACGCAGCGCGTTTCCGATGGTTACCCCAAAACCTTTTTCCAAAGGCTCGATGGTGAACCTCCCGTAGCCGGGCGAGTAAGTATCCGAATCGACATCGATTCGTTTTGGAAGCTGCAGCGCTTCCCAATTTCTAACGTACATTGCTATCTCCGCGGGGCGTTAGCGAGAGTAAAGTTCCACGATCAACTGCTCCTGAATCGGAAGTGTCAGATCGTCGCGCTTGGGGTCGGACATCATCTTGCCGGTGAATTCATTGAGGTCCACTTCGACCCATTTGGTGGTTCCCTTGCGCCGGGCGGCTTCCAACGCGGACAGGATTTGCGGGTGCTTGCGGCTTTTATCCCGGACGCTCACCGTGTCGTTCAGGTTCACCTGTATCGATGGAATGCTGGCCTTCTTTCCGTTGAGCAATATATGTCCGTGGCGCACGATTTGCCGCGCCTCGTTACGGGATGCGGCGAATCCCATGCGATAGACCACGTTGTCCAATCTCTTCTCCAGCAGCATCAGCAGATTTTCACCGGTCAGGCCCTTGCGCCGTGCAGCTTCGGTGAGCGTGCGGCGAAACTGCTTTTCCAGCACGCCATAGATGCGCTTCACTTTCTGTTTTTCGCGCAGTTGGGATCCGTACTCGGATTGCTTGTGCCGAAAAGAACTGCCATGGGCGCCTGGCGGGAACGCGCGTTTTTCGATGGCACATTTGTCCGTGAAACAACGGTCGCCCTTGAGAAAGAGCTTCAAACCTTCACGGCGGCAGTGCCTGCATACCGCACCGATATATCGGGCCAATTCCGTACTCCCTCTGATTGTGATTGCGGGAAGGCGGTCCGTTCCAAAAAAAGACCGCCACCCGTGAGGATCGGGTCAGATCCTCCTTTGTTTGGGTGGTCTGCAACCGTTGTGCGGCACAGGAGTCACATCGCGAATCATCGTGATCTTGATCCCCTCGGCCGCAATGGCCCGCAACGCCGCCTCGCGGCCGGTGCCGGGCCCTTTCAATTCTACCTCCACCTGCCGCAGCCCGTGTTCCCGTGCCTTGCGAATGGCGTCCTCGGTGGCCGTTTTGGCGGCGAACGGTGTGCTCTTGCGGGAACCTTTGAAGCCCTGTGTACCGGTACTGGACCAGGCGACGACATTGCCTTGGGGATCGGTAATGGTGATGATCGTGTTGTTGAAGGAGGCCAGAATGTGACACACCCCCGAGGGGACGTTCTTTTTGTCTTTTTTCTTGCCGCCCCCGCGTTTTCCTCTAGCCATAGCCTTTACGAGTGTATGATCGCGTCGCGCCGGCATCGTGATGATTCTCCGCGCCGGTCGTTCCGCGGATTAATTGAATGGCCGCCGTATTACCGTTTCTTGCCGAAAATGCGGCGCGGTCCTTTGCGCGTACGCGCGTTCGTTTTGGTGCGCTGCCCCCGGACGGGCAGGCCCCGCCGATGCCGGAGGCCCCGGTAATTGCCCAGATCCATCAATCGCTTGATGTTCATGTTGACCTCTCCGCGCAACTCGCCTTCGACTTTGTAATCATTCTCGATGACCGAGCGGATCGCCGTGACTTGCGCTTCGTCCAGGTCGTTGGCCCGGACGCTGTGATCGATCTGGACCTTATCCAATATCTTGGCGGCGCTGGTGGGGCCAATTCCATAGATATACGTCAAGGCCACCACCGAGCGCTTATTGGGCAGGTCGACGCCTACGATGCGAGGCATGGATTCACTCCGTCTAAGGGTTTAACCTTGCCGTTGCTTGTGCTTGGGCACCTCGCAGATGACCCGCAGCACCCCTTTGCGTTTGATGATCTTACATTTGTCACAAATTTTTCTAACCGAAGATCGTACTTTCATGGCGCGGTCCTGTCATCATCTCATTCTATCATTCTATTTGACACGGTAGGTAATCCGCCCTCGTGTCAGATCGTAGGGCGACATATCAACCGTCACCTTGTCGCCGGGCAAGATGCGGATGTAATGCATGCGCATCTTGCCCGATATATGGGCCAGAATCTTATGCCCGTTGCTCAGTTCCACCCGAAACATGGCGTTGGGGAGGGACTCGACGACCGTCCCTTCGGCTTCTATGTTCTCCTCTTTGGCCACTTGGGCTCCTCGGAAAGTCCTCCGGTTACAAGCGCGAGGGAAGATTCGTCTCCCGCGGTGTCTCCATCACGCGGCGTTTAATGCGGACTCGATCTGTTGCGTGGTGCTATCGACCGTGCCCCCGGCTTCAATCGGCTTAAGCAGACCTCGATCGCGGTAAAACTCGATCAATGGCGCCGTTTCGGTCTCGTAGGCCTTCATCCTCGTTCTGATTTTATCTTCCTGATCGTCCTCGCGTTGCACCAACTCCGTCTGACAGACGTCGCATCGCCCTTCAATCTTGGGCGGCCGAAAGCGTAGGTGATACTCCCCGTGCCCCTTGGGGCAGATGCGGCGCCCCACCAACCGTTCGATCAGTTTTTCCCGATCCACCCGCAGGCAGATCACCGCGCCGATGGGGGATTTTTTTCGGTCCAGTTCTTTCTCCAGCGACTCAGCCTGGCCGACGGTGCGCGGAAAGCCATCGAGGATGAATCCACTTGCACAATCCGGCAATCCCATTCTTTCGACGATCAGGCCAACCACCAGGGGATCGGGAACGAGCCGGCCTTCATCCATATATGCCTTGGCCTCCGTCCCCAGGGGTGTTTTCCGTTTCGCGGCGTCGCGCAGCAGATCGCCGGTGGAAAGCTGGGGAATTTCGTAGCGCTCTTCGATTCGTTTGGCCTGGGTTCCCTTTCCGGCGCCTGGTGGGCCCAGCAGGATAATCCTCATATGCGCAACGTCCGAGTGCCCGTGCGGCGCTTGGCCTTTTTCATGAAGCCATCGTAATTCCGGTTCAATAAAAACGCCTCAATCTGGCGAACCGTGTCCAGTCCCACCCCCACCACGATGAGTAGGGCCGTACCGCCGAACTGAAAGGGAACGTTGAGCATGCGATAGAGAAACACGGGCAGCACGCAGACCGCCGCGAGATACAGTGCGCCCCCAAAGGTGATCCGGGTCAAAACCTGGTTGATGTATTCCGCCGTCTTCTTGCCCGGCCGAATGCCGGGTATATAGCCCCCGAACTTCTTCATCTCATCGGCGATCTTCACCGGGTTGAACTGGATCGCCGTATAAAAGAAGCAGAAGAAGAAGATCATCATCACGAACAGAATGTTGTACAGAACCGCCGTCGGTGCCAACTGACCCGCGATCCACTGCAACCAGGCGTAGCTGGAAAACCCCGCGATAGTGGCCGGAAAGGCCAGCATCGAGCTGGCGAATATGGGAGGAATCACCCCCGCCGAGTTGATCTTCAACGGCAGGTGGGAACTCTGCCCGCCGTAGACCCGGTTGCCTTGCATCCGCTTGGCGTATTGCACCGGAATCTTGCGGTTGGATGTTTCCATGAAGATCACGGCGAAGATCACGGCGCCCATGATCACCACCACGATCGCTACCGAGAACAGGCTCAATTGCCCGGCCTGGATCAGGCGGATGGAGTTGATGGACGCGGACGGAATATCGGTGATGATTCCCGCGAAGATGATCAATGAGATGCCGTTGCCGATGCCCCGTTCGCTGATCTGCTCGCCGACCCACATCAGGAAGGCCGTCCCCGCGGTGAGCGTGATCATGGTCAGCAAGCGGAAGCCCCAAGGGTCGATCGTGGGCAAAACCAATGCCGCCCCGTCGGGGGCGGACATGGTCTGCAAGCCCACCGCGATGCCGAAGCCTTGAACGACGCTGAGTCCTATCGTGCCGTAGCGGGTGTACATCGTGATCTTTTTGCGGCCCGCCTCGCCTTCCCGAGTCAGCCGTTCCAGATAGGGAAAGACCACGGTGAGCAGCTGGATGATGATCGAGGCGCTGATGTAGGGCATGATCCCCAGCGCGAAGACCGTGAGCCGCTGAAGCGCACCGCCCGAAAACATGTCGAAGAACGAAAGAATCGTGCCCGCCTGCGCCGCGAAAAAGGAGGCCAGCGCCTGGCTGTCGATTCCGGGTGTGGGGATATGAGCCCCGATGCGGAACACGACCAGCATCAATAACGTGAAGATGATGCGGTTGCGCAGCTCTTCGATGCGGAAAGCGTTCTGGAACACGCTCAACATGTCATTAGCCTTCGATCACGACGGCTTCGCCGCCGGCGGCTTTCAGTTTTTCCACGGCCGACCGGCTGAATCGGTGGGCCTTTATTTTCAGGGGGCGGTTCAGATCGCCTTTGCCCAGCACCTTGATTTTCAGGTTCTTCTTGCGAACGACGCCCTTGTCCAAGAGCACCTGCGGGTCGATCTCGTCGATGCCTTGCAAACCCTTGCGCTTGTCCAAATCCCCCAAATTGATGATGGCGTATACTTTGCGGAAGGGATTCTTGAATCCGCGCCGTGGCAATCGGCGATGCAATGGCATCTGGCCGCCTTCGAAGCCGCGTCTCACCTTGGATCGCGCGTACTGACCCTTCTGCCCCCGGCCCGCTGTTTTGCCGAGATTACTGCCCGGACCGCGCCCCTTGCGCTTGCCGGGCTTGGTGGAGCCCCGTGGTTTTTCCAGATGTTGCAACATCGTGTGGGCTCAGACCTTGGTTTTGGGCGGGGTCGGCGGATCGACCTGCACCAGATGAATGACCTTAAAAACCATTCCCCGCACTTCGGGGGTGTCGGGCAATTCGCGTTCGCGCTGCATGCGTGTCAGCCCCAGTCCGCGGAGCGTCTCCCGCTGCGGCTTGGGCGTACCGATCGGGGATTTCACCAATTTGACTCTGAGTGTCTTTTGTTTTGTCTTGGCCATGTTTCGCTTTATCCGGCTTTGACCGGGCGCAGCCTTTCCACGGGAACGCCGCGCCGTACGGCGATCTCCTCGTAGGATTTCAGCTTGAAAATACCGTCCAGCGCCGCCTTGATCATGTTGTGAGGATTGGAGGAGCCCAACCGCTTCACGGCGATATCGTGAATACCGACACATTCCATCACGGCCCGCACCGGTCCAGCGGCCACGATACCCTGCCCGGGCTGTCCCGGGGTGATCACCACCTTAGATGCGCCATATCGTCCGACGACTTTGTGAGCGATCGTGCGGCCTTCGGTCACCACCCGCTTCATGTTTTTGGTGGCCCGTTCGATGCCTTTGCGCACCGCCTCGGTGACCTCGTTGGCTTTGCCCAGGCCATATCCCACGCGGCCTTTGCCGTCCCCAACCACGACCAGCGCGTTGAAGCTGAACCGGCGGCCACCCTTGACCACTTTGGCTACGCGATTCACCTTGATCACCTTCTCGATCAGGTCGCTTTTTTCTCCGACACGCTCACTCAAGTTGCTACCTCAATTCCGGCTCCAGACTATTCCTGGCATGCCTTTTCGTTATCAATTTTACTGACGCATTCCCGCCATTTACCCAACCATCCGCAGCGAGCATCTTGATGACATCCCGCGCTTCCATTCCCGGTCATCGTTACCGGCGAACCGGCCCGCCCGGAAATGGATCAGAACTTCAGCCCGGCCTCCCGCGCAGAATCGGCCAGGGCCTTGACTCGGCCGTGATAGTGGTGGCCACCGCGGTCGAACACCACTTGATCCACACCCAGTTGGGTCAACCGCTGGGCGATGATCTGGCCGACTATTTTTGCCGATTCCATGTTTCCGGGGCTCGATTTCAATTCTTTCCGCACCGTCTTGTCCATCGTTGAAGCTGCGGCAAGGGTGCGGCCGGCATCGTCGTCGATGGCCTGGGCGTAGATGTGCTTGCCGGAGCGAAACACACAAAGACGCGGGCGGGCGGCGCCGCCAGAGACTTTCCGCCGCACGTGAATGTGCCGGATGTGCCGTCTATGGTAACGCTGGCCTCTGTTGATCATCACCGCTCGCTGCTAAAGTTTTTTGCCGCTTTTGCCGGCCTTGCGCCGTACCCGCTCCCCAGCGTAAAGCACACCCTTGCTCTGATACGGCTCAGGTGGCCTAAAGGCACGAATCTGCGCACAGGCTTGGCCCAGAACCACTTTGTCGTGACAGGTCAACGTAATCAGGGTGTTGCTTTCCACCTCGGCCGTGACAAACTGGGGCAGCTCGAATTGTACCGGCTTGGAGAAGCCCAGGGTCATTTCCAAGGTGGATCCGCTCACTTTAGCCCGGTAGCCTACGCCCACGAGCCGCAATTGGCGCGAAAAGCCTTCGGAAACACCGGTTACCATATTTTGGATCACCGCCTGCGTCGTCCCCATCAAGGATTTAGCGCGCTTGTTGTTGATATAATCGGCCTTCACCTGGATCGACTCGTCACCGACCTCAATATCGACCAGATCCGGCAGGCGGAATTGGCTTTCCCCTTTGGGGCCCTTCACCCGCACCTCACGGCCGTTCAGGTCGACCTGCACCGACTTGGGCACTACGACTGGCTTTTTTCCGATTCTGGACATGATCGTTGATCCGGTGGCCCTGGGGTTACCAGACCTGACAGAGCACCTCGCCACCTATTTTTCGATCGCGGCATTCGCGGTCGGTCAGGACTCCGTGCGAGGTGGAAACGATGGAGATGCCCTGGCCATTGAGGACGGTGGTCATTTCCTGGTATCCGCAGTATTTGCGCAGACCCGGACGGCTGATCCGTTTAATGCCCCGAATGACGCTGCCGCCTTGGTCGTCGTACTTCAATTCCACGTTGATCTGGGGAAATCCCCGCTCCGATTGGAACCCGACCACACCCCGTATGAAGCCTTCCTGATGCAGCACCTGCGCGATATCGTTTTTTAGACGACTCGCCGGGCACTGCACGTCGGCGTGCTTCCGCATCGTGGCGTTGCGGATCCTGGTGATAAAGTCGGCGACCGGGTCGCTCATGGACATGGTGTTCCTGCCTTTCTCGTTGCCATTTTCGTTGGCGTTACCAACTGGCCTTGGTCACCCCGGGCAATTCGCCCATCAGGGCCCGACGCCGGAAACAGATGCGGCACATGCCGAATTTACGGATGAAACTGCGCGGCCGGCCGCAAAATCGGCAGCGGTTGTATTGCCTGACCTTGAACTTGGCCCGCCGTTTGGCCTTGGCGATCATACTCTTCTTTGCCATCGTCTCCTGGGATTCTTTGAAGCCTTAAGCCCTGCGAAAGGGGACGCCGAGCAATTCCAGTAATCGCAGGCCTTCTTCGTCGGTCCGGGCCGTCGTGCACATGGTAATGTTAAATCCGCGAATCTTGTCGATGTTGTCGTAGCTGACCTCGGGAAAGACGATCTGCTCTCGTACACCCAGGCTAAAATTTCCGTGACCGTCGAAGCTCTTGCGGGAAAGACCGCGAAAGTCTCTGACCCGGGGCAGGGCCACGGAGGTCAACCTGTCCAGGAAATGCCACATCCGCGAACGACGCAGGGTCACCATGGCCCCGATCTCCATGCCCTCGCGCAGTTTGAACGCGGCGATGGATTTCTTGGCCTTGGTAATTTTCGGCTTTTGCCCGGCAATACGTGTCAGGTCGTTCAGCGCCGCCTCCAGGGCCTTGGGATTTTCGATCGCCTCGCCCACACCCATATTGATGGAAATCTTCGTCAACCGCGGCACCTGTATCACGCTCGCATAGGCGAAATCCTGCATCAAGGCCGGAACGATCTCCTTCCGGTATTTTTCCTGTACTCGGGAAATTATCATTGGCTCAACTAATCGTTTCGCCGCACTTGGCGCAGATTCGGTTTTTGACACCCTTTTGCACCAATTGGACGCGGGTGCGTACCCCGCGATTGCAATTGCGGCAGAGGAGCAGAACATTGGAGATGTGAATGGGGCCCTCGATCGGTATGATGCCACCCTGTTCACCGGCACGGCGCGGTTTGGAATGGCGCATCTGCATGTTGATACCCTCGACGTATACCCGCCCGCGGACTGCGTCGATGCGGAGAATGGGACCCACCTCGCCCTTGGATTTGCCGGCGATCACTTCCACCTGATCCTGCTTTTTGAGTTTCAATTTGAAACTCTGTTTATTTTTTGCTGCCGCCATCATAGTTTTGGTCTGTGCGATCGATGTGTGAGCCGGCCCGCTCTCCCTCTACAGCACCTCTGGTGCCAACGAAACGATCTTGATGAATTGCTTGGCGCGCAGTTCGCGTGCGACGGGGCCAAATATGCGGGTTCCGATGGGCTCCTTACGGGCGTCGATCAGCACCGCCGCATTCTCGTCGAACTTGATATAGCTGCCGTCATTGCGCCCCACTTCCTTGCGGGTGCGCACCACCACCGCGCGTACCACCTCGCCCTTGCGGATGCGGCTGTTGGGAACAGCCTCCTTGACCGTAGCGACGATAATATCGCCGATGCTCGCATACCGCCTGCGGGACCCGCCGAGCACCTTGATGCACATCAGTTTCTTTGCGCCGGTATTGTCAGCCACACGCAGCATGGTCTGCATTTGGATCATTGTTTCCTCTGCCCTTCTCGATGCTGTTCCTGGGGTCCACGATGGTATTCAACGACTTGCACCCCGATTCAGGCCTGTTCCCGGGTAATGATTTCCAGCAACCGCCATCGTTTGCGGCGGCTCAGGGGGCGGCACTCCGTGATTTTCACGACGTCGCCCACATGGCAGTCGTTTTTCTCGTCATGGGCCATGAAGCTTTTCTTCCGCCGCATGACTTTTTTGTACAAAGGGTGCTTCACCGTGCGCTCGATGCGCACCATGATGGATTTGTCCATTTTGTCGCTGACAACCACCCCTTGGCGTACTTTGCGGTTGCGGCGCACCACTTTTGGATCAGGATTCGCTGGCGGCATGCTTCCTTTCACACGTGATGGTTTTGGCCCTCGCGATGTCCCGGCGCGTCGACCGCAGCAGATTAGAATTTTCCAATTGACCGATTTTCTTTTCGCACCGGTAACGGAAGAGTTGCTCTTCCCATTGCTCTAAATTGTTTTCCAGCTCTTCGGCGCTCAGCGTACGCATATCGTCCGGCTTCATAGCTCGCTGCCCCTGCGCACGACCGTGGTGGCGATGGGCAGTTTGTGGGAGGCGAGCCGCAATGCTTCGGTAGCCGTTACGTCGTCCACGCCGTCCATCTCGAAAAGGATGCGGCCCGGCTTGACCGGGCAGACCCAGCCATCCACGGCGCCCTTGCCGCCACCCATCCGCACCTCGGCGGGCCGGCGGGTGACCGGTTTGGCGGGGAAGATGCAGATCCAGATCTTGCCCTTGCGCTTCACCTCGCGGGTCATGGCGCGCCGGCTGGCCTCGATCTGGCGGGCGGTGAGGAAACCCCGCCCGGTGGCCTGCAGACCGATGGAACCGAAATGGAGCCGGTTGCCGCGTTGGGCCTTGCCGTTATTGCG
The DNA here is from genome assembly GCA_022574555.1 of SAR324 cluster bacterium. GTDB lineage: Bacteria > SAR324 > SAR324 > SAR324 > JACQKK01 > JACZRV01. The sequence goes on from JACZRV010000052.1 coordinate 14,098, forward strand.
CCCCTTCATTAATTTGCGGAATTTGGTGCGCTTGGGTTGCAACATGGCGAATTCTCCTGCCGCTTCCTAAGAGGCGCGACGGCGGCCCAGGGGCCGCGGTTGATTGTAATCCTCGCCCTTGTAGATCCAGCATTTGACCCCGATCACCCCATAGGTGGTCATGGCCTCGGCGATTCCGTAATCGATCTCGGCCCGCAGGGTGTGCAGAGGCACCCGCCCCTCGCGCACCCATTCGGAACGCGACATTTCCGCGCCGTTCAGCCGGCCGGCCACCATGATCTTGCAGCCCTGAATGTTCAAGCGCATCGCGGAAGCCAGGGAACGCTTGATCGCCCGGCGGAACGCAATCCGCCGTTCCAGTTGCGTGGCTACGTTCTGGGCCAGGAGCTGGGCATCGATTTCGGGCCGCTTGACTTCCTTGATGTTGACCGTCACTTCCCGCCCTGTGCGTTTTTCCAGATCGGTTTTCAGCGCATCGGCGGCCTCGCCCTTGCGGCCGATAATGATGCCCGGCCGAGAGGCATGGATCGTCACTTTCATCTTTTGGGCCGAGCGTTCCACCTCGACCAGTGATATTCCGGCATGCTTGAGAATGCCCTTGATATGGCTTTGGATGCGAAGGTCTTCCTCGAGTTGGTCGGTGTAGGTGCGCTTTTCCGCGAACCACTTGCTGTTCCAGGTGCGATTGATCCCCAACCGCATCCCGATGGGGATTACTTTCTGACCCACGCTGCTCTCCCTAATTGTGAAACCGTAATGTGAATCCGTAATGTGAAACCGTAATGTGAATCCGCGGCCGCGGCCGGGCTCACCCGACCGTGAGGGTGATCTGGCTGGAGCGTTTGCGGATCGGCGCAGCCCGGCCCATGGCTCGTGCCCGGAAGCGTTTTAGGGTCTGTCCCATGTCCACGTACGCTACCTTGATTTTCAATGCTTCGACATCGATATCGCTCTCTTGCTGCTCCGCATTGGCGATGGCCGACTTGAGCAGGTTCTTGACGATCGGCGCCACTTTCTTGTTCAGGCTGTCCAGAATGGCCATGGCCTGAACCACGTTCCTGCCTCGGATCAGGTCGATCACCAAGCGCGCCTTGCGCGGCGAAACGTGAACCTTCCTCACGCTGGCCGTGTATGTTTTTTCTCCCATGGCGGTCGTGTCAGCCGTCGTTATCTGCGGACGGCGCGTTTATCCGACTTGGACGTGTGGCGCCGGAAAGTCCGGGTGGGAGCGAATTCGCCCAGTTTGTGTCCCACCATGTTCTCCGTGATGAAGACGGGGATGAATTTGTTTCCGTTATGCACGGCGATGTTCAGCCCGACAAATTCCGGCAACACCACCGAGCGGCGGGACCAGGTGCGGATCAGCCGACGGTCGTCGGTCTCCTTCGCCTGCCGCGCCTTTTTCATGATGTGATCGTCGACGAAGGGTCCCTTTTTCAGTGATCGTGGCACATCGTCTCCTGCGCTCGTTGATAGCGAAAAGGCCCATGCGGGCCGCTTTATTTGCGGCGGCGGGCGATCCGCATTTTATCGGTACGTTTGTTGTTGCGGGTGCGGTAGCCCTTGGTGGGGACGCCCCACGGTGTGACCGGGTGCCGTCCGCCGGAGGATTTCCCCTCGCCCCCGCCGTGGGGGTGATCGACGGGGTTCATGGCCACCCCCCGCACCTTGGGCCGGAATCCCAACCACCGCTTGCGGCCCGCCTTGCCCAAGTTAATAATGGCATGGTCGGAGTTGCCGACCACACCGATCGTGGCCAGACATTCCTGCCGCACCAGACGCAGTTCGCCGGAGCGGAGCTTGATTTGGGCGTAGTTCCCATCCTTGGCCGAAATTTGTACCGAAGTGCCCGCGGCACGGCCAAGCTGGCCGCCCTTGCCCGGCTTGAGCTCGACGCAATGGACGATCGTGCCCACGGGGATATTGCGCAGGGGCAAGGTGTTGCCCACCCGAATCTCGGCATTTTCGCCCGATACGATCGTGTCTCCGACGTTCAGCCCCTCCGGACTGATGATGTATCGTTTTTCTCCGTCGGCATAGATCACCAACGAGATGCGGGCGTTACGATTGGGATCGTATTCTATCGTCGTCACGCGGCCCGATACGCCGAATTTATTCCGCTTGAAGTCGATGATGCGGTACTTTCGTTTGTGGCCGCCCCCCCGGTGGCGTACCGTGGTGCGCCCCGTATTATTGCGGCCACCGCTTTTATGCAATGGCGCCAATAGCGACCGCTCCGGCGTCGTGCTCGTGATGTCACTGAAGCTGGAAACGCTCATGCCCCTGCGGCCCGGAGATGTGGGCTTGTACTTTCTGATCGCCATGATGCTTATCGACTCGTTTCCAATCCGGAAATACCGTTACCGCCTGATTTAATGAAATCAGGCACCCTCGAAGTATTCGATATGGTCGCCCTGTTTGAGCGTGATGATCGCCTTTTTCCAGTCGGGGCGCTTTCCCGAGTGCTTTCCCATGCGTTTGATCTTGCCTTTGACACTGACCGTATGAACACCGAGCACGGTGACCTTGAACTGCTTTTCCACGGTTTTGCGGATTTCCACCTTGTTGGCCTTGCGATCGACCACGAAGACGATCTTGTTGTGGTCCTCCTTCTGGCGCATCGTTTTTTCGGTCAGGTGCGGCTGCTTGAGGAGTCTCAGATTCATCCGGTCAGCCTCTCCTGAATCGCTTGCAGGGCGGCCTTGGTCATCAGAGCCTTGGGATACCGCAACAGATTGTAGACGTTCAGTTGCGAGTGATGGATCAGTTCCACCCCAGCGAGGTTAGATGAAGCCAGTTTCAGATTGTTGCCCGCATCATCCACCACGATCAGCGCCCGGGGCGATTCCATCTTTTGCAGCCACTCGGCTAAGGCTTTGGTCTTATGGGTTTCCGGCTCCAATGTCTCCAACACCACCAGTTGACCCTGCCGCATTTTTTCGGCCAAGGCCGAACGCAGCGCTGATTTGCGCACCCGTTTGTTGATTTTTATCGCGTGGTCCCTCACCACCGGTCCGTGGGCCACACCTCCCTTGCGCCGGTGGGGGGCCTTGGCATTGCCCATGCGCGCCCGGCCGGTGCCCTTTTGACGATACACCTTGCGCGTGCTGCCGGTGATTTCGGCCCGGGTCTTGACCGCGTGCGTACCCTGGCGTGCCTTGGCCTGTTGATACACCACCAGGTCGCGAATGATGTAGGCGTGATAAGGCACCCCAGCCAGGCTTTCGTCCACTTCCATGGATTCGCCCTCGCTCTGGTCCATGCGGATGACCTTGATTTGCGCCATGATGCCGTTCTTGCTCCGTCTATCCGTTTCCGCGGTTGGTCACGCCTGCTTCATCACGATGTCAACCCCGGCGGAGATATCGAGCTTCATCAGCGCGTCCATGGTTTGGGGCGAAGGTTCGATAATATACATGAGTCGTTTGTGGGTCCGCGTCTCGAACGATTCATGTGATTTCTTGTCGCCGTGCGGCGAGCGCAACACCGTGACCTTCGTCTTGCGTGTGGGCAGAGGAATCGGACCGTTGACCTTGGCCCCGGTGCGCAAAACGGCGGAGACGATTTCCTTCACCGTGGAGTCCAACAGGTTGTAGTCGTAGGCCTTAAACCGCACCTTGATCATCTGTTCCATATGGCAGGGGCTGTATCCTTAGAGCCAATGAGTTCTGCGTAACGAATTCTGTGTAACGAATTCTGCGTAACGTGATACTGGATTACTTGGTAATTTCCGATACCACTCCAGAGCCTACGGTGCGCCCGCCTTCGCGAATGGCGAAGCGCAATTCCTTTTCCAACGCGATCGGGGTGATCAGTTCCACCGAAACAGCCACGTTATCGCCCGGCATGACCATCTCCGTCCCTTCGGGCAGGGTAATGATTCCGGTCACGTCGGTGGTGCGAAAGTAGAATTGCGGCCTGTAGTTGTTGAAGAAGGGAGTATGCCGCCCGCCTTCGTCCTTGGTGAGCACGTACACCTGGCCCTTGAATCCGGTATGGGGGGTGATCGAACCCGGTTTGGCCAGAACCTGGCCCCGTTCGATCTCGTCCCGCTTGGTGCCACGCAGCAGCACTCCGATGTTGTCGCCGGCCTGGCCTTCGTCCAGCAGCTTGCGGAACATCTCCACACCCGTCACGACGGTGGAATTGGTTTCGCGAATGCCGACGATCTCCACGGTATCGCCCACCTTCACTTGCCCCCGTTGCACGCGGCCCGTAGCTACCGTACCGCGTCCGGAGATGGAGAAGACGTCTTCCACCGGCATGAGGAACGGCTTGTCGATATCCCGTATGGGATCCGGGATGTACGTGTCGAGCGCAGTGATGAGTTCGTTGATGCATTTATACTCTTCGGCTTTTTGATCCTCGCTTTCCAATTCCAGCGCCTTGAGTGCCGAACCGCGGATGATGGGGATATCGTCGCCGGGGAAATCGTAGTAGGAGAGCAAATCGCGAATTTCCAGTTCGACCAGTTCGAGCAGTTCCTCGTCGTCCACCATGTCCACCTTGTTCATGAAGACCACGATATAGGGCACCCCCACCTGCCTGGCGAGCAGGATGTGTTCGCGGGTCTGGGGCATGGGCCCATCGGCTGCCGAGACCACCACAATGGCGCCATCCATCTGAGCCGCGCCGGTGATCATGTTCTTCACGTAGTCGGCATGCCCCGGGCAGTCCACGTGGGCGTAGTGCCGGATTTCGCTTGAGTATTCCACGTGGGCCGTCGCGATCGTGATCCCCCGCGCCTTTTCCTCCGGCGCTTTGTCGATCTGGTCGAATGCGGTGAACTCGGCCAGATTGGCCATGGCTAGGACTTTGGTGATCGCGGCGGTCAGCGTGGTTTTACCGTGATCGACGTGACCGATGGTGCCCACGTTGACGTGAGTCTTGGAACGATCGAATTTTTCCTTGGCCATGATGCGCTTGCTCCTGTTTTCCGAGTGGGATGATTACTTGTGCCGATCGCCTCAACTGGCGTGCTTGGCCAATAGGGTATCGGAAATCCCGACCGGTACGTTTTCATAGTGGGAGAACTGCATGGTGAAGGTGGCTCTGCCCTGAGTGGCCGACCGCAGATCGGTGGAATACCCGAACATCTCGGCCAACGGCACCTCGGCATCGATCACTTTGGCGCCGGAGCGCTCCTCCATGCCCCGAATGCGGCCGCGCCGTCCGTTCAAGTCCCCCATGACTTCGCCCATGTATTCGGTGGGTACGATGACCTCCACCTTCACGACCGGCTCCAGCAACGTCGGTTTGCCCTTGCGTACCGCCTCCTTGATGGCCATGGAAGCACAAATCTTGAAGGCGATCTCGCTGGAGTCCACGTCGTGGTAGGAACCGTCCAACAAGGTGACGTGAATATCCACCATGGGAAAACCGGCCAAGATGCCTGAGGAGAGCGATTCCTTTACGCCCTTTTCCACCGCCGATATGTACTCCTTGGGAATATTGCCCCCCACGACCTTGTTTTCGAATTCAAAACCCGACCCGGGCGGCAGGGGTTCCATGGCAATCACAGTGTGGGCGTACTGACCGCGGCCGCCGGTTTGCTTTACGAATTTCGTGTTGGCTTGGCTGCTCGCAGTAACCGTCTCACGATAGGCCACCTGCGGCTTGCCCACGTTGCTGGCCACCTTGAATTCGCGCTGCAGCCGATCGACGATGATTTCCAGATGCAATTCCCCCATGCCGGAAATGATGGTCTGCTTGGTTTCCTTGTCGGCCCGCACGCGGAACGAGGGATCTTCCTGGGCCAGCTTCTGCAAAGCCGCGCCCATCTTGTCGTAATCCATCTTGGTTTTGGGCTCGACCGCAATGTCGATGACGGGTTCGGGGAAAACTATCTTTTCCAGAATGATCGGGTGGTGCGCATCGCACAACGTATCGCCGGTCATTGTGCGGGACAGGCCGATCACCGCCACGATATCACCCGCGTAGATTTCCTGGATCTCCTCCCGCTTGGCCGCGTGCATGCGAACCAGGCGCCCAATCCTCTCCTTCTTGTGCTGGTCCGGATTGAGCACCATATCGCCTTGCTTCGCTTGGCCGGAATAGACCCGAATGAAGGTCAGCTGGCCCACGTGAGGATCGGTCATCACTTTGAAAGCCAGGGCGGAGAAGGGCTCGCCGTCGCCGGCTGCACGGCTCAATGGCTTGTCGTCAGGAGATACGCCGCTTACCGCAGGCACGTCTTGCGGCGATGGCAGATAACGCACCATCGCATCCAGCAACTGCTGCACACCCTTGTTTTTGAAAGCCGCACCGCACACGACAGGGCAGAAATCGCCGGCCAGGGTGCCCTGGCGGAGAGAGGCTTGGATATCGCCAGTGGTTATTTCGGTCCCTTCCAGAATCTTTTCCGTCAGGTCATCGTCGAATCGGGAAATGGTGTCGAGCAGTTCTTCGCGGTATTTTTCCGCCTCGGCCTGAAGATGATTGGGGATATCACTCACGTCGAATGTCGCACCAAGGGTTTCATCCTTGAATGTGATGGCCTTCATGGTCACCAGGTCCACCATCCCCACGAACTTGTCCTCGACGCCAATGGGAATCTGAATAGCGACCGCGACCGCGGCGAGACGGTCGCGGATCGTCTGTATCGAGTGGTGAAAATCGGCCCCCACGCGGTCCATCTTGTTGATGAACGCCACGCGCGGCACGCTGTAAGTATCCGCCTGGCGCCATACGGTCTCGGATTGAGGTTCGACCCCGTTGACCGCATCGAATACGGCGATGGCGCCGTCCAGCACACGGAGGGAGCGCTCCACCTCGATCGTGAAATCGACGTGACCCGGTGTATCGATAATATTGATCTGGTAAACGACGTTGTCGGTTTTCCATTCGCACGTGGTCGCGGCCGAGGTGATGGTGATCCCTCTTTCCTGTTCCTGTTCCATCCAATCCATGACCGCGGCGCCGTCGTGCACCTCGCCCATCTTGTGGCTGCGCCCCGTGTAATACAATATCCGTTCGGTTGTCGTCGTCTTCCCGGCGTCGATATGGGCCATGATCCCAATATTGCGGTACCGGGCGATAGGGGTAGATCTGGGCACGAGTTTACATGTCTCCTGATACGATGTTTCCAGTTTACCGGATTTTCAAATAGGCCCGTGCGATTACCACCGGTCGATTACCACCGGTAATGAGCGAAAGCGCGGTTGGCCTCGGCCATGCGGTGCACGTCTTCTTTTTTGCGTACGGCGCCACCCTTGGATTGGAACGCGTCCAGCAATTCCCCAGCCAGCTTGGTATCCATCGACCTGCCCCCGCGGGACTGCGCGTTTTGAATCAGCCAACGCAAGGCCAGACTCTGGCGGCGTTCGGGCCGCACTTCGATCGGCACCTGATAGGTCGAGCCGCCCACTCGCCTCGATTTGACCTCCACGCCGGGTTTGATGTGCTCGACCGCCGTCTTGACGACCTCGAGCGCCGGCACGGTTTGCTCCCGTTCTGCAATCATGTCCATGGCCGAATAGAGTATTCGGCGCGCAATACTTTTCTTGCCCTTTACCATCAGCGTATTGATGAATTTGGCGATCAGCAGATCGTTGTACTTGGGGTCCGGCAAGATCTTTTTCGGCTCCGCCGCTCGCCTTCTAGACATGCCTGACTCTCCAGATGCAGATGATGCCGTCCGCTTTATGCGGACTTCTTGGTGCCATATTTGGAGCGACTCTGCTTGCGGTCAGCCGTGGGCGCCGTGTCCAAAGTGCCGCGTATCGTGTGATAGCGCACACCGGGCAGATCCTTTACCCGGCCGCCCCGGATGAGCACCACGGAGTGCTCCTGCAAGTTGTGCCCAATACCAGGGATATAGCTGTTGACCTCAAAGCCGTTGGTAAGCCTGACCCGCGCCACTTTCCGCAGCGCCGAATTGGGCTTTTTGGGGGTGGTGGTGTAGACGCGCACGCACACTCCCCTACGCTGGGGGCATCCCTGCAAGGCAGGGGTTTTCTTTTTCACCAGCTTTTTCTTGCGGCCTTTCCGCACCAACTGGTTGAGAGTCGGCATACAAGGTCCCCGTAGAGGCCCGGCGCACACCCTCGCTGATTCTCGCTGGAATCGGCGGCGAGTAATGCTGATCGCCGTGCCAAAAATGTTCCCGCACCGTAATGCAGCACGGTATATTCCGTTCCTATCTGTTGCGTCGTGGGGGTGCCCGCGTGCGCGGCAACAGACCGATTTGATTGGCTCCTGCAACGCCCCGGTGATGGGGCACCGCACGGCACTGAACCCACTTTTCTAGCAGGTTGCCTGCGCATGTGCAATACTTTTTTTGAATTTTCAAGGGAAAAGGAGGTATGTGGGAACGGATTGGTACGGCGCTGGTTTCCCGTTCGGGTTCCGGATCGCCCTGGTTCTGGTTTCTGGCGCTCGGCGCGGGTGCTTCCTGGATAGCACCGCAGGTCGCGGGGTGGACCCTGTACCCGGGCCACTGGGCCCTGGCGGCGCTGCTGGCGGTGCTGATGTGGCGTACAGCCACTCTGTGGGCCGGCCTCCGTCCGTTGAAGTGGGCTTTGGCTCTGTGCGGATACCTGGTGCTCATGGCACTGATCCGGGGAGAATGGACTCGGGCCGCAACGGTCGCCGGCGCCACCGCGGCCAATGTCTTCTGGGCAGCGGGTGCCTATCATCTGGGGAAATCGGGCCGGAAGATTGACGCCTTGATCGACGGAGTGGTGCTGTTCGCGGCAGCAGCGCTTCCCGTGGAACTTCTGCTCTGGGCCGGCGGCGCCTATCTTCCCCAAGTCTGCCTGGCCTTGAATTGTCCCGAGCGGGGTCTTGACTTGCTCCCGTTTCGTGGTGGTCTCGCTTCCTCCGGTCAATACGCCGTGCTGCTGGCGCTGACCGCTCCCATCATCATTCCCGCAATCATACTGGCGTGGCGCGATCCCGCGGCTCGCATCCAACGGATCGTTCTGGCCGTCATCGGTATCGGGAGCGGGCTGGGTGTGGTCGCCGGGGCCGGCGGCTGGTGGATTCCGATGGCCCTACTGCTGTTTGCGGGATTGTACCGGCTGATGGGGAGACCACGGGATCTGGCGACCGTGCGGTTTTTCAAAAGTCTGGCCATCGGCATGGTAGCCGCGCCACTGGTCTTGTACGCCGTGTTTCCCGGTTATTTAGAGCGCTGGCTGCACCCCGGGAGCGCAACGGGAGGCCGTGTGCAAATCCTGCTGACCGGTCCCGCAACGGCCCATCTGACCTCCGTGGCGGCGACTCCGCTGACCCTAAGAGTAACCAATGCCGGCACCCGCACACTGGCCCCGCCGCTCCGGTTGCTGGGGAGGGTCATGATCACCCCGGTGCGGGGCGTGGCTCGCGTCTATGAGGGCCAGCCGGTCGTGCTGACCGAACCGCTGCGTTCGGGTAAATCGATTGACGTTACCGTGCCCGTCCGGCTGCCTCATTTTGTGCGCGGCGGATTTCTTGCGTGGCGGATCGAGCGCGCCGACGGCACCCCGATCGCCCTCACCCGTGATTCGGACCATGGATTTCGCTTCGTCAATACCGGGTATCGGCCGCTGACCGACGAGACCGACAACGTGCTTTCCGCCCTGGCCCAGAGAGCGCGGGATTTCCGGCACAAGACCTTCGTTCCTGCGTCCGAATCGCCATCGGGGCCCAATTTCGAAAAAATCCTGGGCGGTCTGCTGGACACCCTCCTGTTTTCCCCCCTTTGGGGAGAGGTGAAAAACGTCTCCCCCACCTCGTCATGGACGCCGCCGCGGGCATTCCATGATGATCAGCCATTTTTCCCGCTCATGTTTTCCGAATACGGGGCGATAGGGCTGATCTTGATTTTATGGCTCTTGTGGACCACAGCGCGCAAAGCCGACGCCGTGGGCACGCGCATCAGCGGCACCGCAGCCCGCCTGGGATGGCAGTTGGTGCCGGTCTCTATATTGATGCTGATTGTCCTGGCAATATTTTCCACGGCACCCGGCAGCCACCACGTGCAATGGGGTGTGTTCATGCTGATCGGATTCGTGGCGGGCAGGTATGAGCGGCTTTACCCGGCCCGTCCGCGCATCCGCGGGAGTCGCACCAGGTGGCTGCGCCTCGGCATTCCGCGGCCACGTTTGTCGTGGCCGTTCCGCCGCAAGCGGCGGATGGTGACGAGGAGGGTGAGGCGAAGAAGGTAAGGCGAAATAGGTTTTCGTCGAGCGGCTGCATCCGTGCTGGGCCGGATCGATTCCCTGGGCACACCGTGGCAAGGCAGTACCGACGAGGGGTCGCGGCACCGTTGTTCGCAGCCAACAGCCGGGTAGTGGCCTAGTTTGGCAGGAAATCTGCTTAACTTTTGAAATTTGATTTTTGGTTGACCTTTTATGTTATAATATGTTGCCTCCAAAGGCGGGGGGGAACAACGGATTTTCGAGGGACTTTTGGAAAACGCTAGGGATTCGCTTCATGTCACTGTAGCCCCGTCCGTGAGAGACCCTCAGAAAAAAGTCCTGTTATACACGAACGCCGAAACCCTGCGCGGTTTTGCGAATTTCGTGTTCAGTTCCAAAATCGCCCAATATCTCGGTTTGGTTCGTGGTGGACTGGATTCTAGGGTGCCGGGGATTTGTACGGCCAGCGCTGTTTTCAAAGGGCTAAAAAGGGATCAAATCGAACCCGGATACGATGCGAATATCTATGCTTATGTAGCAACCCCTGAGATCGGTTTCGCCCTAGGAAACGAAGCCCGGAAAAACGGCATGGGGCCAATCCCAATTGAAAAAACTAGGGACTCGGTTTTTGTCACATACGTTTTGCTGGCGAAAGATAGGGAGGTGTATTTCCATGGAGAATTTAAGAACTCCTTACGGAACGAAATCGTTGGGCAAATTCTTGATTGGGAATGGGTGAGACGGTCCCCGACAAATCATAATTTACCCGACAATTGGCAAACCCGATACGAGGAGGAGAAATGGATAATATAGGAAATTTCATCAACGATTTGTATTCTAGGACGGGCGATGATGAATTTGTACCCGTGGTATTTTACTACCCGGAAATGGACTATCTAATGTACATTCGGGAGGACTGTTCTTACCGGGCGGATAGGATCAGCCGATTCATAACAGTCCTATGGCATCCACACGAGGAGGAAAAACTCGTCGGCATCAAGTTAAAGGGATTTCGGAAAATGTTCAATCACGCTAAGGAGACCTCCGCCCTAAGCGAAGGTGAATTTACGCAACTTATCAGATGGCTAAGCCTAGCCCTGTACAGAAGTGGCGAGGAACTGATCGAGGAACATGAAAGAAATAAATTCCAAAAAATTTCCCCACAACTGAGAGAAATTGCAGAAGGTGTCTCCGTTCCCGAGCCCGAATTGCAAAAAGCCGCCTAGCCCACAATGGTTTGAGTGTCCCAAGGGGATTCGGTTATCCCCGCCGCTATCGCCCGGGTAACTCGCAGGCTCTGGTGGAATCTACAATAGTCGTAGCACACGAAATGCAAGGCCACGGAGGTTTTCAGGTTCTCTAGCTTCTTGCTGAAAGCGTCGGTTAGCCTCGCCAGTCGCCGCATGCAAATCCGCACGGCCAGTAACACGAACGATCCCGCTAATGGCCGCGATTTGAGACGCCCGCTGCGGGCACGCCGGGGTAACGTAGCCCCCAACGGACTCCTTGGGCACACCGTGGCAAGGCAGTACCGACGAGGAGTCGCGGCACCGTTGTTCGC
>JACZRV010000190.1 GCA_022574555.1 SAR324 cluster bacterium
GGCGATGTTTTTGACGCGTTGCTCGCCGATGTCGTCGAATTCCAGCGGGACCTTGCCCTTGACGCTGTTGTAGACGGGGCCCGAGATACAGACTCCGCCCGGCTCCGCGAGCGATTCCAGCCGCGCCGCCACGTTGATGCCGTCCCCGTATATCTCTTCGCCCTTGACGATCACATCCCCGAGGTTGATCCCGATGCGGAAGTCCATCCGCCGGTGGGAGGGCAGCTCCGCATTCTTCTCGGCCAGCTCCCGTTGTATTTCCACGGCACCGTTCACCGCATCGACGATGCTGCCGAACTCGGCCAGCAGCGCGTCGCCGGGGGCATCGACGATCCTGCCGTGGTGCTGGGAGATGTACTTGGCGAAGATCTCACGATGGGAACGCAGCGTCTCGACCGTGGCTTCCTCGTCCTGGCCCATCAGGCGGGAGTAGCCGACCACATCGGCCATCAGGATGGCGGATAGGCGGCGGGTGGAACTAGTGGGTTCCAAATCACCTCAAGGCATCTCTGCACCGCGCGGGAGCAGTTCAACATAGGCAGTCAGGGTGCGCAGGGTGGCTGCTCGTCATCACCCATCAGCCGGGAATACCCGGCCACGTCTGCCATGACGATGGCGGAAAGTCGACGTTTGTTGGCGGTGTTTTCCATGGAAATCCCCCAGTTTGAGTCAACTGAAGCAGCGTAAAATTAACTCCCGATTCACCCCGATGTCAATCTACCGGCCATTCCGCCCCCTACCCCACTCCCCGCTCCAGATGCGGTATTGGATGGCTTCGGCCACGTGGGGCGGCTTGCTGGAGCGCCACGGCCATTTTCGGTTATTCGCGGCCAAGGGCTGGCCGGGAGGGCGGGGCGGGCTACAATGGAACCATGCCGGGAAACCGGCGGCGTGTCCACATTTGGCCGAAAAATCAAAAAAAACAACAAACGAACCCATTGGGGCGCTGGGATTAGGGGGGAGCGGCTCTGCGGGCATTTTCTTCCATTTTCTGACGGCAAGAAGCGGACGATTTAAGAGCGCGAAGCGGGCGTGCATTCCTCATAACACCATCTGAGGGTTCCCCAGAATCTGGGCCATTCATTGTGAGAATTTCCGGCCCGATGAGGCTCCCCCCGGATTCTAGCCGTTCTAAACTCAATTCATGTGGGTTTGGTGTGGATTTCTGTACGACATAGTGCTTTATTAATGCGCCATAACGGCAACAGGAATTGTTGACACCACAACCAAAAGAGGTTTTATGGCTACCGATGCGGACTTGATATCGAAGGAAGAGCACGAACTCAACTATTTGCTGAAAAAGTGGAATAAAAAGCAGAGCATTGCAAATCGGAAGCAATTAATAGGGAAGATCGACGAGTTCAATGGCAATCAGAATTACAGGACCAGCAACCGGGAGGACTTTTATAAATACGTGAACTTTATCGAAAACTTGGAATAACTCGAATGTACGCCGCCAGACCTTGCGGGACGGCGGGTGATCGGTGATTTAAGCACGAGAAGACCGGGAATCAATCGATTGTCGGCGAAATCACGCAGACACAAGCATCTCGACTGCCTTTGGCATGGACATCGGCAGCATTTTCACGTTCTGCCATTTCTTGCCATCCCCCATCTACCACCGATTTCGATATCGCCTCCCCGTGGCGTGTTGATCAAATCCTTCTAAACCACTTCACGCCACACTCCGCTCCAGATGAGGTATGGGACGGCCTCGGGCACGAAGGGCGATTCGATGCTGAGGGAGCCGGCCAAGTCGGGGATGGTGCGCGCCCATTTCAAGATGCGCGTGTAGGCGCGGGCCGAGAGCGGGATTTTGTCCATGGCCCGCTTAAGCAGGAACAGCCCTTCGGGGCCGGCCGCCTACTTCCTCAGCATCAGGTCGAGGACTTTCTCCGGGGCGATCTGGTGGAAAACGCGGTGGCCGGCACGGGAGACAATTTCCAGAGAGACGTTACCGCCGAGGGCCTCCAGCCGCTTCTGGGCGGCGATGGACTTTTCGACCCAGCCACCGTCCTGCTCGCCGACGATCATGGAGACGGGAATATCCTTTATCCGCCCGAGACGGTTGAAGTCGAGAGGCACCGGATACCCGGGAATCACCGTGATCGAGTGCACGCGGTCTGGATGGAGCACCGCCAGGCGAAAAGCGCTGATGCCGCCGTTGCTGATCCCGAACACGTAGAACTTGCCGTCCCGCACGGGATACCGACCGGCGATGTGATCCATCAGCGCCGGCAGGTACTGCTCCGCCCCTTTGAAGTAGAGCTGGCGCCCGATCGACGCCGGGCTGACCACGATCCAGCTCCGCTGCTCCAACTCGGGAAGCCAGCGCTCCAGCCCCACCTCGACCATCTGCAGGTCCTGGCCACCGGGCGGCAGGGCCAGCAGGGTGGGATGTCCTCCCGCGATATCGAGCCGCTCCGGAACGCTGATCGCGTAGTTCATCACCACGCCGTCGGCCACTTCCAGTTTCTCGAATAGCAAGCCGTGCAGGCTGGGAGGGTTGAGCGCCAAGTAAACCGTACCGAGAAATCCGATCAGGAGCATCCACTGCAAATACGCCTTGCGCCACCACCGCCGACGCGGGGCCGGCGCATCGGCCTGGTTCCGCAAATCCATGGGCCGCCCTCTTCCTTCAGTGAATTCCAGCCCCTGTCCCTACCAAAAACCTTATCCGAAGCATCACAGTGTACTAGGTTCGTGGAACAACGGTCTATAGAGAGGGCGTTCCGATGGAAGCCCGCCGCGCAATGCACCCGTCAAATCGGCGATCATCGGAGTTATTGGTGTGGGCCTGCGGGCATTCCATCGCCTGCCCCCTGGCAGGAACGCGGGATCCCAGCAGGCCCCAAATTTTGTGAAATCTACTGGGCAGAGATGGCGGGTGTCAAGGCGTGAAAGCAAGTCATTCCTGGGCCAATGGCGAAATTCAAGCTTCATCCTTCCACCAGCACCTTAAACGCCTCTGGCTTGAACACCAGTTGCATCCTCACAATCTGTCATTTCTCGCCATCGACCAGGCCACTTCCGATTTCGACAAAGTTTCCCCGCCGCGTGTTGACCAGATCCGCGTAATCCTCTTTACGCTACCCCCCGGTCCAGTTTGTAGAATCGGATGGCTCCGGTCACGAGGGGCGGTTCGGTACTGGGGGAGCCGGCCAGGCCGGCGATTGTGCGATCTGCCTCCAAGCGCTCCGGCACGCCCGCCGCGTGTCGGAGAGCTGCTCGAACGGTGCCGCGGGCTCGTCGATCTGCAGGTCGAAGCGTTGCAGCAAAGGCCCCGAGATGCGGCTCCGGTATCGGGAGACCGTCTGCTGTGGGCAGGTGCGATGGCGTCCCGCGCCTTGACCGGTCGATTGCACTCCTAGTACGCTCCGCTTGGATGGGAAACGGCCTTCCATATTACCTGCTCAAGGGACCGGGCGTGGAACCCACCGGTACCAAACGCGAGCTGGCCGCCATCCTGGCCCGTTCTTGCGAATCACCATGACGAATACAGGCCAGGGCTGCGGGCGATCGCCTCAGGCGGCCGGGTGGTTCACGGTGGTGGTGTACCTCAACGCCGTGGCAACCGGTTTCGTGACCATGGCCTGCGAAATCTTGGGGATCCGCTACCTTTCGCCCTATTTTGGGGGAAGTATCTACACTTGGTCCGCGCTGATCTCGACGGTGCTGGTGGCCCTGGCGGTGGGGTACTTTGCCGGCGGCCAGCTCGCTGACCGCAGGCCCTCGACTCTGCTGTTGGGCGGCCTGCTGACGGCCGCCGCGGCGTGGCTGGCGGCGATTCCGTTCCTCGCTGCGCCGCTGCTGGACGGAACGTTCGACCTGATCGCGGACGAGCGCGCCGGCAGCCTGGCCGGGGCGGTGGCCTTGTTCTTTGTGCCCATGACCCTCCTCGGCACATTCACCCCCTTCGCCATCCGGCTGACCCTGCGCACCCCCCTGCGCTCGGGAACTGTCGCTGGGCGTATATACGGCCTCGCCACGGTGGGGGGCACCCTGGGCGTCCTGGTGACGTCGTTCCAGCTGATTCCCACCTTCGGCACGCGGGCGATCACCTTCGGATTGGCGCTGTTGACCTTGGGTTGCGGCCTTTCCTGTCTGGCCCTGGCGGCGGAAGGCCGTCCCGCGCGACGGAACGCTGGAGGGCCGGGGCGGTTGCTCTTGATCGCGCTCGCCGCGGCGCCGCTCTTGCTGGGCGGGGCGGAGACGGCCCGCGCGGATCGCCACGGCGCTGGGGCGGAATCTCCGGCAGCCTACGATCGCCGGATGCTGCTCGAACTGCCCAACGGCGACATCGAAGAGCTGGAGACCGAATACGCGCGCATCTTCATACGCAAGTCCGGCAGCTACCTCACGATGTCTTTCCGGCTGCGGGGCGGGGATCACCTGCAATCCATCGCCAACCTGGATCACCCGCAGGAGCTGCCCGCGCCGTACACCCAGGTGCTCACTGCCGCGGTGCTCTACGCCGCCCGCACCCGCTCGCTGCTTATGCTGGGCATGGGCGCCGGCACCACCAGCCGGTACTTGTGGCGGCACATTCCCGGACTTTCCGTCCAGGCGGTCGAGCTGGACCCAGGGGTGATTGCCCTGGCCAAGAAGTATTTCGGCGCCCGGGCCGCCGACGGGTACCGTATCCAGCGGGGCGACGCGCGCGTCTTCCTCCGGCGGAACCCGCAGCGCCATGACATGATCCTGGTGGATGCCTACCGGTCGGACCGGGTGCCGTTCCATCTGGCGACCCGGGAATTCTTCCGCTTGGCCAGGTCGCGGCTGACCGAAGGCGGCGTGCTGGCCATGAACCTCACCGCGGGAACCCGGCTCACCCCCAGCGTGGTGGCCACGTTGCGCACGGTGTTCGAGCAGGTGGATACCTTCGGCGCCGGGTCGCAAGTGGTGGCGTTCGCATATGACGGGGAGCGCCCCTCCCGCGATGCCCTTAGGGAGCGGGCCGCGGCGCTGCAGGCCCGGTTCGGCTTTTACCACAACCTGGAGCACCTGGTGGGTTCGCGCATGCCCCTGCCGGTCGGGCCGGATACGCCGGTGCTTACCGACGACTTCGCCCCGGCCGATCTGTACCGCGCCGATCCCGCGGGTGGCGGGGATTGAGCGCCATTGCTCCGCACCATCTGGTACACGGTGATCCAATCTCACCCATTGACCAGCCTGTAAAAGGTGCCTTTTTCCAAACGTTCGCCCAGAAGGAATAGCCCAGTGTTATAGGGGTCGACGTCGAACCCTTCCCCTACTTTTGGTGAGAGAAACCGGTGCAGTCGTTCCGCCCTTTCCGTTTGCCCCAGTTCCTTGGCCAAGCAAAAGGCCCAAGCCGTCGCGAGTTCGTTCGTCGAGGACTCCTCTTCTGGCTCAAGAGCGCCGACCTGAACGTAGGTGTCCTCTCCCTTGTAAACCAAATTTCGCTGCCACATTTCGAACCAGGCGGACACGCGTTCGGGCACGGTCCCGCTCATCAGGAAAAGCGCCAAAATATCGGTTCCAATCGCACGCCTCTCAACATTTGGGGTAGCCTTATTCGGTTGGGTGCCGAAGAAAATTATTGAGCCGGTCTCCTCGTCGCACAGGAGGTTTTCCTCAACGGACGATAGCCAGGCACCATTCGCGGCGGCAAATTGGGCTCAGCCAGCCGGGTACTGCCATGCGCCGTTTGCCATCGCGATCGCGTGGCGGCGTGATATTGCCGTGGTCCTCTAGTGTCCTGACTCAGAGGTTCGTTGCAAAAGTGTGATTCCTATGGTCGTCCAGGATTCGGTTGCAATAGCGCTTGATGCTCTCGAGGATTTCATCGGCGGATTTGGTCCATTTAAAGGGCTTGGGATTCTCGTTGCTGACCTCGATGAATTCCCTGATGG
>JACZRV010000191.1 GCA_022574555.1 SAR324 cluster bacterium
TGATCTCCGTACGCAGGCGCCTTCCCGGTGAGTACACGGTCAATCTCCACATGTTCCACCCGTTTGGCGAACCGCTCCCCGTCTCGGTGACCGTGAAGGTCACCGGCCGCGGGGATATGGGGGAGATCTATTCAGGGCAATCCATCCTGGATAAACACTATCGCGAAATCACGGTGCTGCGATTCAGCCTGGACGAAGAGGGCGCGTTGATCGAAGGCAGCCTGAACCATGAATTCAAAAATGTGGTCCCCGGAAAAACTAAGTATTATATTTTGGAGGATCGCTGAGACACAATACGTCATTATGTAAGTGACTGATCGGAAGGGTGCTGGTCACTGGGCGAAACGAGATTCCCGCATCAAGATCGGCATCTGGGTGCCGTCACTGTCCAGATAGCCATCACTGTCCAGATAGCCAGCGGCGCCACCCAGCGCTATGACGCCGGCACCAGCGAGACCGGCGGTGAGCCACCAAGCCATTAGCAGCCCCGGGGATTCTTTTGCCCGCTTCCAGGAAAAATTGCAATCGCTCTATCAAAAAATTCCCAATCTCCAGCCGCTGATGATGAACCCGCCCTCGGAATAAGCCCCGCCAAACGCGAACGACGCAACGACACCCAACGCATCCGAGCCCGCACCGCCGAGCCGGAATCCCCCATTTGGAACCGCCGATGGACGCGGATGAACGCCGATAACAGAGTGAGCCTCGAAGACCAAGACGTGTGGCAGGGCTGGGTTACGCCCCGGTGCAAGCCAACCAGGCCGTTTTCCCATCCACGTACGGCACCCAACGCACCCATGCCGCCCGGCCCCGCGGTTACCGAACTGACCAACGGCAGCGACGGATGCTGGAAAGTGCTTGCCGATGGTGAGCGCGGCTCGATCAGCGACGAGGAGTGGCGCCAGGAGCTGACCCGTCTGATCACACGCCGCCCGGCGCCCAAATAATGTGGAACCGGTAGAGTAGCCGTGGCCTCTTTGCGTGGAAAGCGACCACGGCTACTCTACTGTTCATCTGTGGTTCCAACTAACAAAGTAGTATTAATCACAGGGCTTTTAAAATATCAGTGCTGGGCCGCGCCTCAGGATTTCAGGAATCCGACAATTAAATCGTTGACCCGTTGCATGGCCTCGATGACCGCCCCATGGCCGATGCCAGGCAGTTCCACGTATTCCGCCTCCGGCATGGCCTGCCGGGCCTGGGAGATGGCCTCGGCTGTAATTTCGGTGTCCCTGCTTCCGCGTATGATCAACACCCGCCGGCCTCCCGCCCCGGCTTTGCGGTAATCCGGGCGATAATCGCCCATGGCGTCCGTTTTCAGAATCGAAAGAAAGACCTGCTCGGTGCCTTCCCAGGTAAATTGTTCGGCGTAGAGCTGACCGTATCGTTCGGGTTCGGGGCCCAAGGCAAAAAAAGCCCTGGCCCGTTTTTCGAAGGCGGGAATACCCACCAGCCGCAGCAGCACCGGCCCGATAACCGGCAATTTGAGAAGCTTGACGATGGGGATTTCCACCGAATTCACCATCGGGGCGACCAACACCAGACTTCCCGCCCGGCGGGGATTTTGGGCGACGAAATGGGCGGCGATGGCCCCACCGAACGAGGTGGCCACCAAGTGTGGCCGCCCGCGGACCTGCAAGCCATCCAGCAAGTCCCCGAGTTGGCGGGCGTAAAGCGCTCTGTCGTGAGGCGCCGCGACGCGGTCGGAATAGCCCCGGCCATACAAGTCGTAGAGGAGCACCCTGAACCCGGCCTTCACCATTCCCGGCACATGCAGTTCCCAAGTCCAGTGGGGCACGGTGCCGCCATGAATAAACACCACCACCGGCCCGTCTATTGGTCCGGCCCACTTGTAGTGGGTAACCCCATCGGAGAGGCGGATATAATCGCCTCCCAGACGGGCTCGCGCCTCGGCATCGAGGGGGGCGGTCTCCCTGCCCGAGAGCCAATAAGCCATTGTAACCGCCACAACGGCCAGCACCACGACCCCCAACGCCAACCCTCCGGCCCATCTCATCATCTTTTTCACAGCGGTAGAACCTTAGAAATTGAGCCCCGAGGCCGCGTTGCCGTAGAGACCGCCTTCTTCAAATTGGACAGGCGCACGAAGGTCGCGGCTCTTTGGGATATGTGCGACGCGCCACCCCCTAACCCAGCCACTTGGATTATCCGACATTTCCCAGATGAAATCACCCATAGCGCTTGGGCGAAGAGGGTCTGGCCAGTATACATGTGGGCCTCCGAGAGTCGGGTTCCCAGAGACTTCGCCAGATTGCCGGGTCGGATTCAAATCGAACCCACCATACTTAGCGGGTGATGTCAAAGTAATGCAAATCATCATGGTGTGGCGTCCCGTGGTCCGAATCCGGCGGGGGGCTCTCAGGGATCGACGAGGACGCCCGGGTTCATGATGCCCGCGGGATCGAAGGCGTGCTTGACCGCCCTGAGGCCGACCAGGAATCCGGCCGCGTGTTGGCGGTCGTACCACGGCCGGTGGTCGCGCCCCACGGCATGATGGTGGGTGATCGTCCCACCCTGGGCGATGAGCACGTCGCTGGCCGCCTGCTTGATTTCGTCCCACTGTTCCAGTTGGCTCTCCACCTTGCCAGGGGCGATGATGGAGTAATAGGGGGCCGGCCCGTCGGGATAGGCGTGGGTAAAGCGGCAGCTGACCGTGCCGGCACCGCAAATCTCCCGCACCGCTTTCTCCGTGGCCTCCATCACGGCGGCGTGGAATGCCGGGAAGCGCTCCCACGTGATGGCCGTCTCGAACGTATCCGTGACCATGCCCATGGAAACCATCGCGTCGCGGACGTAGGGCATGCGCAAAAAGGCATCGCGCCAGGCGCCGGCCGTGCCGGATTTGTGGGCGGGGCCTTCCCCTGGGGGCTGGGCCTGCGTGCCTCCGTGATCGGCGGTGCATTCCAGCGCGCGGGCCATCCAGGCATCCACGGGGTGGTCAGCCGATTCGAACCCGAGCACCATCACCGCCTCTTTTCCCGATCCCACGCCGTTGTTGGCGGCCTCCACAGGATCGAGAATGCGGCAATTGGCGGGGTAAAGCCCCGACTGCGACAGCGCCCGCACCGCCTCGGCGGCGGAAAGGAAATCGGCGAAGTGCACCGTCCCGCCAGCGCGAAAGGTGGGGCGATCCTGCAGCCGCACCCAGGCCGCCGTGATGATTCCCAGAGCGCCCTCCGAGCCGATGAACATCCGGTCCGGACTGGGGCCCGCGCCCGATCCGGGCAGCCGTCGCGATTCCTGCGTGCCGGCAGGGGTCACCACCCGCAGCGACTCCACGAAGTCGTCGATGTGGGTATAGAGCGTGGCGAAGTGGCCCCCGGACCGGGTGGCGATCCAGCCGCCGAGGGTCGAAAACTCGAACGATTGCGGGAAATGGCGCAGGGTCAGCTTGTGTGGCCGCAAATGTGCCTCCAGGGCAGGGCCATAGATGCCCGCCTCGAAGTGGGCCGCGCGCGACGTGCGATCGAGTTCGAGCAGGCGGTTCAGGTGTTGCAGATCGATGGAGACCGCTCCCTTGTATCGGTCGCCCACATTCGGCTCCACCCCGCCCACCACG
Organism: SAR324 cluster bacterium; assembly: GCA_022574555.1. Classification (GTDB taxonomy): domain Bacteria; phylum SAR324; class SAR324; order SAR324; family JACQKK01; genus JACZRV01. The sequence goes on from JACZRV010000191.1 coordinate 3,581, forward strand.
CTGGAACCGCCGCCGTAGGGGATCGCCGCGATTTGCTCGGAACCGCACCAGTCGAGCAGGGCCGCGATCTGCCCCTCGTCCCGGGGATAGGCCACCCAGTCCACCGGATTGCCGTAATCCCGCCGAAATGCGCGCACCACGTCCCGGAACCCCTTGCCCAGACTGTGACCAGCCCGCTCCTCTGGATCGTCGCTACAGATTTCCGCCAGCGCGGATGGGGGCTTTACCCTTGGCGCACGCAGATCGAGATCCTCGACTCGCGGGGCCGGCCGGGGTGTGAGCTCGGCCCCCCCGAATCTGGACGAGAGCACCTTGGCCAACTGGCCCGTCTCCTCAGCCGTGAGATCCGATTCCACAACCCCCCAACCCCAAAACTTCCTCGTGCCTTCGGCCATTTGCCACCTCCTTCCGTCAACCGTGATCCACCACACCCTGCCATTGGGCACCAACCCGCACCCACCATCACTCATACCGAGAGCGCCTTTGCCAGCGCAAGGGAAATTCGTGCGGAGGAAAAAAATCTCGCAATGGCGATAGCGCCTTCATGGAAAATCCGCCACGGGTGCCCGTCTGTCATGCCGGTAGTCACCGCGAATGCGCAGCCGGCTCGATGCGGCCCTTTGCTTTGCCGCCCAATATGGGTAATCTCAATCGTAAGGCCAGGTGGCGCACCGCCTCGGAAACCACTGCGGCGGTGCGATGGGGTCGCGACCGTGGCAATAAGATCTCCACGGAGATCGAGAACCACGAACCCTTTCGATCGGCCGTGCCGTTGGACCGTGCCATTGGACCGCGCCCGCCATGCGGCCGCCCACCCCACGACCTACCCCATGGGGCCAGCCGATCCTCTCCCGCCCACGTAGCTCAGCTGGTAGAGCGACGCATTCGTAATGCGTAGGTCGGCGGTTCAACTCCGCCCGTGGGCTCTTGAAATGATAAGAGAATATTGCAAAACTGGGTTTTTCCCCAAACAAAAATTATTTCGTAAGTGCACGATAAGTGCAGTTGTAATCGCTCCGAGGGGGATATTTCATTTATGGACAAGCGCCTTCAGGGAGTATTCAGGATGCCAACCCTGATGAAAATCACGGGAAGATCGCCCAGCATCACCAACGCATTTACCAATTCAATAATACCTTTGATCGAGCCCAACTTCGAGGATGTGAAGACAGTTTTGGAAATCCTCGAAATGGATGAAAGTAGCGTCCAATGCAGCTATTGTGGCGACCCAAGCTCTGAGTGGGATCATTTCCGTCCACTGATTGTAGACAAAAAACCGACAGGGTTCATATCCGAGATCTCCAACCTGGTTCCATCCTGCGGGAAGTGCAACCAATCAAAGGGAAATAAAAATTGGAAAGATTGGATGCTAAGCGGGGCGAAGTTGTCTCCAAAATCAAGAGCAATTACTGATCTACAGCAAAGAATTGGTAGACTTGAAATATTTGAGAAGTGGAGGAATCCAACGATGATCAATTTTGAGGATATCGTTGGTCGAGAGATTTGGGAAGTCCACACAGTACATGAAGAGAATGTACTCCACGCCATGCGGACGGCACAACAACATGCTGATGTCATACGCTCGATAATATTAAGAAATCTAGAGCAATAAATAGGATTCCAAATTTTTGCCAAACTTTTCCGAAAATTGAGTCAGATCGTTCACCGATGGAGCATTTTCATTCTTAGTTTGGGGGATTTGTAAAGTGACGACTGTGAAACGGAGGCTTTGGGCACACCCGAACTCAGCAGGGTTTTCCGTATATCTTCAACTTCACCGTCTGCAAGCCTGGGATCAATTAGATATTCATCAAAAATATTTTTCGGATTAGTATTATAGACATATAATTCTTCACCCCAATTTTCCCTCGATGTTACTGCCGGTCTTTTAGTGGGTGCATTGAATATTAGTCTAACCTCGTTTTCATGTTGAAAAGCCATTCGTTTAATTAGCAAGGTCTTGGTTAGTCCGACACCTAAAGAATCAAACAGGTAGTAGCCGTCTGTATTACTCAACCATTGTTTTAGCTCCTGTTCTTCCATATACGTCATCTTACCCACAAAATACTTCAAATATGGCGCCTCATCATGCAGATCATACAGTGAGAAAAACAGCTTCTCAACCTTACTTGACACCATAATACCTTCGTTTTGTTTTGCATACTT
>JACZRV010000053.1 GCA_022574555.1 SAR324 cluster bacterium
CGTCGACTTCCTTGAACCGGCCCTCGATGCGTGTGTCAAGCTCGCGCACATCCGACCGCACGAGTTGCACATCCTGCCGCACGAGTTGCAGGTCCAGCTTGGTGGCCAGGGTATCCTCGACTTGTTCCTTCAGGGCCCAAGCATGAGTTTCGGCCTGCTGGGGCGGCACGCCTGCCTCTTGGAGCTTCTTGGCGTAAGTGAGGGTGTCGAAAGCCATAAGGGTCCTCTATGAGATTTGAGAGTAAATCAGGGTGCGTGAGTATATTACCGCTGCCGGGTCGAAATGGAAACACCGGGTGCAGGCCCGGCCCTACCGGCCGGAGCCGCGGCCGGTGTATTGGGAAAATAAATGGCCGGGGATCCCCCGGCCCTACCGGCCGGAGCCGCGGCCGGTGTATTGGGAAAATAAATGGCCGGGGATCCCCCGGCCATTTCCGGTAATTCGCGGCCAGGGGCTGTACCGGGAGCGTGGCAGGGGGTAGAATGAAAAACGGCGGAGGATTTGGCCCCGTTCCGGGGCGACTCGACCGTGCCGGCTATGTTTTATTCATCGCAGGTATATTTTTAAATTGGTTATTGACTTAACTCAGGTGATATTGGAAACCAACGGACAAGTTACGCTTGTCCGCACAAGGGGGATAGGCACCAGAACATCAAAAATTACAAAACGAAGCCAATTACATATGTAATATCAGTAAATTATATATTAACTTGTTGCGGTATTCCCCTTCCTCAATCAAAAGCTTTCGCAGGTTTAATATACTTGGAACCGCCGATTCTCGTGCAATGCAGTCAAGATCCGTCGCTGCGCCCTTCGACAGGCTCAGGCCAGGTTTAGGATGACATAGGTGGGTTTCGACGTTTTCGAGCCCGCTCGTAATGGAAATCCAACCATCTGCGTTTATCGGCGTTAATCTGCGGATAAAAAGAAGTTCCGGACTTCGTCTCTTCCCCCCGGCCTGACGTCAGCCTGCGGCAGCCCCAGGCCCGGCCCCGGCGGGAGGGTCATCCTGCCTTCGTGTGGGGCGGCCGGGTCCGCGCAGAGATCTTCCTGCAGGAGCTCGCCGGTAGCCAGCCCGTTTGCGAGTTCCGTTGCGGCGCTCTCGTGCCCAGCATGAGCGGCAGCGGTGGCATGCAGCGCCCCCAGCCGTGCGATGACCCCATCGAGGGTGGTGGTGAACACGGTCGCGACGCCGTGCCGGGCCGCCACCTGGGCCACCGCCAGGGCGGAGATCAGCCCCCCCAGGGCCATCGGTTTGAGGATCAGAATCGAAGCGGCGCCGGCATCGATCACCCGCCGGGCGTCCTCAGCCGAAAGCACCGCCTCGTCCGCGGCGATGGGGAAGTTCGCTGCACGTGCGACGGTGGCCATGGCCTGCAAATCGCCGGGGGGCACCGGTTGCTCCAGGAACTCGGGGTGCCAGGGGGCCATCCGTTCGACCATGCGCAGCGCGTGCACCGTTTTCCACGCGCCATTGGCGTCGATGCGAATCTTCACGGCGGAGCCCACCGCCTCCCGCACGGCCTTGAGACGGGCCACGTCGGCCTCGTCGTCGCCCGTGCCGACCTTGACCTTGATGGTGCCGAAGCCTCTACGGGCCAGACGGGCTGCTTGGCGCCGCGCCTGCTCGGGGTGCAGCGCACCCAAGGTGGCGTTCACTGCCACGCTGCCGGCAGGTTCGGGAGCCAGCATTTCCGCGAGCGAGAGACCGTTGCGCGAGGCGAGCAGATCCAGCAGCGCCAATTCCAAACCGTGCCGCGCGGCGGGCGAATCGTCGGCCCCATCGTCCAGGCCGAAGGCGGGCTGCGGGTCGGTGAGTGGCCCCCTGCCGTCTTCCACCTGGCGGCCGGGCAGGGTACGGCGCCACCTTTTCAACACACGCCCGGTCTGTGCGAGGGATTCCATCCCGAAACCGGCCAGGGGCGCGGCTTCGCCGTACCCCCACATGCCATCCCCGTCCACCACAGCCAGGGCATACCCTTCCCGGCGCACAAGGGTTTGCCTAGCGGTACGGAAGGGCGTGCGGAATAGCAGGCTGAATTTCCGGAAATGGAACGCGGCGATTCTCATTAATGGACCGGTAGAGGAAGAAGGGGTAAAGCGCCAACACATCCACGATATCTTTTGCCATTTTTCCCGGTCTCGTGGCAAAATTTGTCCGAGTGGCGTTCGATCCGCATCGGTTCTTCGGATTCGGCCCAACCCGCAATGTGACTCCGGGGCGGACGAGCGTGCACATTGCGCAGTCACCGGGGAGTTCGTGCAAACGGGGACTCGCGCCGCGGCGCTGTACAGATCACAATGCTGTATAGTTCACAATGAGGAGGATCCATCTCATGAACGCAAAAAGCGGGATTACGACAATCATCGCCCTGGTGGTGGGCTTGGTGATCGGTTATTTGGTGTGGGGCACGGGTGATACCACCGAAGTAGCGGTTCAGGACAGCGAAAGCGGGGGCGGCCGTGTGGAAACCGTCAACATCAAGATGGCCAGCGCATTCAATGCGACTCTGCCCGTGGTGGGGCCCGGCGCGGTTTATCTGACCGAGCTGATCGACGAAATTTCAGGCGGGGAACTCAAGTTCAAATTCTTCGATCCGGGCAAACTGGTTCCGGCCCTGGAAGTCTTCGATGCGGTGAGCAGTGGCGCCGTGGGCGCGGGTTTCTCCACCGCGGGTTTTTGGATGGGCAAGATGCCGGCAGCATCGATCTTCTCCTCCATTCCCTTCGGGCCGGACTCGATGGAGTTTCTCTCCTGGCTGTTCCAGGGCGAAGGGCTGGAACTTTACCAGGAACTCTACGCTCGCCGGGATGTGTGGGTCTATCCCTGCGGCATGATTCCCCCCGAAGCGTCCGGGTGGTTCCGTGAGGAAATCACCAGTCCGGACCAATTCAAAGGGATGAAGATCCGCTTCTTCGGTATCGGTGGAATGGCCGTGCAGAAGCTGGGCGCCTCGGTGCAATTGCTGGCCCCGGGCGATATCTATCCGGCGCTGGAACGGGGCGTGATCGACGCGACCGAACTTTCCATGCCGGTCATCGACGAGCGGCTGGGGTTTTATAAGGTCGCCAAGCATTACTACTTTCCCGGCTGGCACCAGCAATCCACCGCCACCGAATTGCTGATCCACATGGATGTCTGGAACGCGCTCATCCCGCGCCACCAGAGGATCATCGAGACCGCGTGCAAGGACGTGACCCTGCGCAACATCACGATCGGGGAGACCGTACAGGGCGAAGCCCTGGAAAAGATACGGGCCGCCGGCGTGCAAATCCACTATTGGGACAACGAATTCCTCGACCTCTTCAAGAAAGTGACGGACGAAACCCTTGCCGAGCTATCGGCCAAGGACCCCGATTTCAAACGCTACCTGGATTCGCTGAACAAGTTCCGCGGCGAATTCAAGGAGTGGGCGCGGCTGTCCCGCTTGCCCCCGGGGTATTGAGCCTGTGCTGGGTTTCCCCAGGCGATTCCCAGCTCAAAAATCGATCCGGGCCGCGATGGCGCCAGACAGTTGCATACCGGTCTGAAAGGCGGATCAGGACGCCATGGAGTCGAGGGCTTTGGACAGGCGGTTGAAGTTGAGCCGTTTCGTGGGGGGCGCTTTTTCGTCGACGTTGGGGAGCACCAGGTCCATTTCGGGAAAAGGATTCATCAGAAGGTTGAGTTGCATCAGTTTTTGCACCACCCCCTGTGGCAGCTTGGCGGCGCCTTTCTGCGGTGCGGACATCGGCATCTGCAGTACCAGGTGTAAGCTGGTCGGGGTTAGCCCCAGTGCGAGCAGTCTGTCGATGGTGGTGCTCAGTGGGCCGTGATTCAGCTTTTGCTCGAGGGTGCCGGGGGCTTCCTTGCCGATTTCCGTCTTTCGATTGAGGATCTGGTCGTTGTAGGCCCGCAGTTCCTCTTCTGAGACCGTCAGATCGTCCTCGTTCATCTCCAGCTTCCCCTCCAACGCTTTTCTGATCATGATCTTTTGCGTGGGGGCCAGGTTGGGCATGACGTCGAAGAGGCGCCGGAACAGGTCGGGACTCGAAATCTCTTTGCTCTGTTGAATATTCTGAAGCAACCAACCCACCATGCCCGCAGCCATCCGATTTTTCGGGTCCGCTTCTTCGACGACTTTATACACCGCCGCCGCTCCCACCGCGGCGTTTTTTTCGCCGTACTGCAGCGCGTTTTCCTCCATTTGCTGGGCTCGGGCCAGGAACGCCTCCTTGCGCTTGGTAATATTCTGCTCGATGACCTCCACCGCCCGCGCGCCTTCCTGCTCCAACGCTTCCGCCTCTTTCTCGATGGTCTTCGCCATGTCGAACTGCTCCAGCACCTTGAACTTGCGGGACTTGGTCATTTTCTTGCGTTTGGCGTCGGCCACGAGCTTTTGTTTCTTTCTCACCTGCAATGCGCCCGCCTTTTCCTGCTCCGTGGCGAAATCGCGCAGGTTTTCGATCACTTTGAGTTTGGCTTCGAATTCGATCTTGGCCATTCGCATTAAGATATGGAGAATTTCCATGGTGCGACTGTAGCCAACGTCGCTGTTTTTTTGTTGCAGGATGTTCCGCATGACATACGCATACCAGTTTTTCGCCTCCGATTCGGAGTACGGGGGCAGGTGTCCATAGGCGGTCAATTCCAGCAGTTTTTTGGAATAGTTGATCTTGCGCGATTTGCGGCCCTTTTTGTCCTCCACCATTTCGACAGTGGGCCGGGCCTCCAGTTTCTTGATGAACTCTTGATACGGTGCCCGCAATCGCATCTTTTCGCGCTCCATCATAAACGAGGCCTGAAATTGGACGCGAATTTCCACGACTTTGACGAGCGCCGGTTCGAATGCCTGAACAATGGAGCGGAAGGCGATAGGATTTTCGACCGCGGCGAGCAAGGTCAGCATGTAACGAAAAATGAAGTGTTCAAGACCGCTGATGATGAAATTCTGTAAATGTAAATCGGCCACGAATTCCTCATCGGAAATATCCATGGCATCATCCAAGGCGTTGCGCGTCTGGGCATCGGCGCCCGATCGTGGCGCACGGCCGAATTGGAAAAACTTGTAGGAACCGGCGAACATCTCGAGATCGGATTTCAGCGGGCCCAGCATGTTGTTGACGTCCAGCAGGGTTGCATCCTCCGGCAGTTTCAGGTTGAACGCCAGACGCTCCGTGTCCCAATGGGCCGGATCGGCATAGTATCCAATCACTTTGAAGTACAGCTTCTTGATCATCCCCTCGGCGTAGAAGTCCAGCCCTTTTCCCTTGTCTCGAACCATCTTGGCCAAATTGAGAAATTTGAGGGGCATCCACGCGATGACCAAAGCGTCTTGTTTCGTGTTGAGCTGCGGAGGATTATTGCGGTCGGAGGTATCGACTCTCGCAGGCCAGCCCTCGGGAGGATCACCGGCATTGGTCACCGCATCGACGGTGCTGTTGAATGCCAACGCCAAGCCACCATTGAGTGTACGCGTGACCAGGGTGAGCGCGGATCGCGTGGCTTCCATCAACTCTTCGAGGTTCTGACCCTTGAAGAGATTGAACCCGCCTTTACCCGCGTCGCGGATTCTGTTGTAGAATTGGAACCGGCTCCCCAGCCAATGGTAAACTTCCTTGTTCAGCTGGGCAACGATGCGCCCTTCTTTATCGAGGAATACCGGCTCCTCGTCGTCCTTCTTTTTCGCGAATAAATTCGCCATAATTCCCTGGATTCGTATGGTGCGATGTTATGGAGTATCCAGGACGGGCCTTACAAATAGCGTACCATTAGAGTATAACTTATCGGCCGGTGAACTCCAATTATTCCATAGTGGTAGCATTATAATACGACGAGAATCACGGTGTTGCACCATAGATCGGCGGCCGGCGCGAAGACCTCGCCCGTGACGCCACTGGGGTGTTGCCCACCACCAAAATGGCGCCCGGTGAAAGTCGGCTTGTCGAACGCTGGCGCATCATCTGCCGCTAACCGCCGACCCTGATCCCCCGAGCCCAACCTGCCTTGGGACGTGGAATTGCGGCTCGACAGCAGCCGCCGGCCGGTGTGGTTTGAAAAATACGGGTTTGAAAAATACGCACCGGATTGGTTATATCATGGGGAAGGAATATCAACGATTCTGCGCGGTACGGTGACTGGACGCTCCGCCCGCACAAATTATCCCGCCATCCGGGCGCTGAGCGCAAAGGCCGACCCTGTAATCATTGCAGGAACAGGGAGATGTGCGCGGGGCCAGGTGCGGGACTGAATTGCAATCCATTGCCGAGCCAGCAGGCAACGGTTCTGCCATAATTCTGCCATAAGGGAAGACCATGGACATTGGCACCATCATCGGTTTGTTTCTCGCTTTCGGATTGATCATTTTGGGGATGGGGGCCTTCGTCGGGGCTTTCATCAACTTTCCTTCGCTGCTCATCGTCATCGGGGGCACCCTCGGGGCGATCTTCATCTTCTTTCCGATGGATCAGATCGTGGGGCTCGGCGGGATCGTCAAAAACGTGTTTTTCGCCAAGACGCAGCAGGTATCCACGCTCATCGCAACGATCATCGACTATGCAGGCCGCGCCCGCCGGGAAGGCATTCTCAGCCTCCAGAATGTGTCTAACGAGGTGGACAATGCTTTTTTCGTCAAGGGCATCGGCCTTGTCGTGGATGGCGTCGAGGAGTCGGTAATCGACGAGATACTCTCCACAGAAATCGACTTTCTGGAGGAGCGTCATAAAAACGGTGCAGATATGCTCACTTCAATGGGTGCTCTGGCACCCGCTTTCGGCATGATCGGCACCCTGATCGGCTTGGTCATCATGCTGCAAAATCTGGCGGATACATCGGCCATCGGCCCAGCCATGGCCGTCGCGCTGATCACCACGTTTTACGGCGCGCTGCTGGCCAACGTGGTCTTCATACCCTTCGCGGGCAAGCTGCGCGCCCGTAGCAGCCAAGAGGTGCTTCTGATGCGGATCACGATGGAAGGGGTGCTTGCGATCAGCCAGGGAAACAACCCACGGGTCGTCGAGCAAAAGCTGAATAGTTTCCTGGCTCCCAAGCTGCGGGGCAGCCTGACCGGATAATTCCAGGAGATTCCAGGTGGCAAAACGGGTCAAAAAACCCGAGGGGCGAAAACGCGATTCGACGCAGATGATGTTCCTCGCCCTGAACATGATCCTGCTCGCCTTTTTTATTTTGATGGTCGCGCTTTCGCAGCCGGATAAGACGAAGGAGGCCGAAATCGCCAATCAAATCAAGAAGGCGTTTCAGACCTATGGCGGCACTTTTCTGGGCCTGGGCACCTTCGTGGAACAAACCGGGGTGAGCGCCGACGAGGAACTGGAATCGAGCCAGGAGTTGGAACAATTCTTGGGTGAAGTTTCCCGTTTCGTCGAGGAGAACAAGGAAGATAAGACACTATCCTATGAAATCGTGGCAGAAGGACTGATTATCAATATATCGGAGAAATTTTCATTCGAGCCGTACTCCTCGGAGATCGTGGCCGCATCGATGCCGCTGTTCGACAGCATCTACAATCTCATGCTGCGCACCACGAACAAGGTGCGCATCGAAGGTCATTCGGACAACGTACCGGTTCGCGGGGTCACGTTCCGCGACAATTGGCAGCTCTCCGCCCAGCGGGCAATGGCGGTTTTCAAGTATTTTACCGCCAAGGACGAAATCGCAGCGGCGCGTTTCGCGGTGGCGGGGTATGGTCCCCATCGTCCCCTGGCCAGCAACCTTACGGAATCCGGCCGGCAGCGCAATCGGCGCGTAACGATTGTCTTCCAAGGTAAATTGAACCGGGTGGACCAGCCATGACGGAAGCCGAAGTCCCCCCGCCGGGGGAAGCAGAGGAAGCATCCCCGGCTGGTGCAATGGGGGAGGGAAGATTCGCCAAGCCGCCAGAGGCCCCACCGAAACCCAAGGCGCTGGACGAGGGCCCCGACCCCGACGCATGGATAGTCACCTTTTCCGATCTGCTGACGTTGCTGATGACCTTCTTCGTCCTCATGTTCGCCAGCGCCGATCCGGTCAAGGAAAAAATACAAGAGGCGTTCGGGCAAACCTCCGGGGTTTTCGGACTGTATCGCCGCTCCTTCCTGCAGGACGTCACCGTGGTACCCCGGCGCAATATCAACCAGGATCGGCTCCAGGTCTTTCTCGCTGATATCGGCGCGGTGGATATCGACGTTACCCGGGACGATCGCGGACTGGTGGTCACCCTGCCCACCGATGCCTATTTTCGCCCGGGCAGCGCAAGCATCGACGAAAAGGCCCGCAAGCGTGTCGCGGCACTGGCCGAGTATCTCCAATACAGCAGGCACAAGATCCGAGTGGAAGGTCATACCGATAACCGCGAATACAGTTCCGCCACCTATCCCAGCGCGTGGGAGCTTTCGCTCGCCAGGGCGCACACGATGCTGCTGGAGCTTGTCGACAAGGGCATACCCCAGGACCGGGTCAGTGTGACGGGCTATGGACCGTCGCATCCCCGATTCGATAATTTTTCGCGGCTCGGCAGGGCGCGCAACCGGCGCGTGGAGATCATCATACTGGGTGGATTGGAGAGCCCTTGAGCGTTGCGGCCAAATTCATTATGGTGGTCCCGGAAAGGCACTTCCCGATGTCTCCACGGGAAGAAGACCCCGTCGACGTAACGGGGAAGGAAAAGGAAATCCATGGCCGAAGTCCAAGAGATCAACCTCAGTCAAAGAGGCAATATGGCGGAAGGCGAGGGAGGAAAAGGTGGACTGATCAAGATCATCATAATTGTGGTAGTGGCGCTGGCGCTCCTTGGGGGCGGCGGTATCGCGGCCTTCATTTTTCTCTCCGGGGGCGATGACATCGATGAAGCCACTGTGGCTGACGCCGCCCGAGAGGTGAGTGGGGGTGGGATCTGCCCATCGGATGAATTGAGCTACCTCGAACTTGGCTCCTTCGTGGTGAACCTGGTCGACGGACGCCGGTATTTGAAAACCAACATCGAACTCATGCTGTGCGATGAGGACGTGGGTGCGGTTAAAGGTTACCTGGAAATGCGGTTATCGGAAATAAAGGACCTAATGGTCTCTGAGTTGCAGACGCTCAGCACCGAGCAATTGCGGGAACCGCGGGAACGGGTGCTGATGCGCCAAAGGCTGTTGCGCCGCATCGAATCCCTCCTGCCCAACAAGGACCGGGATTGGACCGATCCCAACCCGATCAAGAAGGTGTTGATCACGGAATTTTACTTGCAATAACAATCGGTTCATTGCATGTAATTTGCATACCTTTATCGATCAGATGATCGTGCGGAATATTACCGCCACCACGCTCCGGTGGCCTACCCTATTCAGGTAAGGGTGCCCTTATGGCCGAAGACATGGATTTCGAATCCTTCGATAAGCTCGATGACCTGGACTGGTCCGAGTTGGAGGAGGATGTCAAGAACGCACCATCCGATGCCGCGCCCGCGGCCACGGACGAAACCGCACCTGCGCAGCAGTCTGCCGGGGACGCAAACGCGGCCACAGTCACGGGGAACGAAAAATTCGTCGACATCAACTATCTGCTGGACGTCAATCTCCAGGTCAAGGTTGAAGTCGGTCGCAAGTACGTTCCCATCAGCCAAATTTTGGGTTACGACCACGGATCGGTGATTGAGCTCGAAAAAGCAGTCGGCGAGTCGTTAGACCTTCTGGTCAATAATAAGCGGGTAGCCCGAGGCGAAATCGTTGTTGTCAACGAGAAGTTCGCCCTGAAGATCACGGAGATCATGGACCCCAATGACCGGTTCTCCCAAATCATGCCGTAAATTTGCGCCGGGTCTGCCCGCCCTGCTTTGCCTGCTGTTCATCGCCATTTTGGCGTGGCCGGGCCAATCGTTGCGGGCCCAGAGTTTCTCGCGCACCCTGGACAAAGTGCAGATCTTCGCCTCGGGCGGCGGCGAATCGATCCAACTCACATTTTCCCAACCCTACGAAGACGACCCGCTGCAGGATCACCAGCCCGGATCGTTCAGCCTTCGGTTCAGCGCGACAGGGAGCAACATTCCCCGAAATACCTTCAAGTTGCGGGAGGAAAGCGCGATCCGCGATTACCGCGTCGTGCAGAATAAATATGCCGCTACGCTCATCGTCAACCTGCGCGATTCTTCGCGTTCCACGAAGGGCGCGATATCCTTCGCACGCGATGGAAACGTAACCCGGGTGCTGATTGCATCCGATGTGGGGCAGTTGGGACGCTTCACCCGCCTCAGCGACCAGGAGATTTTGGCCCAGGCAGAACTGCGCCTGGGGGGCGATCTGGCGCTGCCGGCGGATGCCCAGCAGACTGGTGAGGAAATGGGGACTCTGGCCCAAGTGGGCTCGGCCAGCGGCCCTCTGGAGGAGAGCTGGGTGGAGACCCTGGTCACGATGATTTTGGCTCTGGTGATCGTATTCCTCGTGCTCTATGCCTTGGTTTACTTGTACAACCGCTTTATATCCGGGCGCATCGGCGGCGCATCGGGGAGCTATCCCATCCGCCATCTGGGTTCGTTCCCCGTCGGATACAAACAGCGGGTGGTGGTACTGGATATCAACGGCGAAGTGGTCGTCTGCGGCGTCACGAGCAGTCAGATCTCCTTCCTCACGCGGCTGGGCGGCCGTTCCGCGGCACAGGCCAAGCCCGCTCAGGCCGGCTCAAGTCAGGCTGCCTCAAATCGGACCGGCGGATCCACTAAGGCCCCGCCCGGCAACGCCCAGGGCGGTACCGCCACCAAGGCCGCAGCGGCAGAGGCACCGGGTGGCAAATCCAAAGATCCCGTGCATCAGTTTGCCGAGACCCTCAAGGAGAAAGTGCGCTCCTTGAAACGGATCAAGTGACGCGATGTGGGCACGCTTCGGGATCAAGGCTCCAGGGGGGACTCTCCTTGTCCTGATACAGGCTCCGATACTGCTGCTGCTCGCGTCGGACGCGCCCGTTTTCGCCCAGACTCCGATCCCCGGGATCAACATTACGATTGGGGAGTCCAGCACACCGGAACAGGTGGCCACCAGCCTCCAGATCCTGTTCATCCTGACGATACTGACCCTGGCGCCGGCGATCCTGATCATGACCACGTCATTCACGCGGATCATCATCGTCCTCGCTTTCTTGCGTCAAGCATTAGGCACCCAGCAGTCCCCTCCGAACCAGGTGCTGATCGGTCTGGCCCTGTTCCTGACGTTTTTCATCATGGAGCCGGTCTGGTCGGACGTTTACAACAACGCCTTCCAGCCTTACATGGACAAGAGCTTGTCACAGAGCCAGGCCATGGACCGTGCATCGATCCCGTTGAAGAACTTCATGCAGCGGTTCACTCGGGAAAAGGATTTGGCGTTGTTCATGCGGGTCGCCAAAGTACCGCGCCCCAATACGATCGCCGACGTTCCATTTTACGTGATGGTACCGGCCTTCATCATCAGCGAATTGAAGACGGCGTTTCAAATCGGATTCATCCTCTATGTGCCTTTCTTGGTAGTGGACCTTGTGGTATCCTCGGTACTTATGTCGATGGGGATGATGATGCTGCCTCCCATCATGATCTCCCTGCCGTTGAAACTGATGTTGTTCGTCCTGGTGGACGGATGGAACCTCATCATCGGTTCGCTGACTCAAAGCTTTTTCGTGCGCTGATCTGGCAAGCCAGGCAGGACTGGGGCGGTAGGTGGGGGATGACCGGCAATGGTCCAGGTTAAGACTCCCGACGGAATTCATTGGCACCGCACCAGCGCACGGGGTTTTGACCGGTGGACAGAAAGGAGATCCCCATGACCCCGGAATTCGTGATCAATATCGGGCGGGACGCGATGATGACGGCCTTTCTATTGGCCGCGCCGCCATTGATCACCGCGCTGTTTGTGGGTTTGGTCGTTTCCATCTTCCAGGCCGTGACTCAAATACAGGAGATGACCCTGGCGATCATTCCCAAGATGGTCGCCGTCCTGATCTCCTTGGTTGTGGCCTATCCCTGGCTGCTCGAGACGCTGACCAGCTACACGACGCGCCTGTTTCTGTCCATTCCCACCGTCGTTCGCTAGCCCCCGTCCCTACCGAAATTTTATAATCCCGGAAAGATGACCGAACAGCCGCAAAACGCCTCACAACGAACCGCCGAGGGGCCTCCCGGGACGTTTACGGGTAAAGGAACGACCCGATGGTTCACTCGGAGGTCGGACAACGCCGATCTGCTCAAGGCGTTGTTCCTGGGAATCATGGTCACGGCGGTGTTCTATGAGGTCTTCCCCCTGCCCTTCATCGACGAGCAGCGGGTGACCATGGTTTTCGACAATTGGGTATCCGAGGTCATTGTCGCGATGACCCTCTGGTCTCTTTTCATCCTGCTCTTCAAATACGTACAATACCGGCAGCAATCAACGGCCAGCCACGCGTTTCACCACTCGGCCATCGGCGATGTACTGGCGGGGGGCATGACGGGGCGCAATGCCGATACGGTCTTAGGCGGCCTGCGAGAAGTGCTGGGCCAGCTCAAGGTACGGCGCTATGAGGAGTCGATCATCTACCGGCGCGTCGCTCGCGTGATCTCTTACATCCGCAGGGTTCCCCACAAGGGAGGGGCCAATGAACTGCTCGATTATCAGGCCCAGATCGACCTGAAAAAGCTGGATGCGAGCTACACCGTTCTGCACGTGTTCATCTGGGCCATCCCGATCCTTGGATTCATCGGTACCGTGTTGGGCATCGCCGATTCGGTGCGCGAGTTTTCCGGTTTTATTCAAACCGCCGAAGGCGGGGTGCAGTTCAGCAATCAGATGCGGGCAGCGCTGGGCGGCGTCACCAGCGGCCTGGGCATCGCCTTCAACACCACCTTCCTGGCCCTGGTGCTGGTAATCCCCGTGATGCTGATCACCTCGTTTCTCCAGAAGAGCGAGGAGGAGTTGCTACTGGCGGTGGAGGAATTCTGTATGGAAGATCTGCTTCCCCACCTCTATTTCTCCGAGGCAGCCGATCCTGCAACCGAGAGCTTTGACGATCACCTCCGGCGCATTCAGCAGCTTTCCACAACGTGGCTGGGTCAATTCGAACCCCTGCTCAAATCTTTGTCGTTGCAGGTCGATATGGTTCGGCACCAGATGTCGGGCATCCAGCCCCTCATCAAGGATTTTACCGACCGCCTGCTGGACGGGGGAGCCGGCGGCGGGGAGCCGCCGCAGCAAAAAGCCCACGATGAGCCCCAGAGCGGCCAAGGGCGAGAAGAGGACGAGCGGTGAGAAGTCACGTACAAGTGACGCTGTTTCCGTTTCTCAGCGTTTTGCTGTGCACCATGGGTATTCTCGCTTTTCTCGCCGTGACCTTCCTGCTGTTTACCAGTCCCGGTATGGCGCTCCCCGAACCGGTCAAACCGGTCGAGGTGCGCTGGGTGGGTGCGCCGAGCTACGTGCGTCCCCTGCTGGTGGAGTGCCGCAAGGACGCGGTGCGGTTTCATTCACCGGTCGCCCCGGGGGTATTGACTTTCACGCGGGAAGAACTGCTGCGGGAGGCACGTATTGTACGGGAACTGCAGGATATCGGATTGAACGAGATGGGCCCCACCGCGGAGCGCTATGAAATCTGGTTCATGATGAAAGCGCTGATCGAAAACGAGCAGCGATTGACCGGCGGACTGACCCGGGCGCTGCACGAGGTGGAAGTGGGCAACATCCGTGCGGGCGTCATCCGGCGGGAACGCTCCTATTATCCGATTCTGCTGGTTTATCCCGAGGGTATCGATACCTACGATCTGGTGGCCTACCTAGTGCAAACGACCACCCGTTTTCCCGTCGGAGCGGAGCCCATGCTGAAGGGCTGGAAACTGCCGTACCAGGATCTTTCCTCCTGAACCGGCCCGTTGCGTTCGACCGGGATTTCACACCATGAAAATAAAATACTTTACCGATAGCGACACTTTGTACATCGAGTTCTGCCGGACGCCGGTCGCCGAATCCAAGGACCTCGATGAGGACACACTGCTCGACCTGGATGCACAGGGGAACATTTGCGCGATCACGGTGGAGCATGCGTCTAGGCGGACTGGTATTCCAGAATTTTCTTACGAACAAGTCGGCGCGTAGTCCGCCAATTCGCTGGCGCCCGGCTTCGCTCGGCCGTCGGCCATCACGACCCAGGGATAACCCATGCGCAAGTACAGGGCAGCCAAGCAGGCGACTCTGAGCCTCGATTCCCTGGTGGATATCGTCTCGAATACCGTGGGCATACTGATCATCCTCGCGGTATTCATGGCATTGTTCACCAATTTGGCCGCCCCGGGACTTAGTGACACACACCGGGAGCCGGTGACTTTGCAGCGGCCGGCGGAAAAAATCCTGGTGCCTTGGTCCCACCCCACCAGCAAGAATTCGATCTATTTCTATCTGCACCAAAACCGGCTGCTGAATCTGGACCTGCCCGCATTCTACGCCGCGCTGGCCGATCACAAGCCCGGCGACGGAGGTTATCCGGTGACCATCGAACTGCCTGCCGTGCGAACCCGCTACTATCCTGTCACCAATCACGTCTACTGCCTGGAATTTGCGCCACGCCGGGGCCATGGCGAATCGTGGAGCGCAGCCCAAGCCCCCGGGTCCGCCTGGCAACGGACGTTGGAAGCCTATCCGCGAGAGAAATATTACTACTTCTTCTGGGTTACCGGTGATAGTTTTGAATTGTTTCGCGAAATCCGCGATCTGCTCTGGGATCGGCAGGTCGAAGTGGGGTGGAAGCCAGTCGCCGACGCCGTGCCCCTGGAAATCTGTAACGGATTCGACGGCTCGAGCGCCTTCCAGCCACAGTAGACACGTCGCAGCGGTATGGGATGAGCCAAAATAATCAAGATCCGCCCAACGGCGAAAACCGGCAGCCCGGCGGCGATCCCGGTACGTCTCGAGACCCGGCCCGCGATCACTATCGCCAAGGCAACCGTTATTACGAAGCTCGTGCCTGGGAACGGGCACTGCTCGAATGGCGCCAGGCATCCCAGATATGGCGGCCCCTTCCCCGGGAATACAGCCGCCTGATCCGGCGCATGGCGGGACTGCGAGCGGTGCTGGGCTTGCTGGCTACCGTATGCGCCGTCTACTACCTTCTGCTCACGATCTACCCGCGCGATCCCTTCGAAATGTCGATGTCAGGGGGATTATTCAGAGACAGACAGAGTTGGTGGGAGCGATTTCTCGATACGGGCCGCCCGGGTATGGGCCGTTTCCACAAGATGGACATCCGCGAGTGGTTTGAATCCATCGTGCGCCGCTTCGGTACGGAAGAAGAGGAGTCGGGAAAAGGATTCCGTCCCACCATCGACGAGCGCTGGGCCGATCTGTTGCGCCGATACGGGCGTTGGGGGCCGCTGATCGCGTCGGAGCTGGACTATCACGTCGTGGCGGGTCATGGGCTCAGCGGAGCCGGTGAATTCGACGAAGCCGTCGCCGTCCTGAAACGGGGGATCGAAGTCACACGTGATCCCGGCCGGCTGGGCGAGTTGTATCAAGGACTGGCCAACGCTTATTACTTCAAGGGCTACCTGTTACAGCCGGACGGACTGGCCAAGTATGATCTCGATACGATCCGCCTTTCGGCGGAGGCTTACGAGCAGTCGATCCGTCACGCGCCGCGGCTGCTTTCCATGGGCAACCTGGGTTGGGTCTATTTCCTGCTGGGCGATTACGAGAAGGCCGAGGAATCCAGTCTGCGGGCGCTTTCCTACGACAATGATCTGCACTACGTGCGACTCAATCTGGGCCTGATTCACGTGGTGCAGGGCCGCCTTTTCGAATCGTTCGAGGCCTACCGTGCCGTGGCAGCCCGACACCCGGAGGACGGCGTGTTCATGGGCGGGATCAACGATCTGAAGGAAGTGATTCGCGATAATCCCTTCCGGCATCCCTTTGCCCACCTCATGATCGGCTATCTGGCCTTGCAAAAGGGAGATCACGCCGAGGGACGGCGCTATCTGGAAACCTTCGCGGCCACGCCCGGGATACCGGCCCGTTGGCGGGCTCTCGGCCGCCGGTGGATGGAGAATCCCGCATCCGCCACGGAGTTTTGAGCATGCAGGTCATTGCGCTGGCCATCAGTCCCGCCATCGCTCTGGTGTGGTTCATTTATGCTCGCAACGCCTATCGCCCCGAGCGAAAATCGCTGATTGCAGCTCTATTCGTCTTGGGAGGGTGTACGGCGGGTATCGCCCTGATGCTCAACCACATCGTGGAGAAGTACACGAGCCTGTGGCCCGGAGCGCCGGGCCTGCACGAGCGGCTCATGTTCTGGATTGCCGGGATCGGGCTCAACGAGGAATTCGCCAAGATGATCGTCCTGCTGGCGGTGCTCTATCCCCGCCGCGACTTCCGCCACCCCTACCAGGGGGTGCTGGGGGCCGCCACGGTGGCCATGGGCTTCGCCGCGGTGGAAAACCTGGTCTATCTGGAAAGGTACGGCACCGCGACGTTGCTGCTGCGCTCCTTCTTGACCATTCCCGCCCACGCCTGTTTCACGGTGCCGATGGGGGTATTGATGGCCTACGCCAAGCGGGCCGATTCCACCTGGGCCAAATATCTGCTTTTGGTGGCTGCCCTGGCCGTTTCCGCGCTATTGCATGGACTCTACGATGTCTGGCTCGCGTTTCCGTCCAGTTGGGTGAATGCTCTGGCCTATGTGCAGGTGGGACTGATGGGGGTCATGGTCTTTAAGCTCATGCGTCTGGAACCGCCCGGAGCGGTATCGGCTTCACGGCCAGGAGTACCGTGATCACGTTGCAGGAAGCACAGGGGGCCACCGGCGGTGCGTGGCTGGCCCGTCCACTTCCGCCGCATACGCCGCTGTACGGCGGCGCCTTCGACACCCGCCTTCTGGGCGACGGCGAAATTTTCTTTGCCTTGCGCGGCGAGTCCGGCGATGGCCATGACTATCTCCACCAACTCATCGGAAGCGGTGTGCGGCTGGCCGTTGTGGAGCGCCCCGTCGTTCCCGACGAATTCGCCGGCGCCGTGCTTCAGGTAAATAATAGCGGAGCGGCATTGCGCGCCATGGCGGCGGCATTGGTGCATAAGTACAAGCCCTACGTCGTGGCCGTGACGGGCAGTTACGGCAAGACCACGGCCAAGGAGATCATCGCCCACGTCCTGGCCGGTGGGCGCGCGGTGCTCAAAACCCCCGATAGCTTCAACAACGAGATTGGCGTGCCGCTGACCCTGCTGCACCTGGACGGATCTCAGCAAGCCGTCGTGCTGGAATTCGCGGCCCGGAATGTCGGCGACATCGATCAACTGGGGGCCATCGCACCGCCCCATGTGGCCGTCTTACTCAACGTGGGCAGAGCCCACGTGGGCATCTTTGGTTCGCGGGACGAAATCTACCGGGCCAAGGGGGAGATATTCAACCATCTGCGGCCAGGGGGGCTGGCACTGATTAACGCCGAGGATCAACGGCTTGCATCCTTGGCCGCCGGACACCGGGTACTCACATTCGGCCGGGAAATCGGGGATTACCGCGCCGAAACCATTGCCACCGATCATCGAGGCCGGATCAGCTTTACCGGCGTAAGCGGAGAGCACCGTCTGAATTTTCGGGCCGGCTTTAGCGGACCCCACGCCGTCTACCCCCTGCTCGCCGCCTGGGCCGTGGCCCACGAAGCGGGACTGACCGACGGCATGGTCGCCGCGAGAGCGGGGCACGATCCCCAGCAGAAGGGCCGTAATCGATTGATCACCGCGCCCGGCGGCGCTACGGTGGTCGACGACACCTATAATGCCAGCCCGGAAACCGTGATCAATGTCATCCACACCCTGGCCGCCATGGAGGAACCGGAAAAGGTTCTCGTACTCGGCCATCTCAGCGAGATGGAGGACGGCCTGGACGAATCGGCCCGGGTCATCGGTGAGGGCCTTCGCCCGCCTCTCGGCGAGCTGTGGGTGTACGACCCCCAACGGCCCGAGACGGCCGGACAATTGGAGGCCCTGGCCCAAGGGGTCTCCGTGCGCAGGGAAAATTCCCTCGCTACGTTGATCACAGAATTGAGGAAGCTCGACCGGCCCGGCGTTGCCATCGGGATCAAGGGCAGCCGCTCTTCCCACATGGAGCGGGTGGTGCTCGGGTTGCAGGGTTCCCGCGTAGTCTGTTCCCTGACCACATGCCCCTTGTTGCTGCATTGCGGCGAATGCCCGCAATTAACCGGAGCATAGCCCCAGTCGCATCATGATAGAATCTCTGCGCTCGATCCTGGGCAAGCAGCTCCGCCAATTCATCCACGAGTACGATCTGGTGCTCTTTGCCGCCATGGCCATATTGGCCATGGTGGGGGTTTTGATGATCTACACCGCCACGACACCCATCTCCGACCGCCTTTACGGTACGAGTTGGGTCTTGCTCCGCAATCATGCCGTGCACCTGGTGGTGGGCTTAGGCGCTCTGATCGTGGGACTGCGGGTGCCCTACGCACGTTGGGAGCGCTGGGTACCCGTGATGTTGTTGCTATGCCTGGTGCTGCTGATCTGCGTGTTGATTCCCGGACTGGGGCATCAGGTGGGGGGCGCCCGGCGCTGGGTACGGCTGGGGCTGTTCAACTTCCAGCCGGTGGAACTGCTGAAGTTCGTCCTGGTGGCCTATGTGGCCTCTTACCTGGACCGCAAGCAGGATGTGCTGCGCCAGTTTTTCCGGGGACTGGCACCCAACCTGGTCGTGATGGGTGTTTTTCTCTCCATGGTGGTGCTGCAGCCCGATTTCGGCTCGGTGGTGCTGATCGCGATGAGTTTGCTGCTGATGATATTCGTCGGCGGGGGCAAACCGGGGCACATCTTTTCCAGCTTTATCGCGTTCCTGGTCATCGGAGTGTACCTGATTTCCAGCCAGACCTACCGTTCCCAGCGCATACTCGCCTTTCTCGATCCGTGGCAGGACCGGTTCGATACAGGGTTTCAAATCGTCCAATCCTTCCTGGCATTCGGCACCGGCGGATGGCTGGGCGCCGGTCTGGGAGACAGCCGGCAAAAAATGTTCTTCCTGCCCGATGCCCACACCGATTTCATCTTCGCCATTCTCGGGGAGGAATTGGGGCTGATGGGCGTCTTGGCCGTGATGCTGCTCTTTGCCGTGTTCCTTTGGCGGGGATTTTCCGCCAGCCTGGGCTGCCGGTCAGACTTTGGGAAGTATCTGGGATTCGGGATTACCACCGTGCTTGCCTTGGAGGTATTGCTCAACCTCGCGGTGGTGATGGGGATAATGCCCACCAAGGGACTGCCCCTGCCCTTGATCAGCTATGGCGGCAGCTCGCTGGTGATGTCGTTGTTCATGACTGGTGTGCTGCTCAACATCGGGCGCCACCTGGGCGGGTCCAATTCGTCCCTCGACGCCCTGGCCCCCCGTCCGTCCGGCGTCCGGGATGCCCGTGGCTGAAACCGCGGCCCGCTCCCAGGGAGAGCAATTCCGGCTGCTCATCGCCGGTGGCGGCACCGGAGGACACCTCTTTCCGGGGCTGGCTATCGCCGAGGAATTCAAGCGGCGTCTGCCCCAGTGCGAGGTGCGTTTCGCGGGAAGCGCCTACGGCATCGAGGCCACTGTGATACCGGCGCGAGGATATCGGCTCTACCGTCTGCCGGTGAGGGGCCTTTACCGGGTGCCTCTGCGGCGCAAGATCTGGGTGGTGGCGATGCTGCCCATCGCCCTGATGAAGGCCGCGATGGTGATGCTGACTTATCGTCCACGCTTGGTGATCGGGGTTGGCGGATACGCGTCGGGGCCGATGCTCCTGATGGCGGTGCTGCTCCGCACAAAAACGGCGATCCAGGAACAAAACGCCGTGCCGGGTCTGACCAATCGCCTGCTGGGACGGCTGGTCGATCGCGCTTTCGTGCCCTTGCCCGGCATGGAGCGTCATTTCCCCCGCCACCAGGTCGTGGGCACGCCGGTGCGGCGGGAGATTTTGGCGTTGCGGGAAGCGCCACCCAGACCGCGTCCAGTGCCCCTGCTTTTCATATTCGGTGGAAGCCAGGGGGCGCGCAGGCTCAACGAGGCGATGACGGCGGCCCTGCCTCAGTTGGAAGCCTGGGGTGGCGCGTTGGAAATCCTGCATCAGACAGGGCCCCTCGATATCGAATGGGTGGAACGGTGCTACCGCGAGTGCTCCATTCCGCATCGTGTCGTGCCTTTCGTGGAGGACATGGCCGGGGCCTTGGCCGGCAGCCGATTGGTGGTCAGCCGGGCCGGGGCCAGTGCGGTAACGGAAATCATCACCGCGCGACGGGCCTCGCTTCTTATTCCCATCCCCGGCACCAGCGGTGAGCATCAGCTGATGAACGCCAGGCGGGTCGCGGAAGCCGGCGCGGGAATCCTGCTGGAGCAAGCCGCATTATCGGGGGAGGTGCTGGCTGGCCGGGTGATCGGTCTGTTGGAAGACCCTCCGACCCTGGATAGAATGGAGGAGCGCTGCGATACCCTTTTCCAGGGCGATTCCGCCGCACGGATCGTTGAATCCGGTCTGGAAATGGTTGGTATGGGCCAAGACGGCTGGTGCTAATTTCGCGGGATATGTGTAGGCTCGGTCACGACGCTGGGCCGGCTGGGATCAAGCTCCCCGAACCGCTGTCTTCATTCGATCATCGAACCGGGTGCATCGCCACGGTGGCTGCCAGTAATCAGAGAATCGATGCCGAAAGAATTCCATAAAAAAGTTGTCATCATCAGCGGCGGAACAGGGGCACTGGGCCGGGCCGTGACCCTGCAAATCGTGGAGGCGGGCGCCACGGTGGTCGTACCTTTCATCTCCGAGATGCGGCTCAATGCTTTTCTAACCGATATTCCGAAAATAGCCCAGACCGTGCGATTTGAACGGGTCGATTTGATGAATCTGGCCCGAACGAAACAGTTCGTGGAGGGCGTTCGCGAAAAAGAGGCAGGGCTGGACGTTGTGGTCAATCTCGCGGGGGGGTACCGCACCGGTTCGTCAGTATCGGAAAGTCGGCCCGGCGATTTTGCAACGATGCTCGATTTGAATTTCAAATCGGCATACAACATGGCCAAGGTGGCTTTGCCGATCATGCTCGACATCGGCAGCGGGAACGTGATCAATGTGGGTGCCCGCGCCGGTGTGAAAGGCACGGCAGGCAATGCGGCTTACTCGATCGCGAAATCTGCCGTGATTCGCCTCACCGAGGCCATGGCCGACGAGGTTAAATCTAACGGGATCAACGTGAACTGCGTGCTCCCCGGAATCATCGATACCCCTGACAATAGGCGCGACATACCCGATGCGGATTTCTCATCCTGGGTCACCCCGGAAGCGGTTGCGGACGTGATTCTCTTTCTCGCCTCTCCCAAAGCCCGCGCCCTGCACGGCGCAGCGATACCCGTCTACGGCACCGGCTGAATCAGCACCCTAAATCAGCACCGAGGCACGGCCATGTCCGCTTTGCTCCGGCATTTACGGGTGATCTGGCCATTTGCAGGTGAACCGGGCCGGCGGGCGTGATGGCTCACCGTTGCGGGCGCGAACGATACTTGGCTCCGGTCACCGGCGCCGCGATACACGACGCGAGAACTGATCAGGAGCCGGCGTGGGCCACTTGCCGTTGCGACCTAGTCAGTGGAATCAACTCGCCGTCCACGTCAAAACGGAAGGATTCCGGATCGCCCAGCACCTCGAAACGGGAATCGCCGCGAATCTCGTCCAGCAGCGCCTCCGAGACCGCTATATCGGTCAATTCCAAGGTATTTTTGATCCAGATCACCCGCGTATCCAGGGGTTTGACCCGGGGAACCGACTTGATGACCAAGGCGATGGCGTCCTTTGACGTATTCATGATCAGCGGGATGACAGCCCCTTCCAAGTAAGTGGAGGTGATTATGTTGGCATAGGTCGCACCGATGTCGATCTTCTTGAAGAACTTCATCGTAATCACGTCCGCCACCCCCATCCCCGTCGCGTTGCCGTTAGTCATGTCCGTCAGATCGAGCAGGGCGATCTTCTTGATGTAGGGCGGCTGAAAGCCCTCTAACCCGCGATGGCCGCGGCCCGTCACGTTGGGGTCGGCACCGGCTCCGCTCACGTCCTTGCCGATTTTCTCGATGATCAGAACATCGATTTCGCCGATAAACAGCTTGCCGATGGTTTGCTTGGAGATGGCCTGCAGTTCGCGCTCGCGCTCGAACAGCTTCTCCGCGGGGATCGCCTCCACGATCATCGTCTCGTCATGTGCGTTTTCCACCAGTCCCACGCCGAAGATGAAAGGCAGCTTTTCCATGATCAGCGACGCCGTTGCGGGAAGAAGGGTGGAAAAACGATCCATGCCGTGGGTGTGGAGCGTCGTGGCGCCGCGAATTTTACCCATGCCGATGCACATCATCTTGACCACGCCGCTTTCAATCTCTGCCCGAAAGTTCGTATGGGGCTTGATCCGGTTGATCAACACGATGCCATCGGAATCGGCAGCGTAGGCATCGGAGTAAATGGGCGTGCCGTCGGGGAGCCGGCCCACTTCCCTGGTTTCCATGGTGGCCAGTACGGGAGCGCCGATCGTTTCCTCCGTGATTCCGTATCCCGCCAATACCTGAATCTGGCCTTCGGCGGTGGCCGCGCCATGGCTGCCCATGGCCGGAAAGACGAATGGCTCGGCGCCCAGTGCCTTGATCTGAGTGACAACGGCTGTTACGACCTCCTTGATGTTGGCCACACCCCGGCTACCGCATCCGACCGCGATCTTTTGCCCTGCCTTGATCTTGCCGGCTATTTCCGGGCGCTTGAATTGATCCACGACCGCTTGCGTGATGTCGGCAATGCGGGTCGTGTCAAAAAGCTGGCGTACCGGCGCCATGCGCGGCAGAGGAATGTCCAGCCCTCCGTCAATGTTGACCTCGATGCGATCGATCATGGCTTCCTCATCGATGTGCTGGTTTTACCTCGACCGTTTGTGTCGAAAGCGACGTATCCGTTTTTCCGCAGCCGATTAATGCAAAGAATGAAACATACGCCGATTCGCCATAAGAAGAAAGAGGCCCGAAATTTCGGTGGCGGATTGTTGTCGCCTTCCCCTGCCCCAGCGCCCATTGTCGAGCGGGACAATTTTTTTCGCCTGACCCGTTTCCGGTGGCGATACCCGGGCCGGCGCGCACCGTCAAGGTCGGCAGGGCAAATGAACTGCAATCGGCGTGACCCGCGCATTTTATTGGCTTTCGGCGTCGAGTGACAATTTTGACGCTACGGGCAATCCTACCGGCTATGGGTTTCGATACGGCCGCAAGGAATTTCACGAGTGGAGCGAATTCAAGGATGCCGAAAGCACGCAAGCGATAGATTTAACAAATTTCGGTCTGGCTCTCGATAATCCCGTAGACGGAGATAGAGGGGTCAGTAGAAATCTCACCCTATCTTTTTCTGTTTCCAGTAATAATTACGAAACCGTGGAGGCCTACCTTTTCCAGAACACGGGGGACTTTTCTCAACTCGTGTGGAAAGGCAATGCCTGGGGCAATACGACAAGCATCGGCCCACCCAAACTCGACGCCGCTACTACGTATAATTTGTACATCTGGGCGCTCAAGCGTACGTTCAAGTCCGATGGCTCTGACGACACCTTTTTTTTCTCGGGACAACGGGACGTTTTCTTTGCAACTGGATCAACGATTACCGAATTCTAAAGACTCACGCACGCCAACATATGATGATTTCCGAGGCCACGGGTGCTGGACACCGCCGACATCGGCTTGCCGATCATAGTCCTTGCCGCACATAATCAGGCCAATCCGGTCGAATGAAGGTCATGCAACGCCGGTGACCCATCCAGGGTGAGTGGCACCTGATGGGAAGAATGGCATTCAAGTTCCAATTCGAGTCCGCGAGGCTTTCGCTTGTTTTGATTTTCTTGAACCCGAGCGGATGCGCCTTGATCCAATCTTCGAGAAGGACTTGACCCGTCGGGCGATGCCCCTGTTTTACTTGTGTGGATCACACCTGCATGGCTGCGGTCTCGTTTGCCGTTCCGGCTTCATCATGCGGGAGGCGGCATCGAAGATTGGGAACGAATAGGCATCCACACGGCCGTCCGTGCGTGTTCGATGCCCTCGTTGTGGCCTTGGCCTGGATGAACGATGCCGCCCCCTGGATCGGACCATCGTTGACCGGCGAACCAAATCGTACTCGTTCGATAATAGAGACTATACATGGCGGTTGAAATAATCGTCACGATGATCCCAGCGCAGCAATTTTTGGTACGGAAAGCGCATGAACTTGGTCCGCAGCGCCCGTTTTCCATCCCTATTTCAGATACGGATGGCAATATTATGCCAAATGAATTTTATGCGCGATATCCGTAACCCAGTCGGCCAGGCTCTATGTGTGGCGTAAACGATCCCTCGAGGCACAGAAATACAGATTTTGAGCCTCGGAGGGACTGCATGCAGCAAAGGCCCAAGACGCGTGAGGAATCATGTCCCGGCCACTGAAATACTTCGCCCCGTGTGCGTCTTTCCTGCTGGCCGCCATGTTGATTCCAGGTTGTGCCGCTGAGGAAAGCAGTAAATCCGCATCCAAATCAGTCGTCACCATCAGCGCAAGGGGGGGAGACCAGGAATCGATTCCCCTGGTAACTGTATTCGTCGGCGCCGCCACGGCACCCACGAAAATCACCGATACTAACGGTATTGCGACTGTAAGCTTGAAAGACAACGAGACGATCCATCTGGCCAAGGTAGGTTACGTCCCCAGCTCAATCATCCACGGCGATTGGTCGGATACGACGAAATTGTTTTATTGGCTGCCCGTCGATTCGGTATCGGCAAAATTAAGGGCGATATTAGTAATATCGACACGGAATTGCTGGACGATTTTGTGATCATCGCCTCCTCGGGCGATTTTATGTATCAGGCCTACGATTTTAATGAGGCAACACCCGCTGCCGGGACCGTCTCCTATATTCACGATGTGTTCGAAGGCACCAATACGGTCATGGTGGTTCCTGAAGATGTGGATA
>JACZRV010000192.1 GCA_022574555.1 SAR324 cluster bacterium
TCGTTGCACCCATCAGGTGAAACATACCAAATATCCCCGGCCAACGCAAATCCCCCAGCAAAGGGGCCATACCCATGGCCTCTATAAATGGCGCCATGCTTACTCGGGGAATGATGAAGGGAAGGGGGCATTGACAGACAGAGTCAGGCACCAAACCATATTACAAACCTTCTTAAGTGTTGGTGGTTGACGAGAATGTGGGAAAAGCGTAATGGGCTTAACAAGTCGAGTTCCGATAAACCCTATTCGTCTTTCTTCGACTTCAGCGGGGATGTGAGTCGTGGCAGGGACGAATTAGAAAGAGAGGGGCACCATGTCATTCCGCAGCCTGTTTCCAGCAAAATCCATTCACCTGAATTAACTGTTTGCCGTGCTGATCTTTGGAGCGGCTTTGTCCTTGTCCGCCTGTGGAGACGGGGGCGGTGGAGGCGGGGGTGATGGAACCGCCGATGTCGGCGGAGGCGGCGGAGGTGGCTCGGCGCAAGACTATGCCATCGGCGGCACGGTGACTGGACTTTCGGGCGCCTTGGTGTTGCAGAACAATGGTGGGGATGACCTGGAGATCGGCGTGGACGGAACGTTCGCCTTCGCCACGGCCGGCCGCTAGAACTCGTAGGCGCCCATGGACCATCCGGTGGCCCCATCGTTGGATGGGGTCAAGTCGGCGGCGAATCCCGTCGTGCGGGGATTGCCCTCCAGATCGGTCGAGAAGTCCAACGACAGATTCAAGCCGCCTTCGCTCACGTCGATGGGGGTGGAGTCGGTCAAATGCCAGTCGTTGTCGTCGCTCAGGTCGATTTCACCGTCGTCGCCGGCCTGGCTGAAAAACATTGGGTCGACTTCTACGTTTCCACCTGCCGTAACGAGGGAATTGACGCCGTCGATAATAGTGATATCACTGGTGACCTCCATGTCGTCGACGCCGTCGACGTCACGGTACAACACCGCGCAGCCGAAGAGATTGTTGTTTTGCACGCTGACCGGATCGGCGCCGCCTAAGGATTCGTGGATGCAAAAACCACCGGTGGCTTCGGCGAATATGACGTTGTTTTCAATGACTGGCGTATTGTCCACGCCAGCGAATATGTTGAAAATCACCCTGATCCCCATGGCGTTTCCTCCCGTGGCGCTTCCGCCATAGATGGTATTGTTCACGATTTTTTCGACACCGCCAATAGCCAGTTCGATCCCCGCCGTGGTGCCCGTACCGATGCCGCTGTGGACCACGTTGTTCCGCACGGTACCACCGCTTGCGATCGTGCCAGCACCGGTTATATTAATCCCTATCTGAATTCCCACCGCGTCGATTCCGCTGCCCCCGAAGAGTATATTGTTTTCAATTGTTGCGCCGCCGCTCTGGTCCCTAATGGCGAACGTTTGCGATCCCGTGCCGCCATCGATGACGTTGTTGCGGATCGTGCCTCCCCCCACATCCACGCCGCCGGGTTTCCGGGCGCATCGGTGGCATC
The DNA here is from genome assembly GCA_022574555.1 of SAR324 cluster bacterium. GTDB lineage: Bacteria > SAR324 > SAR324 > SAR324 > JACQKK01 > JACZRV01. The sequence goes on from JACZRV010000192.1 coordinate 1,470, forward strand.
GATGGTCAGTGTGCGATCGTCCCCGGCGCTCCAGGCGGTCGCCGGGCTGACGGTCACCGTATCGGAATTGGATCCAGCTAGCGCAAACACGCCGCCGTCGCTTTCGTCGGCCAACGTTCCGCCGAGAACCAGGGAGGCGGGGTCCATCTCCTCGTCGAACTCGATCACGATCGCTGTAAAAGACGCGATCGGATCACCGCTGGTCGGGTCGATCGTGGCGGCTGACGGTACTATCGCGTCTACGTGGTAAGAAAGCGAGGTCGATGATCCATTTCCGGCCAAATCGGATACAGTGAACTGTAACACGCTGGCGAATCCGTCATTCCAGATTGTCACCGGGCTGATGGTAAGTGTATCATCGGTGCTGTCCGTGGTGCTCCAAACCGCCTGTTTTTCGGCCTCGAAGCCACCCAGCAGGAAAGTGAAAATCAGTGAGGCGGTTGTCATGGACTCGCTGAATTGGATCTCGATACTCGTCGAACCATTGATGGTGGCATCTTTTTCGGGCGTTACCGAAATGACGGTGGGTGCGGTCGTATCGGTACTACCGGTGCCATCATCAGTGGTGCCCCCTCCACTTCCTCCGCCCCCACCGCCATCGGTGGCGGTATCCTCGTCGCTTCCGCCCCCTCCCCCTCCGCTGTCGCAGGCGCTGAGGAAGAGCGTTCCGGCGAACGCCAGGACGACGAAAAGCGTGAACTGCATGGCGACACTCGGAATCGAAAACTTGTCGGCGGAACGGGGGCTGGGTGACATCATTTCTTTCTCCGGAATTGATGTTTTCCTAATCAGGATTTAAGGCGGTGTGTAGCCGCCTCTTAGCAAAACCATGAATCGTAGTCAATAGATCGACTTTTTTATTCAGCTTTTGGAGGGGAGATCTCCGACTAGACCCCCCGCATGACCTGTCTCAGCCTCTCGGGGGTGACGGTGCCCTGACCTTCGGGGTATCCGCTTCGCGGGGTTTGGGGTAAAGGGTTCGGGGTTCCGCTTCGCTGGGTTCGTTTGTCGGTGGCGAAGGGGACGCGCCGTGATCAGCCGGCCAGGAGCTTGAGCAGGATGCCTGCGGTGAGGCTAAAGATAAAAAGGGTGAGCACCAGGTTGAAGCCGAGCATCCAGTAAAGCAAGCGGAACCGGCCGTCGATGCGCGTCTCCAGTTCGTTGAACCGGCCGTCGATGCGCGTGTCCTGCTCGCGCAGGTCCTGCTTGGTGGCGAGGGTGTCTTCGACCGTTTCCTTCAGCGCCCAGGCATGGGTTTCGGCCTGCTGAGGCGGGACGCCCGCCTCCTGGAGCTTCTTGGCGTAGGTGAGGGTGTCGAAGGCCATACGGGGTCCTCTGCGAGAGAAATAGTATCGTGCGTGGGCATATTACCGCTGCCGGGGCGAAATGGGAAGACCGCAACTCTCGTAATCAGGCCACCTCCGCCAGCGCTGTGGCCGGTGTGCGGGCGAAATAAATGGCCGGGACGCAACCCAGCTCATCCTTATACCCCGAGCCTAATATCGGCGTAATCGGTGCAATCTGCCGATAAAAAGGTGGCGGGGCAACGTATGGCCCCGATCGCTTCGTTCATTCCGGATCGCCGGCCCAGGTCAATTCCGGGTGGCGTTTGTGCCAATCCGTAGCCTGTTCATAGGCCTGACCGACGCGGAGCACCACGTCTTCCTGCCAGGGCTTTCCGTAGATCATCAGCCCGATGGGCATGCCCTTGGCGGTGAATCCACAGGGCAGAGACAATCCACACAGATTGAGGATGTTGCCGATGGCCGTATTGCGCAGGTATTTCAGGTTATGTTCCGAATAAGATTCGATGCTCCGGTCGATCTCGTCGAGGGGTGCGGCGGGGATCATCGTGACGGGAACCAGCAGCGCATCCACATCCCGTAGCGATTCCAGCATTCGCCCGCGCAGCCCCTCCCATGACCGGATCAGACGGATGTATTCGCCCGCGGTGACCGACGCACCGGCTTTCATGCGGTGAGCCACGATGGGATCGATGCGGTCGAAGTCGCGTTCCATGCGTTCCTGATGAAAGGCGTACGCTTCCGCCGCGATGACCAGCCCACGTGGATTGAGCGCCTGAGCTTCCTCCGCTTCCGCAAAGGGGATGCTCAACACCCGAGCTCCCTGTTCCTCGAAGATCCGTCCACAGGCACGCACCGCGGCGGCGACCTCCTCATCCACCCCGTCGAAAAATACGGTCTCGGCGAATGCCAGGCGCAGCCCCCGCACCCCGGCATGTAGGGCCGGCATCGGATCATGGCGGGCCGCCTGGGCCGTGAGGGCGTCGCGCGGGTCGGGCCCATGCATGGCGTGATAGGTCCACGCGGCATCCTGCACCGAGCGGGTGAGGGGACCGATCGAATCAAGACTGAAGCTGAGGGGAAACACACCGGCGGTACTCACACGGCCCACCGTGGTCTTGAGTCCGACCGTGCCGTTCAAGGCGGCCGGGATGCGCACCGAGCCACCCGTATCGGTGCCGATGGCCATGGGCGCCATTCCCGCGGCCACGGAAACGCCCGAGCCGCTGCTCGAACCTCCGGGAACGCAATGGGTCTCGCCATTCCACGGGTTGCGTGGGGTGCCATCGTGATGATTGATGCCCACGCCGCCGTAGGCGAACTGTACCAGATTGGTTTTGCCCAGCAGAATCATTCCAGCCCGCGCCAGCCTGCGGACGATCGTCGCGTCTTCGGCGGCGATATTATCCACCATCAGCGGCGATCCGGCTTTGGTGGCGTAACCCTTGACGTCGCACAGGTCTTTCAAGGCGTAGGGGATGCCGTGCAGCGGCCCCAGACTGGACCCGGCATCGATCGCCATCTCGGCGGCCTTGGCCTCGGCCAGCGCCCGCTCCCGCATCACGAGGCAAAACGCGTTCAGGCCGCCGTTCAATGCCTCGATGCGGTCCAGCAGGTGTTCGGTCAACCGAACGGGGGAGAGCTCGCCCGAGTGGATTTGGCGTGAAAGTTCGCCGATGGTTTGGTAATGAAGAGGGTTCTCGTTCATAGGGAATCGCCGCGGTTTATCGTGTGAGGTGCACGCACCGGCATCCCGCTGTTGACGGCGGCCGGCTTTCTCTAATTTTGGGGGTTCAACCTACGCCACGATCAGGGTAATTACAATATCGGTCCGTCGAGAAGTCCGCTGCGTGACCCGCCATCACGGGCCAATATTCTCCCAGGGAACGCACCACCGAAGATAGGAAGGCAATATCTAGAAAGGCAATTACAAGGAAGGTAATGTTTAAGCAGGTAACAGCACCGTGAAAGTCGTTGAATCCATCGCCCAGTGGAAAGCGCTTCGCCCCCGGTTGACCCGCTCCCTGGGGCTCGTCCCTACTATGGGATACCTGCACGAGGGCCATCTTTCCCTGGTGCGCCGGGCCAGGGCGGAAAACGAGGTCGTCGTGGTCTGGATCTTCGTGAATCCGAAGCAGTTCGGGAAGGGCGAGGATTTTCAGACCTACCCCAGGGATGCCGAAGCCGACCTGCGGGCGCTGGAGGCACTCGATACCGACTACGTGCTTTCACCGGGTGTGGATGATGTCTATCCGCCGGGGTTTCAAACCACCGTCTCCGTGGCCGTTCTCTCCAAACCCCTGGAAGGGGTCTCCCGCCCGGGCCATTTCGATGGCGTGGCGACGGTGGTGGCCAAGATGACCTGCCTCACACAACCCGCCCGGGCCTATTTCGGCCAGAAGGACGCGCAGCAGACCGTCGTCGTGCGCCGCATGGTGGAAGACCTGGGGATGCTGACCGAGATCGTCGTGTGCCCCACCATACGCGAGCCCGACGGGCTGGCCATGAGTTCCCGCAATGCCTATCTTTCTCCCGAGGAGCGCCGCGCCGCGGCCGTGCTCTATCGGGCCTTGCAAAATGCCGGGCGGCAGTACCAGGCCGGCGAACGACAGGGGGATGCACTGCGCGGACAGATGCGCGCTGCCATCGGGGCGGAACCCCTGGCCACCCTGGAATACGCCGCGCTGGTGCATCCGGAGACCCTGGTCGAGCTCACCAGCGTGGACGGGCCCGCCCTGGCCCTGGTCGCCGCGCAATTCGGCAGCACCCACCTTATCGACAATCTGCTGATCGGAGAGAAGTAGCAGCCTGGTTTCGGATGACCCAAGGCCATGATCACCCGTCCCCCGGCTGGTATAGATCCACAGATTGCGCCGATTGCGCCGGTTGAACGGATAACCCCAAACCCCAAACCCCGCGAAGTGGAACCCTGAACCCCGA
>JACZRV010000054.1 GCA_022574555.1 SAR324 cluster bacterium
TACCGGCTAAACGTCTTTCCCATTCTTTGCCCACCATTGCGTGATCGAATGGGGGACATCCCTATGTTGGTTCAATTTTTTTCAGAAAAATATAGCGCCAAAATAGGAAAAAATATTGATAGAATCCCAAAAAGCGTTATCGATGTGCTGGAAGGTTATCATTGGCCTGGAAACATCAGGGAGTTCGAAAATGTTATCGAGCGTGCGGTGATATTGACAAGTGACACGACCCTGCGGATTCACGACCGGCTCGGATTTCACAGGAAGAAAGCTCGGCCGGCGGAACAGTCAAAGAGTTTGCCCGCCATTGAGGCGGAAATGATCAGATCTGCGTTGGAAGAGTGCCACTGGGTCATTGGGGGAAAGAATGGGGCCGCATCGCGGCTGGGTATCCCACCCAGCACCCTGCGAGAGCGAATCAAGAAATACAAAATCACCAGTAAAGGATCAATTCCCGCTGAAAATAGCAGCCGGACAAGCTTCCCGGCCGGCTGAATCCGTGAGGCGGCCGCCGCCATTCCCGGAATCTTTGACCCCAATCCAGGCCGAAGAACTTTTTGCTGAACCGCCAGCGGACCTTCGGTTGGCCCGGTTTGGGATGAATTTTACCGTGAAACAATCGCATCCTGCCGTCGCAGCATTCCCGCCTGATCCACAAATATTACCGCTATAATATCTATATAATATTTAACTGTTTTGGCACGGAATCGGTCCATAGGGCACGGTATCCGTGCCGATTTTCGGGCAGCCCGAATCTCCGGCACGCCGTAAATATTATAATAGGTTGATATGATACCGTAATCATGGATTGAATGATCGCAGATATTCTGGGCACAGTCATTGAAGTTGTTTTTCTATGGGCCGTAGTCAACGACTGATTCGGCTGTAGGTGACACCATCTCTCCAAGAGGCAACTGATGACTGAGACCAGGAATGAAAAAAGATCCAGCCGGACACGGACAACGACTGTTCTTGTGGTGGAACAGAACAAAGTCGCGCGGAAATTGCACGTGGATTTTCTGGAGAACGAAGGCCACAAGGTTATTACGGTGGAGGATTGGCCCGAAGCCAAGCGAATGCTGGCATTAGACCCGCAAAATTTTGACCTTGTACTTTTGGATACGACGACGCCTCAGCGCGACGGTTCCGAAATATTCCTGTTCGTATCTTCCGCTTACCCCCTGATCCGGAATTTTCTTGACGACGGGGGAAACGTCGAAACGATGCCGATCGTAGTGCGCGATTCGCCGCTCGTGCATATTCTGCAAAAACCATACAGCCTGCTCAGATTGCACTCGGCCATTCGGGACATTACGAAGGCTTATGAAATTCAAGATTTCTTGAGCGACTTGGATTGAATATTCACTATCAAGAGTCAGTCCGTACTTCTGGTAGCTTCGCCGTCTCCACGGAGATAAATTCGATGGTGTTGTTGTCGGGGTCTTCCAGGTAGACCGCCTGGCGGTGCTTGTGCCGTCCCGAGGGGATCAGGGTGGGTTGGCCGATCATCCTCCCCCCGGCTGCCAGCACCCGGTCAATCATCTCCTGGAAGTTTTCCACGTTGAAGGCCACGTGTGCGCTGCCCACGTTACAGGTGGCGGTATCGGCTTTGCGGCCTTGCGGTGTCAAATATTCGATCAGCTCGACGTTGCAATTGGTCGTGCCCAGGAAGGCGATCTTGAGGGTCGCGCCGGGCACGCCGGTGACCTTGGAGGAAAACGCCTCGTCCCGATCCATGGTGCCCAGAAGTTTGAGCCCCAGGCCGTCCCGGTAAAACGCAATGGAGCGTTGCAGGTCGGACACGGTGAACGATATATGATTCATGCTGGCGATCATGGTTTTCGTCCTTAGTTTCATGCGGGTGGGCGGCGGCTCCCGTGGGCCTGTATATAAGCCTGCCATCGGGAGGCTCGGAGCGGCCGGAGCCGATTCCGCCGCCAAGGGTCAATCATCGCCACTCCGACGGGACATTGCAACTTAGATCACGCAATGAACAGGGCAACCGCAAAGTCCCCAACCGAGCCATTCCTCGGTTTAATGATGAGCGGCGTGAAGAGCCTGGAGCGTAGCTCTCCTGGCCTGCCCCGGCTATTCCCGGCCATTTTCGGCCTGGGTCTGGGCAGCGGCCGGAACTTCGGTTACAATGGAGAATGCATGGGGGTTGCTCCTCCGCCCGAACCCTCCTCCATCCTTCGACAGGCTTTGGACAAGACAGGGCAGGCATTGCGCGGATAGGGCCGCAGCGCCGCCGAAAATTACAAAACGAAGCCAATTTTTATTATAATATCAGTACATAACATTATACCCCGACAGTGGACACGGGCCTCCCCGCCCGTGCGGGTCAAGGCGGGCCGGGAGGCCCACCCCACCGATCCTTTCGCAACCTTCAACGTGATACAATAGAGAAACGCTGTTTACGCCTTTGCTTTGGCCCTGACGCAGTGAAGATCGCACGATGATGTTCACACCATGAAGATTACATCTGTCAGGGCCTATTGGCTTCGCGTGCCGATCCCGCAGGAAAAGGTCACCGTAAGCGATTTCGGCCGCAACGACTCCTTCAATACGACTCTAGTCCGCGTCGAAACCGATGAGGGGTTGGTGGGCCATGGGGAGGCCAAGGCCACCGTGGGCAGCCTGGGATCGCAAAGGGCGCTGGTCGCCACGATCGAGCAGGAGCTTGCGCCGCTCGTCACCGGCGAGGATCCGCGTGATATCGCGCGTCTGTGGGAGGTCATGTACAACGGCTCGCGCGCCCATTACGCGCTGTCGCGGGGGCGGGTCTTTCCGGTGCTCGCCCGCCGGGGCACGACCATATCCGCCATCAGCGGCATCGATATGGCCCTGTGGGATATCCTGGGCCGCTCGTTGAACGTGCCGGTGCATCGGCTCCTGGGGGGCAAGTGCCGCGATCGCATGCCGGCCTATGCTTCAGGCGGCTGGGCCGATGAACGACGAATTGGCGAGCAACTGCTGGGTTACGTTGAGGAAGGCGGTTTCCGGGCGGTCAAAATGCGCGTGGGTGTGATGGATGGCGACGTGTCTACCTCGGTCGGGCGCGTACGGGCGGCACGCAAGGCCCTGGGCAGTGAAATCGGTTTGATGGCCGATGCCCACGGCACGTTCAGCGTCAGCGAGGCCAAACGGTTCTGCCGCGAAGTCAGCGATTGCAATCTGGACTGGTTGGAAGAGCCGGTCTCCGCCGACAATAAGGCCGGCTGTGCCGAGGTGCGCGCCGCCACGGACATCCCCATCGCCGCAGGAGAAAGCGAGTTCACCCGCTTCGATTTCCGGGAGTTGGCCGAGCTGCGCGCCGTAGACGTCTTCCAGCCGGACATGGCGATCTGCGGGGGCATCACCGAGGGCATGCGCATCGCCGCCCTGGCAGGGGCCTACCAACTTGGTCTGGCGCCCCATCTGTGGGGTGGCGCATTGATGTTTTCCGCCGGACTCCAGGTTTGCGCCGCCTCTCCCAGCGCCTTCATTCTGGAATACTCCCTCGGGCACAATCCCCTCCAGCACGAATTGGCCGAGGAACCATTCGTGGCGGTGGATGGCGAGATCACGATACCGGATAGCCCGGGACTGGGCGTCGCGGTCAATGAAGATTTCGTCCGCCGCTATGCGGTCGAGTGATCACGACGCAGGCCAGGCGCCTTATGATGGAAAATAGCGAAAACTTTGCAATGGGAAAATCGATCTCAGCGGAAAAGCCGCAGGGAACTCAATGCCCGCAATATGACCGGGATCGCCCGGCGGATTAGATAGATAAAGAAGACGTTGCGTCCCAAGCCCATGAGCAGGTAGCCCAGGCGGGGGTTGCGCGCGATGTGCGGCGCGGCGCGGCGCACCAGGAAAACGACCACCACGACCGCCAGGGCGATCAACAGAATCCGGATCAGCAAGGCTTACCCTCGAAAATTTCTTGGCTCCACGCAAGTGTATCTCAAGGTTCGATCATTGAGAACGGCCTAATGGTTATAGCCCGTCGGGTGTTATCCGTTAATCGGCCCCACAGGTACACATGCCGCCAAGAAAGTCTCACCTGTACAGTCATCGATTTTGAGTTTCTTCCCCGGCCAGCCCTGGGGAAATTTCTTCCGCACCGATCTCGCGGGCCAGCCGGAGACCAAGCCGGAAGAGCACGGGACCAAGGAGTTGATTAATCGCCACCATAGCCAGGATAACGGTCATGATCTCTTCGCCGATCCCGGGCAAGCGCTGCTGGATGAGTACCGCGAAACCGAGGGTAACGCCGGCTTGGGCCACGAAGCCGCTCCACCCGTGCTTGACCACGTTGACGGGCGACCCGGCCCACGCCGCCCCCAAAGCGGTTCCGGCTGCGGTGAGTCCCAGTCGCAGCCCCGCGAGGTAAAGCGCGAGCGGCCACGTGGTCGCCAATGCCTCGAGGTCCAGACCGGCCCCGGCCATGGTGAAGAAGACCACGTAAACCGGCAGGGCATGGCGCTCGATCGCACGGATCAGATCGTCACCGTGTTCCGAAAAATTTTCGATATAGAATCCCGCCACGATGCAGGCCAGGATGCCGGAGAGGTGCCAAGCGGGCAGGAGCGTTACCGCGACAAAAGCCACGGCCAAGACCAGCAACGGCGCCTCGTGGGCGACATGCTTGAGATACATGGCCACCAGCCAACCCAGAAGCAAGCCTGCGCCCAGCGATCCGCCGACCTCCCAGCCCAAACCGAGCAATACCCCGCCCTGAAATCCGCCGTTGGCTCCGGTGAGCAGCGCGGCGACCGAAAGGACGACGATGAACAGCGCGATCACCACGACGTCCTTGACCACGGTAACCGCCAGAACGACGTCCGTCACCGGCCCCCGGGATCGGCACTCTTGGATGATCGCCAGCACCACGGCCGGCGAATTAGCCAATGCGACGGTTGCAAAGAGTAAGGCCGCGGCAAGGGCGGTTTCCTTGGAGTAGGCGTTCAACGCCGGGAAAGTATCGCGCGCGATGAGCACCCCGCCTACCATCCCCGCAAAAACCAAAATCACTTGCCCGCCGAGCACTCCGCTGATGCTATGCCAGTGCCGCTTGACCGCCGATATACGGAGTTCACCGCCCGCGGTGAGAGCGATCAGGCCCAGTGCCACGGCGTCGAGCAGCCGCAGTGCCGAAACGGACTCGCGGCTCAACACCGAGAAGACCGGATCAACCCAGCCAAAAACGTACGGGCCGAAGACCATGCCCGCCAGCAGGTAGCCTGTAATCGCGGGGAGACCCGCCAACGCCACGGCATCACCGACCAGGAACGAGACGATGAGCACGAATCCAAGGGCCATCACTGCCGATGCACCTGCCGTGGAATCGCCGGCCGGTGCCAGCCGCACCGCCAAAACGACAGCCAGCGCACCCAAGAGGCCGATCACCCGTGTCATTTTTGCCTCCGCGCCCCCAGGACGCCTCCCGCGATGAACGGCGCCATGAGATCGTTGATCACCACGGCCACCAGTATCGTCGTTGTGACCTGGTGTACCATCGAATCCCCGTGACTGTGGTCGTAGCTGACAGCCATTGCCAGGGCCATACCACCCTGAAAAAGGAGCCCGGCCCCGATCAGGGGACTGATGTGAGAACGAGCGAGGAATAATCTCCAACTCACGTAGCCGCCCATCAGCTTGCCCAGGGCACGCACCCCGATGAAGGCGGGGAGGAGCGTCGCCACGGCGCTCCACTCGAAGCGGAAAAGAACTCCCGCCATCAACAGAAAAATGGCGTAAAGGGTGTGTTCCCGGCTGGCCAGCATGCCATAGGCGGTTTCCTTACGTGGGGAGAGATTGGCGAAAATCATTCCGGCCAGGGCAGAAACGAAAATCGGAGACAGACGCAACATAGCAGCCGCGCCGGCACCTAAAGAAACGATCCCCAGTAAAATCAAAAAATTGTGCCGCGCATCGTCGCCTTTGGGAAACAACCAATGGCAAATCATGCCCAGGCCAGCACCCAGCCCAATGGTGTATACGATCCACAGCAGAGGCGAACCGTGCGCTGCGGGCCTCAGCAGCGCGTTCATCAACCCCAAAAGCAATACTGGAGGGAGATCGTCCAGGGCCGCAAAAAGGCGCAGGACGTTGAGGTTACGGGTTGAAATGCGCCAAGCCGATGAAAGCTGAAACACCCCCGCCGGAGCAGTTCCCGCGCCGCAAACACCCAGGATGGCCGCGGCTGCCACCTGCTCCCGCCACGGAAGGCCGGGCGCCAGTACGCCTGAGATCAGGAGCCATGAAGTCCCGGCGATCACCGTAAATGTGAACAGAGAGACAAACAAGGTGGCGGCATGGATGGTTATCGGGTAGCGGCGCAACAGGCGCCATTCGAAGTGTGTTCCATACAAGAAACCGATCCAGCCAATGCCAATCACGATGAGCGGGTCGAGACTTTGCAGGATCTGATTGGTAAAAAGGTTGGCACCCTGCGGTCCGATCAGCGCCCCGATCGCAAGGAAAACCGCACCCGTCGCAAAAAAGGGCGCTATCCAGGCCGGAACGGCCCGTTTGCCGAACGCCAGCCGGGAGCCGGCCAGAATCAGTACCGCGATCACACCGAGAAGAAGCACCGTGGCCGGATTCACGGCCCTTACTCCGACAGCTTGGCGAACGACGAGACGGGAAGTGAGAAGATGATCCCCTTGGATTCCTCTTCGACGTCCGCGAGCACATCGCGCACCAATTCCACGATGCGAGCAACGACTTTCCGGTCATCCACGACGGCAAAAATCGTATGGTTGAAGGGTTTGCTGCCCGCGAAAAGATGGCGAAACCCCGCGAAAATGGGAACGTCGTGGGAGAGAATTCGCCCCATCCCTTGGGATTCGATCACTGTCGAAGTCGTAGCGCCTGCCTCCAAAAAGGCAGTAAGGACATCGTGCAGATAGTCGGGCTCGTTCAGAACGCAGATCACCATTTCCCTCCCCGCGTCGGTGGGTCGTTCAGGCATGGCGTCCTTCCGTTTCCCGCATCGCCTCGAGCGCTGCTTGAGGCGTAGGAGCGGCGCGTAGTGCGGCCAGCAACCGGTCGTCGTGAAAAAGCCGCACGATGTGGGCCAAGGTCTGCAAGTGTTGTCGCTGCTCAATTTCCGGCCCGGTGATGAGAAGGACAAGATCCACCGGTTCCTCGCCGGGTTGGCCATAAGCGAACGGTTCCGCCAGGCGCGCAAAGCATCCCAGGGTATTGGCCAAGCCGCCCAGATAGGCGTGTGGAATCACGACGCCCCGCCCAATGTTCGTTGGGCCAAGGGATTCGCGGGATTGTAAGGCGGCGACCAGGTTTTCTCTGTATCTGGTGGAAATTAGGCTGCGGTCCGCCAAATGCCGGGCCATGTGCTCGACACAGGCACCAAAATCCTTGGCATTCAGATCCAACAGCACCCGATCTTCACCTAACAATTCGGAAAGGTTGAACATGCGATGGGCCTCCTGGAGAATCTCTTAATCGATGGGCCAGCATGCGTTTCGCGGCCTTGCCAGATTAGACAATGCCCGGTGCTTGCTCAAGCGCAAACCGATTACGAAGTAATCGGCATCGCATATCGAGTCGCTAATGACAGCACCACCGACCAATAGCGGTTATACGTGCGTTGACCACATATCAAGACGATTCGACACGGGGCTTGCCGGTAAATTCGATCCTGCAAACAATCATCTCGGGAATGATCGGCCGAAATGCCGACCCGCAATATCGACGTTCCGTATATTGGTAAAATTTGGCTCCTGCGAAAAATCCGCTGGCTCTATGGCGTTGATTATTTTATAGATAGATGACCGATAATCCGCGAGGGTTAGCGATTTCGGTGCCTCATCGGCCGCGGAATAACCGATGCCTTCTGGGAGGGAGGTCCGTGGTTGCGGCCCGATTTCATTGACGCGATCTCAAAAACCGCCGAGCACCGCCTGCTGCGGGCCGTTTGCTGCGCTCGATCCTCCCCTTCCCAAAATTTAAGGCGGGAGAGGCGACGCAGCAATTCGAGCCTGATTTTTTCGGAAAACCCTCCGCTCGCACATGGTGGCGTGTTTACAACGATTGGGCTTTCCATTATTTTCTCATATTGAGGTAGCTTGTCTGTAATTACCGCTGTAATCGAGGCATGCCGATTTCCAGGTCCCCGTTAGGAACGGCCGATACCCAAGGTAATTTCATCGCGGCCAGGAGCGTTGGTGCAGTCATGACAGAGCCCCATACAGGGAATATAACCAACGCCGAAATATATTGAACGAAACGGAGGTCGGTTGATTTCCGTGTACCGAAGTGACGTTACGCCCCTATACCGTCGTCGAGCATGAAAATTCCGTTAGTCAATACCGATGCTGAGCTATTGAGCGGGGTGAGCGATGCCTGCGGGCAACTCAATCGTGAAATGGAGCGCAATGGGATCCACAATCAGAGGGATCACATGCGCGTCGTGCCCATTCATACCAGCGACGACGCTATTGAGTACATCAATTACCAGATGCCCCAGTTGATTATTATCAATTTCTCGGATTCGAATATAAGTGGCATGGATATTATGCGCGAGATTGTTGCGGATCCATGGCTTAACAATGGAGGAATCGTTGCTCTGTATGATGATCTAAAAACACTCGATGACATTAACGAATTGGAAAATACGAATATTGTAATATCTGCACATAAAAATGATGTGAAGAGTCAACTTTATAAGATCTTAAGCGTTCTCATGAAAAACGAAAAGATCTTGTTCCAACGGACAATTCAAAAAGACTTATTATCGGAAATGTCTGGAATATTCGATATTGGAAATGACGTCACGATCATATCTTTTTACGCCAATCTGATCGCAAATTACCTTTACAATATGGGATTTATCGAGAATCAGAAAAAATCAGCCCTCAGCCTCTGCTTTACGGAGATACTGATTAACGCAATCGAACATGGTAATTGCGGAATTACTTCTCAGGAGAAAACCGGACATTTGGCCAAAGGCGAGACGATCCATAGCTTGATTGAGAGGAAATGCCAAGATCCCGAAATCGCTAATCGCCGCGTTTACTTTCATTACCAGATTCAAGCGGATCATTCCCAGTACATCATTCGGGACGAGGGAACAGGATTCGATTGGAAACCATATGTTCGTGCGAAGGAGATCGACTACCTTTCCGAGCATGGGCGCGGCATCTGGCTGACGGTAAATAGCGTCGATAGTATCGATTATAATGATGTCGGTAACGAAGTGACTATGCGAGTGACCCACCGACAGAATGTAACCAATACTGTGCCCAGTATTTTTGGAGAAAACGAGATCGTCGAATTTCAACCGGGCGATTATGTATTCAAGCAAGGGGAAGAGAGCACATTTCTCTATTACATCGCGGAGGGGGAGTACCGCGTTGTGATCAATGAGACACAAATTGCAACCGTAAATTCTGCTGATATATTCATCGGTGAAATGGCGTTTCTTCTTGAAGAAACCCGCAGTGCGGCGGTGATCGCAAATACACCTGGAAAGCTGATAAAAATTCCGAAGGAATCATTCATTCGAAGCATCAAACAGCAACCATATTACGGAATGTTTCTTTCGAAACTCCTCGCGGAACGGCTGCAAAAGCTCGGTGAAAAAATTCGTCCGTGAAATGGAATGTCTCAACCATGATTGGCTCAAATTTGGCGGCGCGAAAATCCTTTGATTAATTTAGCCGTGGAGTCCCGAATTTTTCCGGTTGATTCCAGTGCAGATAGAGAAAATAGCGATTACCGGTTCTCAACTGGGAGCATCGGAAGAATCGACCTTAGTTATTGGAGAATACACTGAGCGTACGGGTCCCGTGATGCAATCACAATAAACGAAAGTATATACGCGTCCATCGGAATGGACGCGGACTTACAATCGGAGTTCGATATATCCGGTTGCAATGAATGAACGCCGGACTCCTGCGCCTCCCAATCGAATGCCCGATCATGTTCCCGGCGACCTTCTCCGCGGTGGATAGCTGGCAAGTGGCCGGCTGGGGACGAGCTTATAAAAGGGAGCAGAAAGTGTGCAATAATAATCTTTCCCGTTAATATCGGCCCGGGCGGCCAGCACGCCACTACCATCCGCCTGAACCTGCTCCGGACCTTGCCTTGCGGCAGCCGTACAACGCGTAACTGCGATCGTTCAGAGATTGCGTTCTCGCTCAAAGTGATGAATTATTGATCATCGAAGGGCCAATATGTCGAAAAATTTGGCGATAAATCTGGTATGCATTGCGTGACCCGCAATAAGGTGTTTAATAACAGTTATGTATGCACAGTAAAGATGGCACGGGTATTGCGGATGATAATATTGCATTTCTGCTCGTCACGTAATCGTGACTGACGAGTACACGGGCAATTTCGCACTTTTCCAATCATGGAAACGCCGCAAACCGCCGATTATGAACCTGGCGGTATCTGGTAACAACTCTGCCGGCCGGAATCCACGGTGAAACCGGTCACGACAGCAAAAAGGGGAGACGATGAAGCGTTTTTTGATCCCGACACTACCTTTTTTCTTACTTGCCGCGACGGACGCTTTCGGACAAGACGGCACGACGATCGATAGCGGAGACACGGCCTGGGTGCTGCTTTCGACGGCCCTGGTCATGCTGATGACGCCTGGTCTGGCCTTGTTCTATGGCGGGATGGTGCGGCGCAAGAACGTCCTGGCCACGATGATGCAAAGCTTCGTCATGATGTGCTTGATCGGCCTGCAGTGGATCCTATGGGGCTACAGCCTGGCATTCGGACCGGATCACTGGGGCGTAACCGGCGGCCTGGAATTGATCGGGCTGAACGGACTGGACCTGCTCGCTCCCTCCGATTACGCCAATACGATCCCCAACCTGGCATTCATCATCTTCCAGGGTATGTTCGCCGTGATCACTCCCGCCCTCATCACCGGCGCCTTTGCCGAGCGGATGAAGTTCTCCTCGTTCCTGGTCTTTTCCCTGTTGTGGGCAACACTGGTATACGACCCCATCGCTCATTGGGTGTGGGGCTCTGGCGGTTGGCTGGGAAATCTCGGCGCGATGGATTTCGCCGGAGGAACCGTGGTGCATATCAGCTCAGGGGTAGCCGCCTTGGTGGCCGCTCTGGTGATCGGGAAGCGAAAAGGGTATCTCACCACCCCGATGCCTCCCCACAACCTGCCGATCACAATTTTGGGGGCCGCGCTGCTGTGGTTCGGCTGGTTCGGATTCAACGCCGGCAGCGCCTTGGCGGCAGATTCCCTGGCGGCGGTCGCCTTCGTCACCACCAATACCGCGGCCTGCGCAGCGGTGTTGGTGTGGATCTTCCTGGAATGGAAAATCGCCGGCCATCCCACGGCTTTGGGGGCCGCCACTGGCGCTATCGCCGGCCTGGTGGCCATCACGCCCGCCGCGGGCTTCGTAGGCCCCCTATCGGCGATCGTTATCGGGGCAGGCGCGGGGTTATTCTGCTATATCGCCGTGGCCCTGATCAAACCCAAGCTGAAATATGACGATTCGCTCGACGTTTTCGGCGTCCATGGGATCGGGGGTATTTGGGGGGCGCTGGCCACAGGGCTGTTCGCAACCACCGTGATCAATTCGGGCGCCTCAGATGGACTCTTTTTCGGGAATCCGGCTCAGCTGGGCCTGCAAGCTATCGCAGTAGCCGTCACCATCGTCTACGCCCTTGTGGTAACGTTCATTCTGCTCAAACTGGTGGATGCCGTCATGGGTCTGCGCGTCGAAGAGGACGACGAGGTGGAGGGGCTCGATATCACGCAACACCATGAAAGCGGGTATACGGGTCTCGCGTAGATGGATCGCAGTGGAATCATCTGTCGGGGAAACCTACAACCTTATATTTGATTCCATTACGATTTCGGAAAGTTGCTTGAGGATCTCCAATCCTATGGCCCGGAAGGGAGTGTTTCGGGTTGACGGGAGAAAATATGCGGCCTCCCCGCTCCGATGGTCTTGCACTTCTGACGGGCTAGGGATAATCAATGTGCCTGGGGCGGCGAATCGCGATACCGGCGCTCGAGTTTTACGACAGTCGATTTTTAGTTACGCCAATTTTAGTTACGCCAACGAGCCGGGGCGCTTGGGGCGGTGCCAGAATCTCGGGAAAGTTCCAACCGGAAAGTTCCAACCTAAGGAGCACGTCATGTCCTGGGCAGTAAATCCTAATCGTTCGACCCTTGCGATCTTTGTCGTGGGGCTTCCGATGGTACTGATGTCTTGGGCAGGCTATGCCGCGGAACCGGTGAAATTGGGCTTGGTTCTACCCTACTCGGCGGTCTATGCCTCACTGGGCAACGACATCACCAATGGCTTGGAACTGGCGCTCTCCGAAGTGAACTACCAGGTGGCGGGGCGGCCCATCGTGGTGCTCAAGCAGGATTCCCAAGTCAGCCCCAAGGTGGGATTGCAGATCACCAAGAAATTCATCCAGCAGGACAAGGTCGATTTCCTGGTGGGGCCGGTGGCTTCGCATGTCGCCAACGCCATGCGCAAGGCGGCCCACGATTCAAAAACCTTCATGATCATTGCCAACGCGGGCTCGGTAGTGCTCACCCGCGAGCTTTGCTCGCCGTACATCTTTCGCACATCCTTTTCCAACTGGCAGCCGAACTACCCCATGGGCATTTGGATGGCCCGGGAGGAGGGTATCAAGCGCGTGGCCATTCTGGCCCCCAACTATGCGGCCGGCAGACAGATGATGGAAGCGTTCAAGGAAGGGTTCCTCGCGAATGGGGGAGAAATCCTCTCCGAGCAATATCCCGCCCTGGGCGAAAGCGACTTTCAGCCCTATCTGACGAATATCGCCCAAGGCAACCCGGAGGCGGTATTCGTCTTTTTCTCTGGCGCGGACGCGGTGAAGTTCGTCAGGCAGTACGCTCAAGCCGGGCTAAAAGATCAGATCCCGCTTTATGGATCGGGGTTCCTGGTGGAGGGCAAAGTTCTCAGCGCCCAAGGGCAAGCCGCCGTTGGCATCAAAACGGCCCTGCACTGGGCAGACACCATGGATAACCCGGTCAGCAAGAAATTCGTCCGGGACTACAAGGCCAAATTCGGGGAGATACCCTCCCTGTTCTCCTTGCAAGGCTATGACACGGGCCACATGATCATTCAGGCTCTTGAAGCCACCGGCGGCGATACGTCGGATAAGATGAGACTACGGCGCGCGCTGGAGGACGTGCGGTTCGAGAGCCCACGGGGGCCGTTCAAGCTGAGCCGGTCCCATAACCCGATCCAGAATATTTACATTCGTGAGGTCGTAAACGCGGGTTACGGCGTGATCGAAAACCAGATTATTGCCGTCGCCGCGGAAGCCCTGGAAGATCCAGGAACCGGTTGCGATCTTTAGCCGGCTCTCACGCCGAATTCCGCTGATTGGGGATGCCCAGGCGGAGCCCGCCGAACCCCCTACCTCGCCCTCGCCACTTGGACACGGCCGGATATATTCTCATTCAGCTGCTGAACGGTGTGCAGTACGGACTGCTGCTGTTTCTGCTCGCTACGGGTCTGACCCTGGTTTTCGGGGTGATGGGGATTATCAATCTGGCACACGGTTCTTTTTTCATGATCGGGGCCTATCTGGCTCTGACCCTGACCCGACTGGGAATGCCCTTCGCGGTAACGATCGTCCTGAGTCTGATCGCCGCGGTGGCGATCGGCATCGTTACAGAGCTGGTGACGCTCAGGCATATCTACGGCCGGGATCATTTGGACCAGGTCCTGCTCACCTTCGGCCTGATCTTGATATTCAACGAGACGGTGCGGCTATTGTGGGGAGCCGACATCCAGTCCCTTCCCATGCCCGAAGCATTGAGCGGCAGCATCCCGCTCTTTGGCCGGCACAGATACCCCGCCTACCGGCTCTTCGTCACGGCCTTTGGACTGCTGGTCGGCGCAGGACTTTGGCTGTTGATCAATCGCACGCGGCTGGGGATGATCATCCGGGCCGGCGCTTCCCGCCGAGAGACGGTGGGGGCGATGGGAATCAACATCAACCTGGTCTTCACTGCCGTATTCGGGCTGGGGGCCGGCTTGGCCGCGGTATCGGGCACCGTTGCCGCGCCGATCCTTTCCCTTTATCCAGGAATGGGGGAGGAGATCATCATTATCACCTTCGTTGTCGTGGTAATCGGCGGCCTGGGCTCCCTGCGGGGTGCCCTGCTGGGAAGCCTGCTCATTGGCGTAGCCGATACCTTCGGAAAGGCGATGTTGCCCGAACTCTCCTCGGTGATGGTCTACGTGATGATGGTGGTTGTACTGCTGTTCAAGCCGCGCGGTTTGTTCAGCCGGGGATGAGTCCGCACATGCCGTCTCGCCGAATACTTTTTTACGCCGCTGTATTGGCGGCGTTGGGCGCCGTGCCAATGGCCGTGGGCGGATTCTATCTGGAATTCACGAACCAGATCCTCATTTTCGCGCTCTTCGCCGCGAGCCTGGATCTGCTGGCCGGATACACCGGGCTGATCTCCCTGGGGCACGCCGCATTCTTCGGCATCGGTGCCTATGCCACAGCAATCCTGGTAGAATTAGGTGTGGTGCGCCTGGTGTTCGTGCTTCCCGCGGCGGTTCTCTTGAGCGCGCTCGCCGCAGCGGCGATAGGCGCCCTCTGCATTCGCACCACCGGGGTTTCGTTTATTATGATCACCCTGGCCCTCGCGCAGTTGGTTTACTACGTGGCCTTGAACTCGCCGATGACCGGCTCCACCGACGGAATGCTGATGTTCCAAAGACCGGAATCCGGATTGCCGGGGATCGATCTTGAAAACAACATTCATTTTTACTACTACAGCCTGCTGCTGGTGGGGCTCTCCTTCGGAATCATGGGCCGGCTGGTGTCATCGCCCTTTGGCCGCGCGTTGCAGGGCATCCGGGCCAACGAGGAGCGCATGAGCGCTATGGGCTATCGAGCCGGCACGTATAAATTGACGGTATTCGTCATCGCGGGTGCCTTTGCGGGCTTGGCGGGTCATCTATTCGTAAACCTGCAATTCTTCATCGATCCCAGCAGCTTGCAATGGCATGCCAGCGGGCAGGTGCTGACGATGGTGCTCATGGGGGGCCTGGGCACACTCAGTGGCCCGGCTGTGGGCGCAGCTCTTTTCATCGGACTGGAGGAAGTGATCAGCAGCTACACCGATCATTGGATGCTGCCCATGGGCATCATCCTCGTCCTGATCGTGTTGTTCGCTCGAGGAGGTGTGGTCGGGCTCTGGCGCGGCATTCGTTCCAAAGGGCCATGGAATGGGTGAACATTCCACGATCTTGGCAAGCCGAGGCTTGGGCAAGAGTTTCGGTGCCTTGCAGGTCAACCGCAATATTAATCTGGATGTCCGTTTGGGCGAGGCCCTGGCCATCATCGGCCCAAACGGTGCCGGCAAAACCACGCTCATCAACCAGATTGCCGGCGCCATGCGTCCGGACGAGGGACAGATCCTATTTCTTGGTCAAAACATCACCGGATTTCCGGCCTATCGCATGGCCCGATTGGGCATAGGCCGCTCATTTCAGCGCACCACGCTATTTCCCGAATTCACGGTTTTCGAAAATATGCGCCTGGCGGCCCAAAGCCAACTTCCGGGATGGTTCCACATCTGGCGGCCGGCCAGCGGCTGGGAGGATATCAACGATGCGGCGATGGAGACACTGGAAACCGTCGGGCTGGCTGGGCGGAGCCAATTGGCGGCGGGCGCACTCTCCCATGGCGAGCAACGGCAACTCGAGTTGGGCATGGCCTTGGCGCTGCGGCCGCAACTGCTGCTGCTGGACGAGCCCATGGCCGGGATGTCCCTGGATGAAAGCCTGCGCATTACCGAGTTGCTGTTGAAGTTGAAGGGCACAATTACGCTGGTTCTCGTCGAGCATGACATGGACGCCGTCTTTGCCATCGCCGATCGCATCGCAGTGCTCGTCTACGGTGAGCTGCTGGCCGTGGGCGATCCGGAAACGATCCGCAACGATCCGGCGGTTGTCGAAGCCTATCTGGGCGAGGGCTGAAACGATGCTGGAGTTGAACGACGTTCACACCTACTACGGATCGAGCCACGTGCTGCACGGGGTAACCCTGCGAGTTGAAGAAGGGCAAGTGACCACCCTGCTGGGACGCAACGGCATGGGCAAGACCACTACCCTGCGCACAATCATGGGCCTCACTCCAGCTCGAGACGGCACAATCCGCTTCCGAGGACAATCGATTATGGGGAGCCGGCCCCACCGCATCGCCCGGATGGGGATCGGGTACGTCCCAGAGGAGCGGGAAATTTTCCCCAACCTGACCGTCGTGGAGAACCTGGTGATGGCTGCTCGACCCAAGGGAAGCTGGAATCTGGCGCGTGTTTTTACGCTGTTTCCGCGGCTGGCCGAGCGGCGCCGCCACTGGGGCAGTCAGCTCTCGGGAGGCGAAGCGCAGATGCTGGCCATCGGCCGGGCTCTGATGACCCAGCCCCGCTTGCTGCTGATGGACGAGGCTACTGAGGGACTCTCGCCTTTGCTGAGAAAGGAAATCTGGCGAGTCATCGGAGAGATCAGAGCCGAAGGGATCTCCATTCTACTGGTGGACAAGAATATCAAAGCGCTGATCGAACTGGCCGATCGCCACTATATCATGACCAAAGGCCGCACCACCTTCGAGGGCAGTTCGGCTGATCTGAGTGACAACCTGGAGAAGCTCAAGCAGACGTTGGCGGTCTAACGAAGCGGGACGCGGACGCAAAATCGCCCGCACCCTACTCTCCGGCCATACCATACTCTCCAGCCATGCGGAAAAAGTCGATGAGCCTGCCTGGGTTCCCTTGTGATTTGGCGCGGAATTCACTAGCGTGAGGACTTTTCGCGCACGTGGAGTCGGTCATGAAGCACTGCATTTCACTGAAGGATTTCACTCCGGAAGAGACGCAGACCATCGTCCGGACGGCGTTGTCCATGAAACAGGCGCCCGAGCGGTATAGGGGCCTGCTGGCGGGGCGATGGCTGCTCATGTTGTTCCAGAAAACTTCCACCCGCACGAGGATATCCTTCGAAATCGGCTTTCAGGAATTGGGGGGGCATTCGATCATGATGGACTGGGACACCAGTAACTTCGCGATCTCCCCGATCCGATTCGAGGTGCGCTACGCCTCGGGGCACGTGGACCTGATTATGGCCAGGCTGAAACGGCATGCCGACATTTTGGAATTGGCTGCCCATTCCCTGGTACCCGTCATCAACGGTTGCGACGACCGATACCACCCTTGTCAGGCGCTGGCGGACCTGCTGACGATATACGAGGCCGCCGGTTCCTTTGCCGGCCAAACCCTGACCTACGTGGGAATCCACAACAACGTGGCCAATTCACTTGCCCTCGGTTGTGCCCATTGCGGGGTGCATTTGATTCTGGTGACTCCGGAGATCAACCGCCCCGCATTTGATGGAGAAACCATCGATCGGCTCGAGCGGGAAGGTGCGCTGGAACGGACGCTTGATCTATCCGATGCGGTGGGGCGCTCGCAATTCGTCTATACCGACACTTGGATGGACATGGAGTTTTTCTCCGACGTTTCGTATGAGCAGGAAAAAGAACGGCGCTCAAAAAAAATGCTGCCGTATCAGTTGAATGCCGCAAGTCTGGCCCACAGTGACGCCCACATCATGCACGATATGCCAATCCACCCCGGCTACGAAATTGAAGCCGGCCTGGTCGATCATCCTCGCTCGCTCATTTATCGCCAGGCGGAAAATCGGCTCTACGCGCAACAAGCCCTCATGCTGCACCTCTTGGATATCGACGTTTCCTGACCGGGATCTCGTGCCCAGACCGAATCGAACCGGTCGCTGCTCCTAATCTCCCAAATCACGCTTTGGTGCGGGTTTTGCTTTTCACAAGGTAAAGGTGTCCGACAGGCGCACTCCGTTTGCCAAAGGCGGCGGTGGTGCGCCACATCGCAAACGAGGAGAATGGACCATGGCAATGGATGTGACGGCCACTGGCACCGGCGTGAAACACCATGGTAAAACGGGAACCGGATCGCCCAAATCAGCGAACTTCTTCGATCATTTCGCCAAGTTGCCCGACAGCCGCTTCCGAACTACGGGGAGCGGACTCAAGGTGGCCGTGATCAAGGAAGGCCGTGGCGAACCGCTGACCAACGGTATGGTTATCAAAATAAAATATACCGGATGGACCTCCGCTGGCGTGGAATTCGATAGTTCCACCGACAGGGGGCAGCTCTTCAGCTTCCGGTTGGGCTCGGGCCAGGTCATTAAAGGCTGGGAGGAAGGGCTCGTGGGAATCAAGCCTGGCGAACGCCGTCAACTCATCATTCCAGCCGAGTTGGCATACGGTGATCGGCAGGTTGGCAAAATCCCCCCCGGTGCCACGCTCATTTTCAACGTGGAAGCCGTGTCCGTGGAGGAAGGCCACTCCAACCCCAAAGGCAATGTATCGGTGATGGCATAGAATAAAAGGTAAATCTCGCCACGCCGAAGAAACCTCCCCGTTACACAGACCCGCCGGGGTGATGCACTCCAGCAGTCTGTCGGACTTGTGACGTCATGGAGATACCATTGCGGAGGATTTTTACATCGAGCGAGCGCGGCATCGACGCCCTCGTTCGGGGGGCGGTAATCGGTGTGCGGCCGGCTGCCGGGATATTCTACCCTTCGATATAGCTTTGCAGGAGTCCCGCCGTATCGAAATCCTGGAGGTGCAGGATGCCGATTTCATCGTATTTTTTCTCCAGGAAGCCATCCAGCAGCCCGATCTTTTTCATATTGGGGACGACATTGGCGAACATGAGCTTGCGGAAATGCCTGACATGCTCGCTGCGCGAATGGAAATCCTTCACAGACTCCAGGTCGATACCCAATCGCTCGTAGGCTTGGGTGCTAAAAAGGCGGTCGCGCATGTGGATCGTGGCCTCGAACACGAACTCCTGACGTTCAAGCCGGTCCTTCTCGTTCATGTCATTGTAGAAACTGCGGAGGGAGAGCACGCCGTAGGCCACGTGCCGTGCCTCATCCTGTAGCACCAGCCGCAGCAATTTTCTTAACAGCGGTTCTCGACAGCGGTCCATCATGGCAATGAATGCCGCCAGCGCGAGACCCTCGACAAGCAACTGCATGCCGAGAAATTTGAAGTCCCAACGGCTCTCTTCGACGATCGATTTTAGCAGCAGGAAAAGGTTTTCGGTAATATCATAGGCCCCGTTGGTCTTTTCCCGCACATAGCGCTCGAAAACCTCCACGTGGCGAGCCTCGTCCACGACCTGAGTCCCGGCATACAGCTTGGCGTCGGCGGTCGGCACAGCGCCAACGAGCTGCGATGTGGCGATCAGCGCGCCCTGCTCCCCGTGCAGAAATTGGCTCAGTGACTGGGTATTGAGTTCCACCACCAAATGAATCTGCTCGCGCTTGGTGAGTTTTTTGAACCAAGGCTCGTCGGCGATCGCCGGGTCGGGATCGAAGAGATCCTGCTCCAAATCCACGTCGGTGCTCCAATCCAAGTCCAGCGAAGCGTTCCATTGGGCGGACTTGCCCCGTTCATAGAGCTTGCGCAGTTCCTCAGACTGCACTGTGTAGTCCCAGGTGAATGCGGTGGTTTCCGTAGAATCGAACGATTGGTTTTCACGCACCACCCCTCCAAGAACCGGCGCGAAACGGGTGGAAATCGATTCTTCGGCTGTACCTTTATCTTCCATTGCGCCCACCTCGGATCGAGTGACGTCCTGAGTTTCCATATCACACCCGAGCCGTGCTTACATCCAATAATCCGGAAAGTTCGATTGGGTAGCCGCACACGTTGATTGGGGCCGGCAGCGCGGGAAATGAATTCACCGCGGCGGCGTAGTCCAGGGCCATGGTCCGCTCATCGCCGTAGAAATCCATTCGCAGCAAGGACGGTGCTGGTCATTCACGCCCGGCACCGTCGTCGTTTTGACCCGGCCTGCGCGGGCCTCCATCTCCCTAACCCCCCTGGCCAAGGCCCGCAGAAGGCCCATCTGGGCATTCGCTTGCCCTGCTCTCTACCGCGCTCTTCAAAGCAAACAATCAATCAGCCGTCATTCCTTTGCCGAGATCGTTACCATGGGGGTCAAGATTTCTCCGTCTAGTCCTCTCCCATGTCCCCGGTGATCGAGGTGAAGTCACGCATTTCCATTTCACGTGTCTGGCCACCGATTTCCATGAAGCGGGCCATGCGTCGGTTGGCGCCTTCGGACTCCAGCACCTTGTTGAACAGCCGTGTTTCCTGTACCAGCCTGCCGGTAACCCCGGGTTCTGCCGCGTTGATTGCTTCCTTGGCCAGGGCAATGGCCTCGAAAGGGAAAGATGCGATGCGATAGGCCAGTTTTTCCACGAATGGCCCCAGCTCGCCGGGCGGCAGTGCCCGGTTGATGTAGCCATAGCGCTCGGCAAGGTCGGCGGGGAAGTCCTCGCAGCCGAGGATGATTTCCATGGCCCGGCCGCGTCCGACGCGCCCGGGAAGGCGCTGCGTGCCGCCGCCGCCAGGGAAGATGCCCAGCAGCACCTCGGGCTGAGACAGGATGGCACGGCCCTGGGCGGCGAACACCATATCCATCGCCAAGGCCAGTTCGCTGCCGCCGCCCCGGGCGCGGCCCTCGATCTTGGCGATGGTCACTTTTGGCATGGTGCGGAAGCGGTCCACCATGGCCTGGAAGAAATTCGGCCGGTCGTCCTCCCGCTTACCGTCCTCAATGATCCTCTGGATCGAGGTGATGTCCGCGTGGGCGATGAAGAACTCGGGGTCCGCGCTTTGGAAAACCGCGACTTTGACATCCGGATCGTTGGCAATCTGCTTGCCCAAGGCGTGGAATTCCAGCATCAGGGCTCGGTCGAACAGGTTGATTGGTGGATGATCAATAGTTACAAATGCCACGAATCGGTCGACGTCAACTTTCAAGCATTGATAGGTATCGTAGGGCATCACTGTTCTCCTGAATCTCGTTCGCGTGGGCATATTGCCGTAGGAAATCGCCGCCTGAGGGTCGACGGCGGAGAACCGCCCGCCAGTGCGGAGCGGGGAAGGACCATAAGGGGATGGGGAGGTGCCCAATCACTTGGCGACTCTATCCACCTCCCGGTCCAGTTTGTGGAATCGGATGGCCTCGGCCACGTGGGGCGGCACGACGGTGTCGCCGGCGGCCATTTGCGGGTATTCTCGGCCACGGGCTTGCCGGGAGGGGCGGGGCAGGCTTGACACGTTGATGTTCATTCGGCAGGTTAATCCGGCGGGGGGTTTGGGTCTCACGCTCTTCCCTTTGCCGTCCATGCGACCGATGGTGTGGCGGATCTGCTCGTGCCGGAAATCCACATCGGCCACGATGACCGTCTGGGCTCCGGCCCGACGCAGGGCGGGCAACGACGGCGACGCGGCGGTGAATATTGAATTTACCGAGTATCTTTACCGAAAATTGGAAGAGTTTTATTGTAAAATTGTCCGGGAAGGAGAAGAAATGACCAGATTTTTCATTGTTGCGATCACGCTCGTGTTTGCCGCGCTTGTGCTGCCTGGCGCCGTCGCGGTGGCGCAAGAAAAAAGCGGGGCTCCGCCCCACGAGAAATTTCTTTACGTGGCCTGTGTTAATGTGGGTGGCCAAGATCCGGACTTTCTCGCCGTGGTCGGGGTGGATCCGCGCGATGCATCGACGTATGGCAAACTCGTTCACCGGGTGGACATGCTGCATGTGGGCGATGAGCTTCACCATTTCGGATACAATCATGATCAATCCAGGTTGATGATTCCCGGTCTCTTCTCGGGAAGGATATATATTCTTGATGTTGCGGATCCTATGCGCCCGTTCGTCATTACCGTGAATGAGGACCTGGTGAGCAGAAGTGGATATACCGTACCGCATACGATCATTGCGTTGCCGAACGGTAACAATTTGGTGACCATGATCGGTGCGAACACCAAATCGACAGCGCCGGGCGGAATTGTCGAAATCAACGGAGAAACCGGAGAATACGTGCGCGATTTCGGCCCCGCCGCCGATCGGAACTTCGATCAGGTGCCGCCCACGTACATGTATGACGCCGGCATCAAGCTTGAGTTGAACAGGATGGTAACCACCTCCTTCGGTTTGCCGGGGAAGATTGGAGGCGGCATTACCATCGATGGCCTGGGCACCGACATTTACGTCTGGGATTGGAAAGAGCGGAAGGTCATCCAGAAAGTCAATATCGGGGCGGGCACTGGCGCCCTGGAGGTGCGATGGAGGTCCGAACACGGCTCGACGATCGGGTACACCAACGCCCCTGGTACGAACGAGATCTGGGCATGGGATGACCTTGACGGGGACGGCCGCTATAATTTCAAGGTGGTGATCGAGTTGCCCGCGGGTTCTGTTCCGACGGATATGTTGCTGTCGAATGACGATAAATTTATGTATGTCGCCAACTGGATGGGCAATAATGTGCGGCAATACAACATCGAGGATCCATTAAAGCCCGTCTTCGTAGGCCAGGTGGAGATTCCCTATGCGCAGATGATTCGGTTAAGCCCGGACAACCGGCGCCTTTATGTCACCAACAGCCTGATTAGCACGTGGGATGACATGGAATTCCCGAAGGGGATCACCCGCAACGAGGAGTATGGGATATTCCTGGTGGATGTCGACCACGACAAAGGGGGGATGAAGCTGAACAGGGGCTTCCACGTGGACATGATGCGGGTGCAAAAGAAATACACCGTGGGCCCCGCCAGACCGCACATGATGCTCTTCGATGCGTCGGTCGGGAGCGAATTCGGACACCACTAAACCAGGGAAGTGACTAGAACTGGGCTGTGACTAACGTGTTTTTTGGGGGCTTTGCCCCCAGACCCCCAGCAGGGAACTCGTTCCCTGCACCCTGAATAATTTTTGGTATAAGTGTAAGCCATTGATTTAAAATATATATAGGGTCAAGGGAGCCTCGCTCCCTTGTGGGGTTTCCAAAGGGGCAAAGCCCATTTGGCCGCCGGAGGCGATAAATCACAGGGCTTCTAGAACTGGGCTCAAAGTGGGAACTTCGAGGCGAGCCCGACCCTTCCCCTCGACCAATCTCGGGACAGGCGAGACGGATTCCTCTGGAATCCGTCTCTTACTCGATATTTCTCGCGTTCACTCCACACCCGCCAGGGCCAGATCGTCCAGAAAACGCTGGAGATCCGCTTGGTGTTTGAAGGCATTGTATTTGGAGAAAAAATACGAGTTAAAAAACAAAGGGTCCTTTATTGCCAAGGATTTTGCCTGATCGATCCGGCCCGCGGCCACATGACTGGCAATCAGAAGATAGGCTGCTGCATCCCATCCGGTTCTTTCGTAGACCTCTTTCAACGGTGGAATCGCGTCCTCAGGTCTCCCCACGGAATAATAAATCCTGCCTAACAGGGATAAATAAGCATCGGGCGGCACCGGGCTCAGACGCATCGCTTTCATCATGGCTTCCAGGGCTTCTTCGTGCAATCCAGATAGATTGCGCACGTCCGCCAATGTTTTATGATAGTCCGCAATATTGGGCTCCATAGCGACGGCCCTTTGCGCGGCTGCGAGGGCACGATCATACTGCCCCCTGATCAGATGAACATACGCCAATAGGTCATGGGGCTCGGCGAGGGTCTGATCCGCATTGAGCGCCTGCTGCGCCAGGTCGTTGGCCCGAGCCAAGGGATCGGGAACGTCGGTCGGCCAACCGAACCTCGCCGCATCCAGGTAGACATGTCCCAGGCCCACCATGGCGACCGCGAACTCCGCATCATGCTCCAGGGCTTTCTTGAACATTTCCTGGGCCAGGTGAAATGTCCCAAAATCGAATCTCCAATAGAGTTCCCTTCCTTTGCGGTAGTACTCCCACGCCTCCAGGCTCTCCGTCGTATTGCGCCGAATCCGCTCGGATTCCCCCATCGTCACTTGAATTTTGAGGTTTGAGATGATTTCCGCGGTGATTTCATCCTGCATGGCAAATACGTCCGTAAGCTCCCGGTCGTAACGCTCGGACCACAGGTGGTACCCGGTGGTCGTATCGATGAGTTGGGCCGTGATGCGGATGCGGTCGCCGGCCTTGCGCACGCTTCCTTCCAGGATGTATCGTACCCCCAGCTTCCTGCCCACTTCGATCACATCCACCGACAACCCCTTGAAGGTGAACGAGGAATTACGGGCAACGACGAACAACCCTGAAATTTTGGATAGATCGGTAATGATGTCTTCCGAAATCCCGTCCGCGAAGTATTCCTGCTCGGGTTCGCCGCTCATGTTGACGAAGGGCAGCACGGCGATGGAGGGCTTGTCGGGAAGCGCCGGCCCCTCATCGGCGGCCACATCCTCCGGTGGCGGGGCGGAACGGAGGTAGAGCCAACCCGCCAGCGCCCCGCCCCCGATCAGCAGCGCGACGATCGCCACGAGCGCGATTGTCCGCCACCTACCCGTCACGGCCGCCTTGGCCCGCACCACCCGGTGCGCCGCCGATCCCGGCTTCGTAAGTACCCGGTAGACCCGCACCGGCTCGGCGATGTTCTTGACGCTCTTTTCGCCCAGGTTGTCGTATTCCAGCGGAAGCTTATTCTTGACCTCCTCGTAAGCCTTGCCGGAAAGGCAGATTCCCCCGGGTTCTGCCAAGGATTCCATCCTTGCCGCAATATTGACCCCATCCCCGTAGATGGCGTCATCCTTCACCACGACATCCCCCAGGTTGATGCCGATGCGGAAGTCCATCCGGCGGTGTCCTGGAAGTTCGGCGTTCTTTTCCGCCAGCTCCCGCTGAACCTCGACCGCGCCCGCCACCGCGTCGACCACGCTGA
>JACZRV010000055.1 GCA_022574555.1 SAR324 cluster bacterium
TTGTTTTGCATATGCCTTCAACTCCGCAGAATTGAGGAATTGCGCAAGGTGATTTAGGGTCAGTTTGTTACCTAACCCCGCCCTTTGGCACCGCTGCGACGTCTCGCGGTGCTCCCCTCTCCACCCTTCGACAGGCTCAGGGTAGGCTCGGAGAGGGGAACGGTGGTCGGCAATGCTCCCACACGCCATGAAATGGAGAAGGGTACAGGGGTGAGGATTCTCATATAATAACAATAAAATACGTGATATTCACTGACCTGCGGGAATAGGTAGATAACAAATTTTAGCGGAGTGCAACAGGAGTTTCCAGGTTATGGGACGCAACGGCGAGGCCGATTTCAACGGCCGAGAGATCGCCAGCGATGGTGGCGCTTTGTTGCCGCGGCAGCCGCATCGGCGCCCGATGCATATTTTTCATGTGGCTATTTCCAAGGGATGGAACGCGGAGACCGCGCAGGCAGCCGCTATCATCCGGGCCCAGGTGGCGCGCAGCCATCGCATCACCGCCTATGTTCTCGCCGATTCCCCCCTGTTCGCGGAACTCAGCCAATTCCGCGGCGATCTGCACCTTTACACCCAGAACCACTACGATTCCGCGACCACCCCGCTGCGGCTGTGGCGGCTGCTGAAGAAGGCCGAGCCTGACCTGGTACATTTTCACCGGAACCGGGGCGCCATCGCCCTGGGTTTGGCCTTGCGGGGCTTGGAGCGCCGAATCCCCGCGGTGCGTTCTCTACGGGACCGGCTGCGCCCCAGGCCATGGGTCCCTTATCGATCCGTTTACGGATATTTTGACCGCCTCATTTTTCCGAACCGATACGTGGAATCCCTGCTCGCCGCTCTGGGTGGCGGTGCCTTGCCCTCGGCGTTTTTGCCCAGCCCGGTGGATACCGCGCGGTTCGTGCCCAAGGACCGCAAAGGCCACCCTCCCCGGGTGGGGCTGTTCGCCCGTTTCGATTCCATCAAGGGCCACCGATATTTTCTGGAAGCCTGTGGGTCTCTGATCCAATCCGGGGCGCATCCCCGGTTCCAGATTGTGCTCAGCGGCAAGAATTTCGCCCGGCACCGGGATGCTGTGCTGGGGCTGGCAGCCGAGGCCGGTGTTACGGAACATTGCCTGGTGTTGGACGGCGCGGTCCGCTTCGAGGAAGAACTGTCTCGGCTCGATATCGGCGTGGTCGCTTCCATCGGTTCCGAGAAATTGACCCGTGTTCCCTTGGAATACATGGCCTGCGGAATACCGGTGGTGGCGACGGCCGTGGGCGGGCTTCCCGAACTAATCACGCGGGATGTGGGATTCCTGGTTCCGCCCGGGGACCCTGGCGCGCTGGCGAAGGCGGTTGCGAGATTGTTGAATGACGGAGACCTGCGGAAAAAGCTGGGAGCAACGGCACGCCGCACCGTTGAGGAAAAACACGCCCTGCCTCGAGTCGCCGTGGCCTTGGAAAGGCTCTACAGGGCGGTTTTGGCGGGGTCCGGGGTGGGAGCCCAAACCCCGGCGATTCCGCCCCCATAGCCGGCACTAATTTAAGGAAAGGTCTGAGCGAGACCGATCCGCCTTGGCGCCCTGGGGGCGGGTTTCCCCTCACTCCAAATGATTGCAATCGTTAACCCGGGCCACCCAAAACCGGCCGTTCTCAAAATGCAGTTTGCTGAGGGAGCACGGGGCGACCTGGAAACGACGGCTAATTCCAATTCGCAATCATCAGATGCCACGTGGCCTGCGGCTCCCTTAACGGCTCTCCGATGTGGCTTGCGATTTCCCTTTGGCCGGCGACGCCATTTGCAGCAGGCTGCTGCGTGCTTCTTCTTCGGTCTCGTAGATGGCGGGTGAGAGCTTCCGTTTTTCCACCAGTTCCTTGCCCAGCTTCCTGCGCAGAAATCCACTGGTGGTGTAGCGCGAAACGCTGAGGTAATATTTCGTTTCGATGTAGTGCACCAGGTCGGCGTATTGATTGATGACATCGTCATCGATGGTGACCGCGTCGTAGTTGACCACGGAGATGACCTTCTTGCCGATGGCCTGCAAACGGCTTTCCACGGCCTCGCGTAGCTCCGCCACATCCTCTTCGGTGCGCACGCGCATTCCGGCGAAATTAAGGAATATGGTGTTGGTCTCCGGGTTGTAGCTGAACCGGTCGTCCAGGCGCATTCCCAGCAGGGACTCCTTGAGGCCCATGGGCGCCGGGTCGAATATCCGCTCATCCATGGGCGCCGGATCGTCAATCTCCGGGACGAAATCCATGTTGGCCAGGATATGGCGTTCGATGTCGATACCGGGCGCGATCTCGATCAGTTCCAGTCCCTGCTCCGTCAATCGAAAAACACAACGCTCCGTGATGTAGAGCACCGGTATCTTGTTTTCGGCGGCATGGGCGCCGCTGAAGGTGATCTGCTCCACTTCGCGGATGAACTTGCGGTTTTTCCCCTCGTGCAGAATATCCAGCTGGCCCTCCCGGATGGCGGTTTTAAGCCCGCCGGAGGTGAATGTGCCGACGAACAACACCTTGCGGCTGTTCTGGCTGATGTTGATGAACCCTCCGCAGCCGGCCAGGCGCTTGCCGAAACGGCTCACGTTGACGTTGCCGTGGGCATCGCATTGCCCCATCCCCAGCACGGCCAGGTCCACGCCGCCGCCGTCGATATAGTCGAACTGGTAGGCATGGTCGATGAGGGCCGTGGCGTTGACGGCGGCACCGAAATTCAGTCCGCCCATGGGCACGCCGCCGAAGATCCCCGGGTCGGCGGTCAGCGTGAAGTAGTCCTGAATCCGCTCCTCGTTGGCCACGGAGGCCACGCCGTCGGGCATGCCGATACCCAGATTGACCACGCTGTTGGCCTGCAGTTCCAGAGCCGAGCGGCGGGCGATCACTTTGCGCTCGTTCAGTTCGAGGCGATCCAGCGAATCCAGGGGAATCTTGATTTCCCCGCTAAACGCCGGGTTGTACGAATCGCCATAGGACTGCATATGGTGTTCCGGATCGGCCAGCACCACACAATCCACCATCACTCCCGGAATTTGCACCTGTTTTGAATTGAGCGAGCCGCCCGCGGCGATGCGCTCCACCTGACAGATCACGTAGCCTCCCGAATTCTTGGCCGCCATGGCCATGGAGAGGTTCTCCATGTGCACGGATTCGCGCTCCATGGAGATGTTGCCATCCACGTCGGCGGTGGTGCCGCGAATAAAGACGATGTTGATCGGTGTGGCCCTGTAAAAAAGCCATTCCTCGCCGGCCAATTCGATCAGTTCGACGATCTGTTCCTGAGTGCGGGAATTCATCCGTCCCCCATCCAGCCGTGGATCGACGAATGTCCCCAGACCCACCTTGGTGATGGTGCCCGGTTTGCCACCGGCGATGTCACGGTACAAATGGGTGATGCACCCTTCGGAAATGTTGTAGGCCTCGATCTTGTTGTCCAGTACCAACTGAGCCATCTTGGGCGCCAACCCGAAATGGCCGGCGATGATCCGCCTGAGCAGCCCCTCGTGGGCCAAACGGTTGATTCCCTTGTCCTTACCGTCTCCCTGGCCCGTCGAATGGATCAGGGTGAGATCTCTGGGAGTCCCCGTTTCCAGGAATCGCTTTTCCAGCGCCACGTAAAGCTGATCCGGAGTACCGTGACCCACATATCCCGTGGTCGCCAGGACGTCGCCGTCGTGGACGATGGCTATCGCTTCCTCCGCCGAGACCACCTTGCGCGCGTGCATCAAGATTCTCCATACGGGTCTGCGCCGCCGGCCGCGTGGCGAAATATTCCCAGCGGCGTGAGCGTGGCCACGGCGCGAACCTCCCCTTTTGGCCCGCTGGCGTCTTGTGGTAGAAACGGTACGGTACCATTATTCCGTGCCAATCACAGCCGAGAACCCGCCATGAGCCTGGACCCGCAGATTCAAGAAATTCTGGATTTCATCGCTTCCCGCAACGCCCCGCCGATTCACGAGCTGACCCCCGAGGAGGGGCGCGTGGCCATGCTGAAGGCGCGCAAGGTCTTTATCGCCGAGCCGCCGGCCATCGCCCGGGTGGAAGACCGCACCATCCCCGGTCCCGCGGGAGAAATCCCCATCCGCATCTTCGCCGACACGAAGGAAGGCCCCCTGCCCATCCTGCTCTTTTTCCACGGGGGAGGCTGGGTGGTGGGCGACCTGGATACCCACGACGATCTCTGCCGGCGGCTGGCGATCCACTCGGGCTGTCTGGTGGTCTCGGTGGATTACCGCCTGGCGCCCGAGGCCAAGTTTCCCGCCGCCGTGGACGACAGCATGGCGGCGCTGCGCTGGGTAGCGGGCCACGGCGCCGAAATCGGCGGCGACCCCACCCGGCTGGCCGTTGGCGGCGACAGCGCCGGGGGCACCCTCTCCGCGGTGATCTGCCTGCTGGCCCGCGATGCCGGCGGCCCGGCCATTCGTTACCAACTCCTGGTCTACCCCGCCACCGACCACGACTCCAGCCTGCCATCGATCGAGGAGAACGCGGAGGGGTATTTCCTGGAAGTGAAGGCCATGGAATGGTTCTTCGAGCACTATTTGCGGGGCCCGGAAGACCGGGAAGATCCCCGCGTCGCGCCGCTCAAGGCGGATTCCCTGGCCGGGCTGCCCCCCGCTTACGTCATCACCGCCCACTACGATCCCCTGCGCGACGAGGGAGAAGCCTACGTCGATCGCCTGCGGGAGGCCGGAGTCAAGGTGGCGCATGTCCGCTACGACGGCATGATCCACGGCTTCTTCACCATGACCGTCACCGACCGCACCAACGAGGCCATCCAGGCTGCCGCTCACGCCGTACGCAAGGCCCTGGCGGAATAGGACAGATTCGGCCCGGAACTGCGCGGGGGGATATGGCGGCAAAAACTTCACGCCCGCGCCCTGGGCGTGAGAAATCCCGAACGCGGGGCACTCCGCTGGCTCCCTGACCAACCCCATCCTCGCAGCCAGGGGCTGCCTATCCTGGCTCAAGGGGTTCAAGGTCGATTCCGGCGCATGCGCCCGTCGCATCGGGCTTGACGTGTGGCCTCTCCCCATGCGATCCATGCCTGATCACGGGCGCTGGCTCCCGCCCGGCAGCGCTGAATTCTCTCAAGGGGTTCGCCACGGCCATGAACCACATCGAACAAAAATCCGAAATCGCAGGCTATGTCTGGAAAATTGAGGTCAAGCCCGGCGATACCGTCGCCGAGGGGGATACGCTGCTGATCCTCGAATCGATGAAGATGGAGATTCCCGTGGAGGCTACCGACGCGGGCACGGTACACGAAATCCTGGTGGCGGAAAAAGAGGAGGTGCGCGAAGGGCAGGCCGTGGCCATCGTCGAGACCGAAAGCACGTAAATCAATTTGCCTATTCCTTCCACTCCGCAGAATAGACGTATTGCGCAAGGTAATTTAGGTATAGTTTGGTGCCTCACCCCCCGGCTCCCTTGTGTCTTGGAAAGGGAGTAATGTGAAATGGAGTAGTGGGACACCCGTGCGGCGGATCAAATCAAACTAACTCTTTCATCTTCTCCACGGCGTACTGCACCGATTCGATGATGGTGTTGTAGCCGGTGCAGCGGCACAGGTTGTTGGCCAGCCCGGCCTTGATCTGGTCCACGCTGGGATCGGGGTTGGCATCCAGCAGCGCCTTGGCCGCCATCACCATGCCCGGTGTGCAGAATCCGCATTGGGAGCCCAGCTTGACGTGAAAGCCCTCCTGGATCGGATGCAACTGGCCGCCGATGGCCAATCCCTCGACCGTGGTCACCGCCCGGCCGTTCATTTCCGCCGCCAGGGTGAGGCACGAGAGACGCGGTTGGCCGTCCACCAGCACCGTACACGCGCCGCAGTCGCCGCCGTCGCAGCCCATCTTCGTGCCGGTGAGCCCCAGCCCGTCACGAAGGAATTCGATCAGCAGGGTGGTGCCGGCCACGGCCTCTTCCCGATTCAGGCCGTTGACCCTGACCCGCAGCAAGGATTTCATGGTCTTGGATCGCGTGGGGGATTCATGTCTGACCGCAGGATGGGAAAATACGATATCACAAGACGTTTTTTAGACCATTTCCGCCGCAGTGATCAAACCGCAGTGATTAAACCACAATAATCAAACCACAATAATCAAACCACTTTGGCCGCCGCGGAGACCTCGCCACTCAGCATTTCTCGCGCGCGGGCCTCGCCCCGTTGGCGGGCTCGGACGGCTTTTTCGTCGGGCTTGAGCCCCACGCCATCGGCGAGGCGATTCATGAAATTGAACATTGAGGTCACGAGCACGATATCCAGCACGCCCTTGTCGTCGAAACCCACGTCCCGGAGCGCATCGGTGTCTTTTTCCTCCACCTTGCCCGGCTCGTCGTTGAGCTTCACGACGAAGTGCAGCATCGCTTCTTCCTGCGGGTCCAGGGCGGCCCGGGTCCAATCGCGTTGGATGTGATAGACCAGCAGATCGTCCTTGGTAATGGAACGGAGAAACTCTCCGTGATGCACCAATCAGTAAGGGCACTCGTTGCGCACCGAAACAAGGGTGGCGATCATCTCCTCCCTGCGCCTTCCCAGGCCGGACCCCCCGAAGGTCACCGCATGGTTGAGGTCCCTAAGCGATCGCAACGCTCCCGGGTGCAACCCCACCACCTGGAGAACGTTGGGGAGGCGCCCGCTGAATTTGTCGACGATTTCCTCGTACACGGCTTTCAGATCGCCCTGCGCGTCGTCGTATGCGATGGTCTTGATGAAGGGCATCGGCGCTTTCCTGGAAAATTGTGGACTCGAGCCGAATTCTATCAGCAATTCAGGCAAAAATCCCGACGGTAACGGGTGCCGGAAAATCCCGGCCACGCGCGCTTTGACAGCGCCGTCCTTGCAGGTGCGGCACAAACCAAACCGGAACGTGGGCCATAGGCCGCCGGCGGCATTCGGGTTTGCAATCCCGCCACCGGCGTGTCATATACTGGCCATGATTTTCGGCGGCGCGGCTTATTGACCGGCGCGTCCGATTGCGAATTTCTGTTGCGGAATCTTTCCGCGGATTCTTTTTTCGGAACAATATTTGAACGTCGGGGGGGCATCGTATTTCGATGACCGGTTTGCATCTGGCCAAATCCTGGTTGTGCTGGCGTTGGTGGCGCAGCCGCACATCTACGGGCGAGGAGCTGGCCTCGGGATAGATTCCGACCCAACAAGGCAGACCGATTCAGACGAGCCGTGACGCCGAGTCCTCCCCAGGATCGGCTGCACGGCTTTTTTTATTGTCATTATTATTGTCCGGAGCGGAAAAACACCCGGTGACGGCTTCCGGGGAAATCCGGGCCAATCAGCGAACCCGAACATCTCGCGGAGTATCGACATGAGCGAGCGGTCATTCACCACGGCGGGCGGGCTGAAAGGCACCCGGCGGGAATATTCGATCGATCCCGGCTCGGCGCTGAACGAGATCTGGTCGCGCATCGACCGGCTTAAGGGGGCCCTATTCGTCAGCAACTACGAGGTGCCCGATCGTTATGCCCGCTGGGATATCGGCTTCGTGATGCCGCCGGTGGAATTGATCGCCAAGGGCCGCCGGTTCTTCCTCAACGCTCTCAACGGGGAAGGCGAACGGTTGCTGGCCGCGCTTGCGCCGGCGCTGCGGGATCATCCACACCTCGTCTCGTTCGAGGAGCAGCCTCTTTGCCTGCGCGGGGAGATCGCCCTGCCCCCGGCTTTTTTTCTCGAAGAGGAACGCAGCCGGCAGCCGAGCCTGTTTTCCGTACTGCGAGCCTTGATCGGCCACTTGGCCTGTGGGGAAGAGGAGCTTGGGCTCTACGGAGCTTTCGGCTTCGACCTCGTATTCCAATTCGAATCGTTCCCCACCCACCACGAGCGCGATCCGGAGCAGGTGGACTGCTGCCTGTTTCTGCCCACCACCCTCGTGGTGGTGGATCGCCAAAAGGAGCGCGCCGTGCGGATCGAGTTCGAATTTGAAACGCCCCTGGGCCCCTCGCGGGAAGGCGGCAGCGGGGGAGAGGCGCTGCCGGCGTCGCCACGCCTGCCCGCCGGCCCCATCGAGGGCGATCACGCACCGGGGGAGTTCGAGGCCAAGGTGGCGCGCATCCGCGAGGGGTGCCGCATGGGCGAGTGGTTCGAAGTGGTGCTCTCGCAAAGTTTTTCCACGCCATACGGGGGTACGCCCAGCGAGCTTTTCCGCAGAATTTGCCGCAACAACCCCAGCCCTTACAGCTTCTTGATCAATATGGGCCAGGAGCAGCTCGTGGGAGCTTCGCCGGAGATGTACGTCCGGGTGAGCGGCCGCCGGCTGGAAACCAGCCCCATCTCCGGCACCGTGCCGGTGGGCGAAACGGCCATGGAAACCGCCGAGCAGATCAAACGGCTCATCGGCTCGGAAAAGGAGGAATCCGAACTGACCATGTGCACCGACGTGGACCGCAACGACATGACCCGTGTCTGCGTCCCCGGAACGGTGAAGGTGATTGGAAGGCGCCTGATCGAAACCTACTCCCGGCTGATTCATACCGTCGATCACGTGGAAGGCGAGCTACTACCACAATGCGACGGCTTGGATGCCTTTGCCACTCATCTGTGGGCCTGCACCGTGAGCGGCTCGCCCAAGCCCGCGGCGTTGCGGATCATCGAAGAATTGGAAAACTCGCCCCGCCGCTGGTACAGCGGCGCCGTCGGCTTTTTGTCGGCGACCGGCAACGTCAATACCGGCATGACGTTGCGCACTGTGCATCTGGAGCGAGGGTTGGCCACCGTTCGCGCGGGTGCGACGTTGCTCTTTGATTCCGACCCGCCAGCGGAGGAGCGCGAAACACGAATCAAGGCCTCGGCCTTTCTGGAGGCCACCCTGGGCGAACGGCCTGCGGTGCGAGACTTAGGCGGTGCCAGGGACGACCGGTGTGGCCGGGGCTACCGCGTGTTGTTCGTCGATTTTTTGGATAGCTTCGTTCATACCCTGGCTTCCTATGTGCGGCGCACGGGTGCGGAGGTGACCACAGTGCGCGCAGAGTTCCCCGATTCGGTATTCGACGACGTGCGCCCCCACCTGGTCTTTCTATCCCCTGGTCCGGGCACCCCACGCGACCGCGGGGTGCTGGAGGTGATCGGCCGCGCGCTGGAACGCAATCTCCCTCTGTTCGGCGTATGCCTGGGCCACCAGGGCATCGCACAGCACTTCGGCGGTGAACTGGGGGTGATGGATACCCCTGTGCACGGCAAGCCTTCTGACATCAGCCATGGCGGCCGGTCTATTTTGGCCGGGCTCCCAGCCACGTTCCAGGCGGGCCGCTATCACAGCCTGTACGTACTGCGCGAGAGCGTGCCCGCTGAGCTGGACGTGGTGGCGGAAACAGCGGACGGGATGATCATGGCCCTGGCCCACCGGTCGTTACCCATCGCCTCGGTGCAGTTCCATCCCGAATCAATTCTGACCCTGAAGGAAGAGATCGGCCAGCGGCTGATCGAGAATCTATTTACGCAGTTCCTTCACAAGCATCAGACACCGGAGTAGCCACGGTCCGCGGTAACGCAACGCTGCCGCACCAATCCATTTCGCGTTCCGGAAAAGTCGTCGCAATCGCCGCGCGCGACACGGCGGCGGAGTGGCTTATGGCCCCAGGTGAGCGGACAGGTAGTCCAAAATAATCTCGCGCTGGGCGTCGTCGAACACCGCTCCGTATGTGCGCATATCGCTGAGCACCTCATCCCACACATCGCGGCCGAGCCGCTGCGTCCGCACCAGAGTCAGATCGTGACAAATGCCACAGTGGAAGCGCACCTGTTCCACGCCGGGTGCTGACGGCAGGCCGCCCATGGCATTTCCCGCGACAAAGCGATCCCGCACCCTCAAGTGAGTGGCCAGGTAATCCAAAATCAACTGGCGTTGACCGGCATTGAAGGGCGCGCCGAATTGGGTCATGTCGTCCAGAACGCCGGCCCACCCCTCACGGCTGAGCCGCTGCTGGGAAACCAGATCGATGTCGTGGCAGATGCCGCACTGCTGGCGCACCAGCACCTCGCCTGCACCTTTGGGCAGCTCCGCGGCGGAAACGTGTATCGTCGCCGTCGGTTCAATCAGGCTGAAGATCACGCCCAACATCACAACGGGCCACGTTGGGAGAACCGATAATCGATGCATACCAATGGATTGATTGCGGGATCGGGCGATCCCTCGCTCCCTCATCCATCGAAGTCGCGGATGGCGCATCATGCCGAGGGATCGTTTCAACCCAATCTTTTGCAATGACTTACGAATCGAAGCGAGATGCTGGGGGACGGCAAGCCATGGCCCTGCGATCCTTGGAAGGAATTGGAAGGGGAGAACGTCTCCGCGCCACTGGAAATTAATTTTCACTTAAGTTCAGCGGACGGGTGTCGTTGCGCCGCCTAGGAAACCTGCAGCGGCACGCGGTGGATTGCGTTACCCAGGTATCCCTTCGGATTCCAGGGCTGTATGGGCGGCTGAGTGTTGCCGTTCTGGTCCCAGGCTCGCGCCCAGACTTCATAATAACCGGGCTTGGGCGGTGTCCATGAGAAGCGCCATCGATGCCAGGCATATTTGGCGCTTTTTTGAGCCATGCGATTGACCACCCACCAGTGGCGCCCATGGTCGAAGCTGAGCTCGACCCGTTTTACGATGTCCTCACCGGCCCAGGCATTGCCGCGAATTTCCAGGGGCTGTCCCGAGGCGATCGCAGCGCCCTGCTGCGGCGCGGTGATCACGGATTTGATGTGCCAGGCGGTGGCAATGACCATGTCTTCCTTGGGCACTTTGGCCCCAGGCGCCACCGGGTAGGCGGGCACCCGGTAGGACGATCCGGTCATCTTGGCGCTGTCGTGCACGCGGTCCCGCACCCAGATGCGCGAGAGCCACTTCTGGGAGGCGCTGCCGATCCACCCGGGAACGACCAGCCGCACAGGGAATCCGTGCTCGCGGGGCAGGGGCTTGCCGTTCATGCGGAAGGCGACCATCGTGTGCGGCTCCAACGCTTTGTCGATGGGGATGCCCCGGCTGAACCGTTCCACCCTTTGCGGATTGAGGGATTCGTCCAGTCCGTAATTGCCCAGGTAGACCGCGGCCGGTTTGAGACCCGCCGCTTCGAGGATGTCGCGCAGCCGCACCCCGGTCCACACCGCGCAACCGATCGCGCCCCGGTTCCACTGATTGCCCCGCACCGGCGGATCGAAACTGGCCCGCCCGTTGCCGCCGCACTCGATCAACGCCGGCTGGGTGATGATCTCGAAATTGTGGGTCAGCTCATGGTAGGACAGAGACAATTCGTGCTCCACCTCTCCATCCACGGTAAGCCGGTATGCGCTGGGATCGACGTCGGGAATGAGTCCGTTGTTGCGGACGAAGTGGCGCGATATGGGCGTGATCTCATCGTCCAGCAGGTGGGGCGGGGCTTCGATGTTGAGGGGCCGCAGATTATGGACGTGCAATCCCTCCTTACCCGGATAGGATGGGTTCTGCTGTGCGTGGGCCACACGGCTGCCTTTTTCCCAGCCCCACACGCCGCCCAAGGCCAAGGCGGCTCCGCCGGCACCCGCGAGGAACAAGAATCGCCGCCGGCCGCGGGATACCGGTTTCACACCGTCGGGCTCGCCTCCTGCCTGGCGCTGATCCAAGTCAATCGATCTCTCCCTCGGCTGCTCGCTCATGAATTTTCCTTTTTATGGATGGTCTGTGATATTCGCGAGATAGCCACGAATGGTCTGAAGGCGATGGGGA
The DNA here is from genome assembly GCA_022574555.1 of SAR324 cluster bacterium. Classification (GTDB taxonomy): domain Bacteria; phylum SAR324; class SAR324; order SAR324; family JACQKK01; genus JACZRV01. Next base: position 11,696 of record JACZRV010000055.1, read on the forward strand.
ACGGCGGCGGAGAATACCGGCCCAAGGCCAACAGCGCCGCCTATCATTGGCCTACCATTGGCCCCTCAGCGGGTCAAGGAAGCCGGTGGCATGTGGCACGCTCGGGTGAGTGCCCGGGAGGAGAAAAATCAACAGGACACATTGCACGCCGCGGACAATTCGGAAACAATGCGGGTAGGCGATTGCAGTTGAGGTAGGCGGAGATAGGCGCTGCGCACGACAATTCTCGATACCGCCTGCGGGACAGTACAAACGCCATTTAGCAGGGCAGAACCTTTGACGCATGCACGCGGTATGATAAATTGACACACTAGAGGTAAGCCATGAGTGCCGCAAAGATTGCGATCACGCTGGATGAACGCCTGCTTGGGATGGTCGACCAATGGGTAAAGCAGGGCCGATACCCCAACCGCAGCAAGGCGATCCAGGCCGCACTGCGGGAGAAGATGGAACGCTGGCAGCGAACCCGGCTGGCTGAGGAACTCGCCAAACTCGACCAGGCGGAAGAGCGGGCTATGGCGGATGAAAGGCTTGCAGGCGAAGCATGGCCTCAATCCTAAGGGGGGACATTTTATGGGCCGACCTGGAACCCGTGCGGGGCCATGAACAGGCGGGTCGTCGGCCTGTTTTGGTACTTAGCCGGGAGATTTTCAACGACCGGTCTGGGACGGTCATCGGCTTGGCCATCACGAGCCAACCGCAGAGAGCCGGCTTTCCCTTGACGTATGAGTTACCCGAGAGGCTCCTGCCGGAACCTTCCTGGGTCAAGATCGGCCAGATCCGAACACTTTCCACGGATCGACTGGGTAAGAAGCTGGGCCGCGTAGCCGATACAGAGTTGGAGAGGATCGTTGAGGGTCTCCTCGACATCATTGGTGCATAAGGTGGTGCATAAAGTCGATTCCGCTCAAGCCGCGATGGGGCCCTCCTCGCCCGGTAGCCGGCTCCCTTCGGAAATTTTGGGGCCAACGCCGCATGGTGGGCCGCCATGATCTTGTATTTCTGACTTCACGCAGCCATAAAGAGAATTGTGCTGGGCGGAGAGTGAGGGAAAAAAAGCGATTCGATCCGGCGCCAATCCATGAATTAGACGAAGGAGGAGGTATCGATGGCTCACGAGATTCTAAAACTGAACAGCGTCCACAAAACGGCCGGATATTCCCATGCGGCGAAGGTGGGCAATTTGCTGTTCATATCGGGCCAGGTGGCCCTGGACATCGACGGCAACGTCGTCGGCAAAGGCGATATCACCACGCAGGCACGCCAAGCCTTCCGGAATCTGAAGAATATCCTGGAAGAGGCGGGCGGCAGCCTGGACAACATCTTCAAGATGACCACCCTCATTACCCACCCAGACTATCTGGAGGGTTTCCGATCCGCGCGCAACGAGTTTTTGAATGAACCCTTCCCCGCCAACACCTTGCACGTGGTGCAGGCACTGGTCTCAGCGGATTTTCTGGTAGAAATCGAGGCCATCGCCGACCTGAGTTGAGGGGCGGTCAGTGAGGGCGGTTGAGCCATGGCGTGAGGTGCGGGCAGTCGCCTGGCCTCGCAATCCGGCATCATGTCCGACGGGAGCCAAAAAATAAGGAAACGATCTTGACCATCGATCCGGATGTGCACCGCTTCCTCGAACATTCCCGCGTGGCTCATCTGGCCACCGCCGATGCCTCGGGAAATCCCAGCGTGGTACCCATCTGCTATCACGTCGAAGGCGCGCGGCTTTACACCGTGATCGACGCCAAGCCCAAACGAGCCGCCATGCCCGGCGGCGCAAAGCATCTGCGACGGGTGCGCAACATTCTGGCCAATCCCAGCGTAGCGGTGGTGGTGGACCGATGGGACGAGGCGTGGTCCCGGTTAGGCTGGGTATTGCTGCGGGGCAGCGCCGGCCTGATCGAAGCGGGCGCCGAACACGAACAAGCACTGGAATGGCTGCGCATGAAGTATCCCCAATACCGGGCCATGGCTCTGGATAGCCATCCCGTCATCCGCATGGAAATCGAATCCGTCCGCACGTGGGGAGACCTCGCTCTCACCGATACCGGGCCGGACGGTGGCTGAAGACGGTGCCTGAAGACGGTGCCTGAACGCAGGGCCCGATGTCGCCACTCGATCGCAATGAGAATGAGATTGGCAATCCGCATCGCCACTCCAGCCATGGGGCCGCGAGGGCTATGCCACAACAACACCCGGCCTGCCCAGAATATTTACTTCCCCCTTGCCGATAAGTTCGCGGGCGATGCCGGTCAGGCGGGATTGGGCCGCTTCGATCTCCGTCACCCGCGTCGGACCCAGATTCTCCATCTCGTCGACGATCTGCTGGGCCATGCGGTTGGATAGATTGCTCAGGATGTGCTCGCGCAGATATTCGTCGGCGGTGCGCAGGGCCAGAACGAGATCCTGCATGGTCGATAGGTTGAGCACCTTTTGGATGCCAGGGTTGTCCATTTTGATGAAGTCGTCGAAGCGCAGCATTTGGTCGCGGATGCGCTCGGCCAAGTCGGGGTCCTTCTCTTCGATGTGACTCATGATGGCTTTTTCCATGGCCACCGGGCTGGTATTGAGCACCTCGGCCACCCGATGGGCACCTGAATCGCCCTTGTAGAGGTTCCCCTCCTCCGATGCCATCATTTGTTCCAACGATTCCTCGATATCCCGGATGCGTTCGCTCGGGATAGTCTTCAACCCGGCGATCCTTTCCACCACATCTTTCTGCAGATCAGCGGGCAATATTGCCAGCACTTTGTCGGCCAGCCCCTGCTCTTCCATGGTGGCCAGGATCACGGCAACCACCTGGGGATGCTCCCTGGAAACGAAATTAGCCACGGTTTGCGGTGCATGCCACTGCAGCCTTTCCAACGCGCCGCCGGGAGGGGAGAGCAACATCCCGTCCAGCAGCTCGTCCGCCCGCGCTTCGCCGACGGCTTTGCCCAGCACTTTTTTCAGGTACTGGCTTTTCGTCTCCAGAGGGATCGGCGGCACGACGCCCTTTTCCGTGCGGATGAAGTACTCATTGCAGACACGCTCGACATCGGCGGGAGTGATTTCCTGGAATCGCGACATGAATCCGGCGATGCCCTTGATTTCATCCTCTGCCAGGTGCTTCATCACCTCCGCCGCGGCGTCCTCGCCGATGGATAGGAGCATAATCGCCGCTTTCTGGTGTCCGGTCAGTTTGGTCGCTGCCATGCGCTGATTCCTGAATTTGATAGGGTGATTTGCCCAGACCACCACGCGGATCAAGGGCGGGTGACGTTGTCCCAGTAGGTGTCGAACTCGCCCTGGTCCCGCAGAAGCCGGCTCCGGGTTTCGATCACTGTTCCGAAAGGGATTTCGGGGCGTGAGTATCCACGCAGGCTGACCCAGTGACGCTCGCGCAATGGAGCCAGCACTTCGCCGAGAAAGCGCTCCAGGGTCATGGAACCGCCTTCGTACCTGATCACGCCGTTTTCCAGCACGTGATATTCCAGCCGCACCCGATCCTTGGCGGCACGGCGCAATTCGCGCTCCTGCTCGCGCCGCCGTTTTTTGTCCTGGGTCTCGCGTAACGTCGTGATCTGCTCCATGAAGGGCTCGAGCGCCTCCAGCCGCTCCTGGGTTTGCTCGAGTTCCTGCACCGCCTCTGTGCGCTGCTGCTGAACGAAGAACAACAGCAGGGTGAAAAAGGCGACCAGGAGGAATAACAGGTCGACAAATGAAACCAATGGGCCCTGGGCTCGTTTCTCGGCGGGAATGGGGTTCACTTGCGCTCCTCGACCAGACGAATGCGAGGGGCGGATTCGTCCTGTCCGGCAGCGGGCTGCCGATTCGAACCGTTCTGCTCACGATCTTCAGATTCTGCCTGGTGTGATTCGGGAAAAATCTGTTTGCGCACATCGGCATTGATGCTGAGCAGGTTTTCCGGACCGCTCTGCACCCGCCCGAGCTGTCGCGCAATTTGTTCCAGCAGCACCAAGGTGTCGCGTGTAAGCACGCGCAACTGCGTCAAGTCGTGTTCGATCCGGTCGGATTGTGGTGTGGACTGGGCTGCCGGCTGGGTGGGGGGCGATTGAGCGGCCGAAGTCGAAGCCAGCTTCTCACCCATCTCCTGCACCGAACGGGTGAGTTGCACCAGCGCGCGCTGCTGCATCAGCAGAGAATCAGGGTTCACCGCCTCACGAAATCCGCGTAGGGCCGATTGCACATCTTGAGCGATCTTCGCCGTTTCCCGCGCCGTGGCTCCGCTATCGAGCTCCTCCTGTTGGGTGACGAATCCACGGATCGATACGGCGAGCTCTTCCAGCGATTTGGAAAGGCGGGCCTCGTTGGGTTGGGGGAACCCCTGGGCCGGAGGCAGCGTTGCCGTGTGGGCCTGCGATGCGCGGCCCTGGCCGTGCGCCATGGCATAATGCTGGGTGGGCAGGATGAAGATCGCCATCAGAGTCTGCAAGGTGCTGAGGATCTCGGTCATCGAGCGTTCGTTCTGCATGTATAACGGGCGCAGCACCAGCACGAACAGATTGGCCAGAATGGTCGTACCCAGGGCCGTTCCGAAACCGCTGATCACCGCCAATTCGGGAGAATCTGCCGAGGTGCGAAAGGCCAGGAACATCGTCATCAGACCGACCAAGGTGCCCAGCAATCCGAGCTGGGGCAGCACTTCGATCACCGTCCACACCAACTTCATTCCTCGTTGGGAGAGCAGAGTCTGGATTTCGCCGATGGAAGCGTCCTGGTAGACCCACGTCCGTCGAGCCCCCTGCTCGAATGTACGCAGCACGTTCTGGTAGTGAATCTGGAACAGCTTGCTGCGGAAGATGGTCTTCTTCTTACGCGAAAATGTTTTTAGAAACCCGCCGGGTTTGTCGTCATTATCCTCCCCGGGTCCCCTGGCATGCCGGTTGATCATTTCCCCATCGAGCCGCAGGCGCTGGCTTTCCACATGGAAGAAGACCCCGTCCCGGATGATGGTGGCCAACGCAATCACGAACGCGAAGAATATGGCCCCATAAATAAGGATTGGTGCCGAATCGGGAACCACATAGCCGAACCCCAGGGCAGCCGAAACGAAAAGAATATAGATGAAGTTGCGTTGCAGGGGGGAACTGATGGCAACCTTGTGCGCCGGCAGCTCGAACCGCTCGTCGGCATCGGCCTGATCGGATTCGTCGAGCTTCCGGCGGGAATAGTCCTGCCACGTGGGAAAATTCTCGTCAACCAGGCGGTCTATCTCCCGCACGCCCAAAATCCGGCCGGTCAAACGGCTCCACCAGCCCGAAGCCCGGCGCTTGGCCTCGAAGCTGGATACGTGCCGGCCCTTGTCCACGCGGCGATCATTCATGACTGTGCTCGAACCTGACCGCGTCCGCCCATTCCCATTCGGATCTGCAGAAAGATACCTGCGTTAATGCATTGTCGTTAATGCAATTTTCACACCGGCTGCCGTCCGGCTACTGTATCATGTCGGGCATCGGGCAACCCAGGAGGAGACCCTCCGGGCCGGTCAATACCGTACCACAACCGTTGGCAAAGTGGTCCCGTACAGGGAGGGATCGGAGCGATCGCCGCACACGGCATCGCCCCTCCCGCCGCGCTGATCCGGGGCGATAACGATTGAGGGTGCTGCAAAGGATTGGTAGTTCGTCGGGGAAGCGGAAGCAGACTCCGTCCAGGCCCCCCTCCTTTCAGGCGAGATAGCCTCTGTTTTCCAAATAGAGCAGAATCTCGGCGGCGGCTTCTTCCGGCGTGATGTCGGTGGTGTCGATCGTGATTTCCGGATTTTCCGGTGTCTCGTAGGGATCGCTGATCCCGGTAAACTCCTTGATCAGACCGGCCCGTGCCTTGGCATACAACCCCTTGCGATCGCGGCCCTCGCACACTTCCAGGGGTGTGGCCATGTGGATTTCGAAGAATGCTCCGTGGGCGGAAATCAATGCGCGCACCTGGCGCCTTGTTTCGGTATAGGGCGCGATGGGCGCGCAAATGGCGATGCCGCCATTCTTGGTGATCTCGTTGGCCACGAACCCGATGCGCAGGATATTCAAATTGCGGTCTTCGCGGGAAAACCCCAGCTCGCTGGATAGATTTTTGCGCACGATATCTCCATCCAGCAGCGTTACTGGCCGGCCACCGATTTCCATGAATTTAGCCAGCAATACGTTGGCCACCGTGGATTTTCCCGAGCCTGAAAGGCCCGTGAAAAAGAAGGTCAAACCCTGATTTTCCTTGGGCGGATAGGACTTGCGCAGTTCGGCCACCACCTCGGGGTAGGAGAACCAATCGGGAATGTCCAGGCCCTCTCGCAGCCGGCGGCGCAATTCGGTGCCGGAAATGGATAGCACCTCCTCGCCCTCGCCGATCTCATCGATGGGCAGGTATTGCGAGCGGCCTACCGCATAGACCATCTCCTGAAACGGAATCATGGAGATCTCGATTTCGTCTTGATACTTGGCCAACAAATCCTGGGCCTCGTAGGGCCCATAGAAAGGATTTCCCTTGGAATCGGACCCCGGCCCCGCGTGATCGCGGCCCACGATGAAGTGGGTACAACCGTGATTTTTGCGGATGATGGCATGCCACAGCCCCTCACGAGGACCGGCCATGCGCATGGCCAGGTTGAGCAGGCTCAGCTTCATCAGCGCCGGCGGATAGTGCACTCCGATGGCCCTGTAGCACCGCACGCGGGTGAAGTGATCCACGTCGCCGGGCTTGGTCAGCCCCACCACCGGCTGCAACAGAAGGTGCGATCCAACCTGGGTCGAGGCGCGCACAGTCATCTCCTTGTGCGCCCGGTGCAGCGGGTTTCGGGTCTGGAAAGCCGTCACCCGCCGCCAGCCGAGCCGTGAGAACTCGGACCTGAGTTGCAGAGGGGTGTGACGTAATTCCTTGAAATCGTAGTGATGCGGCATTTCCACGCCGGTCACCTTGCCGCCCACGTAGACCGGAGGCTGATGGTGAAGCAGCTCCGCTACGCCCGGATGCTCTTCGTTGAGGGAGCCGTAGACCGCTTCAGCTTCCCGTGTGAAATCCGCTTCCCAGATATCCTCCACCTCCAACACGGCGAGCATTGTGCCCTCGGGTTCGCGCAGGGCGATGCGCTTGTGGCCCGCCAATGCTTCGGCTTGCGCCTTGGAAACGGCGAGCATGATCGGCATGGGCCAAAGCGTTCCGCCGGGCAGGGCCATCTTCTCCACGACCGACTGATAGGCGTCACGGCTTAGAAATCCCTGCAAGGGCGAAAAGCCGCCGTTGAGCAACAGCTCCAGATCGCAGAGCTGCCGCGGTGTGAGGTCCACCGAGGGAAAATCCACCGATGCGGCCTTGAGCTGCTCGACCTGATTCTCCGGCGCCATCAGGTCGCACAAAACACCGCCGTGAGGGGCAATCAAATGATCCATAGAGATGTCGTCCTTGGTTGTGAAACCAGCCGGGATTCTTGATTAGGCGGTTCCAGGCCTGTGGGGTGGCAGAGTGCCGAGTCCGCCACGATCAGCGGAATCCGATTGAAAATCTAATAAGATTACCAGGGAGGATTTACGAACGGAAGCGCCGGCTAGTTTCTCATATTAGAATGATGTACACTTGTACGGCTAATCCGGCTGGTTTAGCAGTTGCATAAATCAGCTGGTCCGGGGGATCTCATCGAGGGGGTTGCGGAAGCACAACGCCGGTAGTAGGTAGCGTTAAGCCATTACCGGCCTCTGCGGCAGGGAGACAAGCATGGCAGGAGCGGCACCAGACATCATATTTCGCCCGAAGGCAAAGAAGATACTCGCGACGGTCCTTCACATAATGAAGGAGATGCCGAAATGTGACCAGTACAAAATAGTCAAGACAGTATTTCTTGCGGACCGTGAACATCTCAATGTGTTTGGCCGTCCAATTACGTCTGATACGCAATGGGCGTTAAAATGGGGCCCGGTTCCAAGTGCCACTTATGACCTGATTCGTAATAAAGGCATCATCGTCTAAGAATTGAATCTGCAGAAATTTCCGTGGCTGGTAAAACGCAGGGGGAAAATCAGGAGATACACTGCAATTAAGGACCCGGACTATTCAGTTTTATCTCGTAGCGATATTACGATCCTCGATCGAATTATTGCCAAATTAAAACCACTATCATTTTCTCAGGTTCATGATCTAGCGAAGGATGATCCGGCCTATATTGAAGCATGGAAGCGCCGGGGTTCAGGGGACGCTATCGCAATGCGATATGATCTTCTAATTGATGATGACGATCTGGTGGCCAGGGACGAAGCATTGATCGACTTAACGCTGGCAAGATGAATCTCCGTATTGGGGATGTAGTTCATGTGTTCGTGGAGGATTTTAATAAAAGTAAATTTCTTATGTATATATCGGGTAATCCTTTGATATTCTTATCGATTAATACGCGCAGCCGTGATGGTTATCTTGAATTTAGCAATACAGACTGTGGATGTCTAAAAAATAACCGAAACTTTCTCAACTGCGCTACTTTGATCGGTGATGAGTATATCAATATGGATAGCATGGAACGTAAGGGTCGGATGACTAAGAGTCTTATAGAGCGAATATTAGATTACATTGAGACGACTGACGTACTATCTGACGATGAAAGAAAATTGGTTTTGGCAGAAGCTCGCAAGGCATACCCGAAATGAATCGTTAATTCGGAAATTATACAATCTCCTCGTAGGTCCAGTGATCAATCCCTGTGTCAGGCCAAATCAAAACAGCCCCACGACTTTTCCGTCGGCGTCGATACCGATGGCTTCGGCGGCGGGTGTTGGGGGCAGTCCGGGCATGGTGAGCACGTCGCCGGTAAGCACGACCACGTATCCGGCGCCCGCCGCGAGCCGCACGCCGCGCACCGGAATACGCATCCCACTCGGCGCCCCCGTTTGCTTGGGGTCGGCGCTGAAGGAGAGCTGGGTCTTGGCCATGCAGACAGGTAAGCCGCCGAAACCCTGTGCTTCCAACTTATTGAACTGGGAGCGCACCCTGCCGATAGGTTCCAGTTCGTCGGCGCCGTAGATGTCCCGGGCGATGGCCCCCGCCTTTTCCCAGAGGGGCAGATCGTCCTCATAAGTAAGGTTGAAACCTGGGGGGTTCTTTTCGATGGCTTCGACCAGGGTTTCCGCCAGCTCTTCCGAGCCGGCGCCGCCTCGAGCCCAGGCGGTGCTGGGCGCCAGAGGCACGGCGATCTCGGCACAGAGGCGCCGCAACGCTTCGATTTCCGAGTCTGCATCGGCGGGGAAACGATTGAGTGCCACCACCACCGGGGGACCGAAGGCACGCACGTTTTCCACGTGGCGGCGGAGATTGGCGAATCCGGCCAGGACGGCCTCTGGTCTGGGCTCGGCCAAATCGTCCGCAGCGATGCCCCCGTGAACTTTGAGGGCTCGGATGGTGGCGACGATAACCACCCCGTCGGGTTTCAATCCACCGACGCGGCATTTGATGTTGAAGAATTTTTCCGCGCCCAGATCGGCGCCAAAGCCGGCCTCGGTGACCACATAGCCGGTCAGACCCAGTGCGGTCGTGGTGGCGATCAGGCTGTTGCACCCGTGGGCGATGTTGGCGAAAGGCCCGCCGTGCACGAGGGCCGGCGTCCCTTCCAGAGTCTGCACCAGGTTGGGCGCCAGGGCGTCCTTCAACAGCACCGTCATCGCCCCATCGGCCTTCAGCTCACTAGCCTGAACCGGGCGGCCGCTCTGGTCCTCACCGATGACGATGCTGCCCAGCCGCCGGCGCAGTTCCTCCAGGCTCCTGGACAGGCAGAAGATGGCCATGATCTCCGATGCGGGGGTGATGTCGAACCCGGATTCGCGGGGCATGCCGTTCAGCCGTCCGCCCAGCCCGGTGATCACGCGGCGCAGGGCCCGGTCGCTGAGGTCCATCACGCGGCCCCAGGTCAGCGCATGGGGATTGAGCCGCAGTGCGTTGCCCTGGTGCAGGTGGTTGTCGATGATGGAGGCGAGCAGGTTGTGGGCGGTGGTGATGGCGTGAAAATCCCCGGTGAAATGGAGGTTGATCTCGTCCATGGGCACCACTTGGGCGTAACCGCCTCCCGCCGCGCCGCCCTTGAGTCCGAAGACCGGGCCCAGGGAAGGTTCCCGCAGGCAGACCGCGGCATTGTGTCCCGTGCGCCGCAGGGCATCGGCCAACCCGATGGATAGGGTGGTCTTGCCCTCGCCGGCGGCGGTGGGGTGCATGGCGGTGACCAGGATCAGCTTACCCCGCTCGTGCTCCCGGGCTTGGGCGCAGAAGTCCAGGTCGATCTTGGCCTTGGTGCGGCCGTAATGCAGCAACGCCGATTCGGGGATGCCGATCAACTCGCCGATTTCGGCCAATGGGCGCAATTTGGCGGCATTGGCGATCTCTATATCGCTGGGCTGCCTGTCACTGGGGTGGCTGTCGCTGGGCTGGGCGGCCATGGGCAGGGATCGATCGATCAAAGGTTTCTTACAAATCTTGCTTACAAATCGCTGACTCGGCGCCGGTTCAGCCCGGGCCGCGTTTATGCCGCGCGGGACTGGATCTGCTGCCATGTCTGGCGGATCCAACGGGCGCACGCGATGCTGTTTTCCAGAATGGAGTACTTGGCCCCGCCGCCGTAGTCGGGGTTGGGGATGAATTCCGTCGAGACCTGGTGCAGGTTGCTCTCATCGTGGGTGGCGTGGTGCTGCAGGGCTTGGCGCACCACCTCTTTCCACGGTTCCAGCCGCGACTCGTCCCACTCGGTATGCCATTGGCCGGGCTGGGGCTCGATGAAGGGGTATTGGATGCCCCGCCCCATGCGGCCGTCTTCGTGCCGGGCCCATTTGTTTTTGGGCCCCGCGGGCACCGCCGCACGGGCGTGCATATGCCGGGGATAGTTGGCCTCGATCCACTGACTACAGACGTTGTTGGGCTTGAACGGATCGAGAATCAGCTCGCCCGATTCCACCGCCTGGCGAATACTGTATCGCGCACGTTCCTGCGCATCCTCGACGGCAAAGACATCCCACTCCTCGGGATTGTCGATCTTGAAGATCACATGGGAGTGGTCCAGGGTCATGTTGAACGGAACGCCGCGTTGCGTGACCATCTTGGCCACCTCGTTGACCCGCCGGAAGTCCTCGGACCACATGTTCACGTGCACCTCGAAGCAAGGGGTGACCCCCAGCTTCATGCCGAAGTCATAGGCGCGCAGATAGGCCTCCAGCACCCGCTCGTTGGTGACGGCGTGACCATCGGCCCCGGCCGCCATGATCTGCGTATTGTGCACCTTCGAGCCCAGGGTTTGGGCAATTTGCAGATTCTTTTCCAGCAACGCCTCGTCGCGGCCCAGGGTATAGAACCAGCCACCGGCCAGTACGGGCAGGTCGTACTTTTCGGCGGCCTTGGCGTAGTCGCCGACTTCAGCCTCCGGAGGCGTCTTGTCCATGTAGTCGTAGGCACCCGATTCCTTGACCCGACGAAACATCTCGTCAGTGGAAATGGGCGGGTCCGCGTCGGTGTGGATGGTGCCCTTCTGGGTGATGCCGATCAAAAGGTTGTTGGACATGTCTCCACCTCCCTTCGATTTGGGACTTCGTGGGGGGTTATACGCGGGTCGATTGTGGGCCGCATCGGCGGCACGGCGTCGCGGCGGCAAGGTCCCCGCCGGCACTCCCCGCCCGGCTGCGGCCCGGATCGAAAGACCGACAGCCTACCAATTTCATCGAGACGATGTAAACCGGGTGGCAATCGTCCCAGGGCAAATCGTCCCAGGGCAAAACCAAAGCCGGGCCTGCTCAGGTTGATTGCGCAATGGACCGGGTACGTAAACCGGCGTGCCTCCGCACGACCTTGATTGACGGGCCGGGAAGCCCATCCCACGACGATGCGGATCAGGGCCGCAACGCGAAAAACTGTTGCAAGGCGTTTTTGATGGGTAATTTTTCGCATTGGGAAAATTCAGCCTGGATGGCCAACTCGCGGACACCCGATTCGCCCAGCATGTTGCCCAGGCCCATGCCACCGTATGCCAGTGAAACCGTGAGGCAGTGAAACGGGCTGATGGCGGAAATCATCCTGCCGACCGGGTTGCGGTTTTCCAGGGGATCGTTCGATGCGTTCAGTTCGGACCAGACGAAGACCCCGTCCGGTTCGAGCCCGCCGCGGATCGCCTTGAGCGCGCCCAGGGGATCGGCCATGTCGTGAATGCAATCGAAGGCGAATATGAAATCGTAAGCGGCGTCCGGCGGCAGATCTCCGATGGGCAGGTTCAAGTATTCCAGATTATCCACGCCGGCCTCTTCCGCCGAGGCGCGAGCCCCGCGGATGGCCTGCGGATCGGCATCGAGCCCATGCACCCGCGAGCGGGGATAGGCCCGGGCCATCACCAGGGAAGAGCGCCCGAGACCACAGCCCACGTCCAGAATCTCGGCACCGGCGTGCAGCTTCGCCTCCAGGCCGTCCACCTGGGGCAGCCAATCCTGCACCAGCGAGTGCTCGAACGGTGACCGGTGGGAGCGGTCGTGGGCCTCCACGATCTCATCGCCCAATTCGGCGTAACTCAGCCCGCCCCCATCGCGGAAGACTTCCAGAAAGCGGGGCATGTGCTGAAACGAGGCCATGGGAAGCTGAAATACCCCGCCCAGATACGTCTTGGAGGCTTCATCGGCCAAGACCGACCCTTGCTCTTCGGTCATGGAATACGCATCTGCGCCGGGATCGTATTCCAGATACTCGGCCGCCACCATCCCTTTCAGCCATTCGCGCACGTAGCGTTCGTTGAGCCCCGCCTTGCGGGCCAGGGCCTCAGAGGTGAGCGGCCCGGTGCCGTGCATGGCCCGGAAGAGCCCCAGGCGGTCACCCACGTAAGCCAGGGCCACAACGAAGGAGCCCCCGCGGTCGGCGATCACGCGGTCGATCAGCGATTTTACTTTCGTTTCATCCACTGGCGTGTAGTCAGCTTAAGGAAATACGAGGGAGACGCGCAAGGCCGCTCACGAATCCCCCTCGGCCTGTGCGGTGTGTTTATCGATGCGCCCCTCCAGCAGAGTGACCTGGATGGAACGGGGGGCCAATCCGCGGATCACGGCCAGG